>CAZNCK010000029.1:14496-20113 GCA_964571545.1 uncultured Treponemataceae bacterium | reverse complement strand
CCGATATAGACGAGCTACGGTTCGACGGCTTGAGCCTCCAGGAGATAAAGGATTCACCCGCCTACATGCATGTGATGGACGTCATAGACCGGTTGATCAACGTCAACGAGGATTCCTGGAATTCAAACGTCTATGATTACTTTTACCGCAAGGAAGGAGATTCCTGGTGGGTCATCGGGTCGTACGAGTACCTGGAGCTGTACCCCTACGTTAAATCCGAGTTCGAACGCGTCATCGCTACGGGCGAACCCGTGTACCTCCGTTACGAGGATATTTACGGCGAGTGGCTTTCGGCGTTCTCGCCGGTCAGGGGTTCCAACGGTATGGTGCTGGCCATCTTTGAAGTGACGCTGAGCGCGGACGTGCTTGACGAAGCCAGCGCCTCGTTCGCGTGGCGCAGCATCGCCGGTGGTGTGGGCATAATCGTCGGGTTCCTTGTCGTCTTCGTGGCGTTCACCGCTATGCTCCTGCGGTCGATACGGTCGATGAAGGCTGGCGCGGAACGGATTGCCGGCGGCGACTACGAGGTAGATGTGGATATTCGCTCGCGCGATGAGATACAGGATCTGGGCGACGCTTTCAATTCAATGTCCAAGGAGATACGCGACTACATCCTGCGCGTTACGTCCCTTAATGAGGCCAACGCTCGCTTCGTGCCCGCAGAATTTCTGGCTCATCTCGGCAAGAAAGACATCGCCGAAATACAGCTCGGCGACCAGGCCAAGGCCGACATGACCATACTATTCACCGATATCAGGCACTTCACCGATCTGTCGGAGGGAATGCTCCCGGCTGAGGTCTTCGCCTTTCTCAATGATTACCTGAGCCGCATGGGCCCCCAGATACGCGAGCACGGAGGATTCATAGACAAGTATATAGGCGATGCCATAATGGCCCTTTTCCCCGGTTCGGTTGAATCTGCCCTTGAAGCGGCCTACGGCATGTTCGCCAGGCTCGAAGGACTCAACGTGGAACGATCCGTTTCGGGGCTCGCGCCTGTAGAGATGGGCGTGGGCATCCACCGCGGGCCGTTGATGATAGGCGTCATCGGGGAGTCGAAGCGTTTCGACGGGACAGTCATCTCGGATGCGGTAAACCTGGCCTCGCGGCTCGAAAGCCTGACAAAATACTACGGCGTGCGCTCCATAGTCAGCGAAACGACCCTCGACTCGCTCTCCGTCCGGGCGCGGTATCCGAGCCGTTTCCTCGACGCTGTCAGGGTCAAGGGACGGCATGAAGTCGTCAGGATACACGAGTTGCTTGACCGGGGAGAGGCGAGCCTGTCCGCGGCCTTCATCAGGGCCTGGGAATCCGCGTTCGAGGATTATCGGGCCGGTCGCTTCCGCGAATCGCTGGCCGTGTATGAAGACTTGCTCGCATGGAATCCGGCTGACAATGTTGCCCGCCTGTTCCGTGATCGCTGCATCCGCTACCAGCGCCAGTCGCCTGCGGCCGACTGGGACGGCGTGACGACGTTTGGGGAGAAATAGCACCTGAGCGCTGCAAGCCGTAAAAAAAGCCCGTCCGATTTGTCGGGCGGGCTTTTTATTGTTTTGAGGGTTGAGTGGCCCGCTTGAAAGATCAGGACTTCTTGACGTACTTCTTGGCGTCCAGTGCTACGGCCGCGACTATGATCACGCCCTTAATGATGTACTGAAAGTATTGGTCCATGCCTATGAATGTCATGCCGTAACTTATGACCGTGAACATGAGCACTCCGGCGATGGCGCCGGATACCTTGCCGATTCCGCCAGAGAACGAGATGCCGCCGACCACGCAGGCCGCGATAGCGTCTAGTTCGTAGCCGAAGCCGGTGCCGTTGTTGGCGCTGCCGATACGGGCCGCCTCCAAGAAGCCGCCTATGCCGTAGAGTATGCCGGCCATAACGTACACCAAGATCAGCGTCTTGCCGACATTGACGCCTGAGACCTTGGCGGCTTCCGGGTTGCCGCCCACCGCGTACAGGTTCTTGCCGAAGGTGGTCTTGTTCCACAGCACCCACACGATGACGCTTATGATGCCCGCGTAGATGACTAGGTTTGGAATGCCGAGCGTCGAACCTATGACGAATTCCACATAACGCGTGTCGAAACCGCCGATTGGCTGGGGGCCCGGCGCTCCCGAGGCGAAGTATATGGACAGGATGCCGTACAGCGTTATCATCATGCCGAGCGTCGCCAGGAAGGGGTGGATCTTGAACTTGGCGACGACCCAGCCGTTTATGGCGCTGAAGAAGGCGCTGACCGCGCAGGAAGCCAGAAGCGGTAGCACGAGCGGTAGGGCCGCCATGTCGGGGTAGAAGCGCGACGCGTAATCGGCGCGCTGCAAGAGTGAGCCCGCGATGACCGCCGCGAAGCCGACCGAGCGTCCGAGCGAAAGGTCGGTGCCCTGCAGGATGATTATGCCGCCGACTCCGAAGGCCAGGATGAGTCGCACCGAACTCTGGGTAAGGATGTTGCGCAACACAGGCAAGGACAAAAACGCCGGTTCTTTGATGATGATGAACATGATGATGAGGAATATGACGATGTAGATGGCGTTCTTGACGAACAACTCTTTCCATTGGTCCTTCGTCATTGCCTTGGTTTTGCGCGTTCCTGTGCCGGTCATACTTCGGCCTCCCTCAAGTTGTTAAGGTATTTCATCGCGAGGTTGAAAATATCCGTCTGGGTCGCGGTTGCGGTATCGACGATGCCGGCCATGTAGCCGTTGCTCATGACCAGGATGCGGTTGGTGATGCCTATGAGTTCAGGCATTTCAGAAGAGACGACGATGACAGATTTTCCGCTTTTTGCCAGGTTGATGATAAGCTGGTATATCTCGTATTTAGCGCCGACGTCGATGCCTCGCGTCGGTTCGTCGAGCAACAGAACATCCGGATTGGTGAGCAACCAGCGGCCGATGATGACTTTTTGCTGGTTGCCGCCGGACAGCGAACGGATGGGTTCACGCTTGCTCGGCGTCTTGATGTGCATGGCTGAAATTTGGTTATCCGCGTCTTTCTCCATTTTGGAGTCGACCAGAAAGCCGAATTTGTTCTTGTACGCCTCGATGTTGGCGATGGTGGAGTTGAACGTAATGTCGGAAAGCGGATAGATGCCGGTCTCCCGGCGCTCCTCGGTGAGGTAGGCAAAGCGGTTCAGGATAGCCTTGTTGGGGCTGCTGTTGGCGATGACCTTGCCGTCGACCTGTATCTCTCCCGATACGAGCGTCCTGACGCCGAACAGGGATTCCATGAGTTCCGTGCGTCCGGCGCCGACTAGGCCGGCGACTCCCAGGATCTCGCCGCGGCGCAGGTCGAAGCTCACGTCGTGGATGACAGGCGGGTATTTTGTCGTCAGTCCGCGCACCGCCATGTGCACCTCGCCGGGAACGTTGGTCTTGGGCGGAAAGCGGTCGTCGAGATCCCTGCCTACCATCATGTTGACGACTTTCTCCATCGTCAGGTTTTTGGCGCTCTCGGTGCCCACGTACCTGCCATCCCGGAGTACGGTAACATAATCCGATATCTTAAAAATCTCGTCCATCTTGTGGGATATATAGATAACCCCGACGCCCTGGGTCTTGAGGACTCCTATGATGTCGAACAGGGTATTCACTTCATTGTCGGTAAGTGACGAAGTAGGTTCGTCGAGGACTATGATCTTGGCGTCGTACGAAATTGCCTTGGCTATCTCTACCATCTGGCGCTGCGACACCGACAGGCGACTCAACGGCGTATCCGGATCGAGATGTATGTTGATCTTCTGGAAAAGCGCGAGCGTGTCGGCGCGCATTTTTTTCTCGTCGACGAAGAGGCCTTTTTTTGGATAGCGACCCAGCCATATGTTGTCGCTGATGGAGCGCTGGACGACCTGGTTGAGTTCCTGGTGGACCATGGACACGCCATTTTCGAGCGCGTGTTTGGGGTCGGTGAAGTTAAAAGATTTTCCGGCCAGCTCGAACGAGCCTGAGTCCTGACGGTAGATACCGAACAAGCATTTCATCAAGGTGGACTTGCCCGCGCCGTTCTCGCCCATCAGGGAATGGACGGTGCCTGCCTTGACCTCAAGGTGGACGTCTTTGAGCACCTGGACGCCTGAGAATGATTTGCTCACTCCCTTGATGCTCAGTAGATAGTCTTGCACAAGCATACTCCCTCCGCAAAAAATCGTCGCGGAGGGGAATGATCCCCCCCGCGACATTAGGTTCCTAGAGGAACCTCCGCGTCAAGACAGCATTTACTACTTTCGGAATTCCTGGTAATTCTTCGGGGTTACGGGCAGATAGGCTACGCGGACGGCCTTGGAAGCGTCGGTGCTGAGTACCCATGCGGTGCCTTCGGTAACCGGCTTGCCCTTCGCGGCGTTGATCGCGAGGTCGAGGGTGGCGCGAGCCTGGTTGACGCCGTCATTGAGGACGGTGCCGTTCATCTCGCCATCGGCGATGTGCGTCAGGGCCTGATCGAGGGCGTCTACGCCGTAGAGCGGCAGCTTGACGCCGGCGGCCTTGAGGGCGTTGATCGCGCCGAAAGCCATACCGTCGTTGTTGCAGATCACGAGTTCGATGTTCTTGCCAAAGCTGGAGGTCAGCCACGCGGCCATCTTGTCGTTGCCGTGCTGGGTGGACCAGTTGGGATCGGCTTCGAGGGCAAGCTGCTCGACCTTGAGACCCGCGTCGACGAAAGCCTTGACCGATTCCTTGGTGCGGGCTTCAGCATCGGGATGTCCCGGCTCGCCCTTGAGCAGTACGTACTGAACAACGCCGTCGCCGTTTTTGTCCCAGGTGGGATTGGCTTTCCAGTCGGTGACCATCATCTGGCCCTGAATGATACCGGACTCGGCGGAGTTGGTGCCTACATACCAGACCTTGTCATAGGAAGCCATGACGCCAGCTTCGGTGGGTTCTTTGTTGAAGAGAATGAGGGGGATGCCGGCGGCCTTGGCCTTGGCTATGACGGCCTTGGCTGCGGCCGGGTCTACGAGGTTGATCGCCAGGACGCTTACCTTCTTGGTGATGAAGACGTCGATCTGATCGTTGAGCTTGGCCTGCTGGCCTTCAGAGTCGACCATCTCGAGCTTGGCGCCGAGCGTGGTGGCGTAGCGCTCGAACTCGGGCTTCATGACGCCGTTCATGAAATTGTCGGCGAAGCTATAGATATTGGCTCCGATTACGACCTGCTTGCTGTCATTGGAGGCGGCCTTGGGGGCGCACGCCACGACGATGACCATGAGTACGGCCAACGCGATGAATCCGATCTTTCGGTACATGCTGTTCTCCTTCTGGTGATGGGGAGTGCCTTGAGGGCATTCCATGATGATGTCACGGTAAATCGGTTCCGGAGATGCAACAATATACAATTCAACGTAGAATTTGCGATTTTCCGCAATGGTCGTTGCGGTCAATCTTCAGACACAAACGGCCGGTAATCTATCCAGATGTACGTGCCGTCTTGCAAGGGATATTCAGCCGTGGCCGGATCGATGCGCCCGAGCACTATGCCGGCAAGTTCGACGATGGCCTTGGCCATACTCAGCGAGTCGTTCTTCACCGTTCCATAGAGATAACCCTCGGCAATCGACGCTTCCGCTTCCTGTAGGCCGTCGATGCCGACTACGGGAATCCAGAGCTCATCGGC
>CAZNCK010000029.1:2835-14486 GCA_964571545.1 uncultured Treponemataceae bacterium | reverse complement strand
TGGGGATCCAGCCTGAGTCGTTCCTGTCTATGCGGCCGTTGCCGTTGGTATCCTGGAACATGCCGGCCTGGCGCATCATGCTGATGGCCCCCAACGCCATTGCGTCGTTGTTTGACACCACGAGTTCTATCCTGTCTTGGTAGTCGCGCAGCAGCCTGCCCATCTTGGCATAGGCTTCGTCGCGGTTCCAGTTGGCAATCTCAAGGGCCAGCACTTCGACTGTAAAACCGGCCGTCTCGAAGCTGTGAAGCACTTCGCGCGTCCTGATCTCGGCGTCCTGGTGGCCCTGTTCACCCTTGAGGATGATGGCCTGGATCTTGCCGTCTCCGTTGCGGTCGAACCCGTTGAGAGTCTCGGACTGACCGCCGAACAACTGCATGACGAGCCTTGCCTGAAGCTGACCGGACTGCTCCGCCCTTGCGCCTACATAATATGATTTTTTCCAAAGCGCTAGGTCGGCGGCCAACGGTTCGCGATTGAAGAAGATGCCCGGGATTCCAGCTGCCCGCAGCCTTCGTAGCACTGAGTGCGAACCGAGCCGGTCTACCGGGTTGATTATCATCAGCGCGGGATTATCTGCCAGCAGGCTTTCTATCTGCTCGTTCTGGATGAGCTGCGAATTGCCCGCGTCGTACTTGGTCGGAGCAAAAGCCGAACCCGATTCGGCCATTATCTGCTTTGCGAATTCCTTAATATACGGATCCGCTTCATTGTAGAGGAACAGACCCACGGCCGGTTCGTTCCGTGCGCATGACGTCAGCGCGGCTACGGCGAAGAGACAGGCCGCAAGCGCGCGCGCCGGAAGCGGAAAGACCGCCTTCATGATTGCCTCCCATCGCGTCCGCCCGTGGGGATGCGGATGGTCATAGTCGTGCTCTCGTCCTTAACGCTCGAGATGGCGATGTCGGCCTGATCGCCATAATACAATTTCAACCTCTGGTATACATTGCGCATGCCCACGCTCGGATGTTCCGAACCGCCTCGCATCGATCCGTACATCTCGGCTATCTTGCTGTCCGGTATGCCATAGCCCGTGTTGCTAACGCTGAACAGCATGAAGCCTCCTTCGAGCATGCCCGAGATCGTGATGCGCCCGTCATCGTCGCCTATGCCGTGCTGGATCGCGTTCTCCACGAGCGGCTGGAGTATGAGCTTCATGACCTTCAGCTCGGCCATTTCAGGCTGGAGGTTCAGCGCGTAGGTAAACTTGTCCTGGTACCTGATGCTCTGTATAGTCAGGTAATTTCTGACATGAGAAATCTCGTCCTGTACCGTGATGAAATTTTCGCCCTTGGAGATGCTGATGCGGAACAGGCGCGCTAATGCCACCACCGTGGTTATCACGTCCTTAGTACGCTGGTTTTCCGCGAGCCACACGATCGAGTCGAGGGTATTGTAGAGGAAGTGCGGATTGATCTGGTTCTGCAAGGCCCGCAATTCGGTTTTGCGCTTCTCGCGCTGTTCTTCTACGAGTCTGGCCATCAGTTCCTGGACTTTTTGTACCATGCTGCTGAACGAGTGGGCCAGCAGCACGATTTCCTTCTGGCCGCTTATCTCGACCGGCTCGGAGAAGTCACCGTCCTCGATCTTGCGCATCACCTTCCTGAGCTGAGTCACGGGCCGCGACACGCTCAGTGAAATGATGCCGGCCACGGCGGCGCTCACCGCAACCGCTACCGCGAATATTGCCACGAGTATGCCGGCAAGCCGGAGCAAGACCTCGTTGATCTCGTTGACGTTGCTCACCGTTACGATGCGCCAGCGCGTATGCAGCAGCGTGTTGACGTACAGGTACATATCGACCCGCTCGATAGTCGCCCGCGTTCCTCCAAGGTACAGCCGTCGGGCCAGCGCATAGCTCGAGGCCGTCATAGCGCCCGCGCCGGCTTCAGACGAATACAAAAGCTGGTCCTGATCGTCGAGGATGACCAGATGGCCTCCCTCGCCCAGATTTGTCTTCCTGGCCAGATCGGTAATTGATTCATTGTTCAATTCAATGAGGAGCACGCCGTCGGCGGCCTGTCCGTTCCTGGTGTACTCGATTGACTTGGATACCGATATTACACCCTCGTCCCGATCCCCGGCGATACTTGCTTCCCCGGCCGCGCTGAAGTGGAATATTTCCTTTATATCGCGTGCTCGCGAGAACCAGGACAATGAAGCGACAGAATCAGCCCGCGCGAAATCGAGAGTGGGCCCGACCAACGGCCGGCCGCTTTTATCGAACAGGAATACCGCGACAACGTCTTTTTTCATATCGGTGTTGGTCCGGTAGAGTTCGGCCAGCGCCTTTGCGTCGGCCACCGTGTCAAGATCGAAGGATGCAAACTGAATATAGTTGGCCGTCTCGATGACGCTGTTGATGTAACCCTCGAAGTTCATGACTATCTGCTTGTTTATCTCGCGTGACTGCGACTCCACCATGACGTCGAGCGTCCGGGAAAAGACGGCGAGAAATACGAAGCTCGTAAGCAGCAATATAACGGAGACGATGCCCATCGTCGCAATGAAGATATTGAGACCTATTGATATCGACGGCTTACGCATTGTCTTCCCTGTATTTCTTTGGCGAAACGCCTGTGATTTTTTTGAAACTATGGCTGAAGTAGTACACGTCGCGATAACCGCACTGCAACGCCACTTCGACGATGCGATCGCCTGTCGTCGTCAGTTGATCCTTGGCCTTATCGATGCGCACGCTGGTCAGAAACTTGACGAAGGTGCTGTCGCGATATTTTTTGAAGAGCTGCCCAAGGTACGAGGCGCTGATGCCCAGTTTATCGCAGATGGAGTCAAGCGTGAGGTCTGGATCCAGGTAACTCTTGCGTATCAGGTTGACTGCTTGCTCCAACATTCGCTGGGCGTTGTTGGCCTTGGAGGCGATGCTCCGTTCCCTGATCTTGCCAGCGATATTGGCGACCCAGGCGAAGAGCTGATCAAGACTCCTGATTCTAGCCATCAGCTCGATGACGTCGGTCTCGGCCAATTCGTTTATGTCGATGCCTGATGAGGCGGCGTAGTTGGCCAGGAGCCCTACGAGGTTTATCACATAGAGATTCAGGTTGCGCGCGTCGGTCGCGTCGCGGGCGGCATCCGCCTTGAGCGATTCCAGCACCGCGTTTACCTGATCGGCGGAACCGTATCGTAGCGCGTGTTCAAGGCCCGCCGCGTCGCCCTCATGGAACGACACCGGGCGCGAATCCCGTTCGCCTGCCTGCCTGAAATATGCCACGTGACTCACCGCGCTGAAACGGCTATACGACAGCGCCTTGCCTGCCTCTTCCCACGCGTCGCGCAGCTGCCTGAAATCCTTGTGCATGTCGCTGACGCCGATGTCCACCTGCACGGACAGAAAATGCTCGGTGGTCCTGACCATGCGGTTAAACGCCACGTCTACCTGCCGCTCGAAGTCCCAACCGTTTTCCTTGACCACGAAAACGATGCCCTCATGGAACGCAAACTGGTAGTGCTTGTAGCCTTCCAACTCCAGGAGAGCCGCGAGCCGGGCGCGCACGGACAATTTTAGCTGTTCGAACTCTATGATGCCCCAAAGCTCCGGATTCCGCTCCACAAGCGCGAATGCTACCAGGTAGCGCGCGTCGTCAAGCGTAACTCCGCACTGGCGCAATTGTTCGATATCGTCCTTGACGCCCGACGCGCCCGACGCGAGGAAGGACACGAAGCAATTCTCTATAATCAGGGGCACGCTCTGTTCGTAGCGTTTCTGGATCTGCTCACGGTTGTAGTT
Source organism: uncultured Treponemataceae bacterium (assembly GCA_964571545.1). Lineage (GTDB taxonomy): Bacteria > Spirochaetota > Spirochaetia > Treponematales > UBA12059 > SZUA-370. The sequence goes on along the minus strand of CAZNCK010000029.1, from coordinate 10,738 downwards.
GTCGCGGTACTCGTCGTCAAGCTCTACCTTGAGTCGCTGGAGGAAGGCGGAAATGTCTTCCTGGGTCAGCGGCTTTGTCAGGTAGCTGCGTACGCCCAGCTTTATTGCCTGCCTTGCGTAGTCGAACTCGTCATACCCGGTTATAAAACCGATGCGCACCGTCGGATAGTCGCGCCTGATTATTTCAGCCAGCTCAATGCCGTCTATATACGGCATCTTGATGTCGGTGAGCACCACCTGCGGCCCGAGCTTCTCTATGAGCTCCAGCGCGTCGTAACCGTTGCCTGCCGTGCCCGCCACCACGAAACCAGAATCAGCGGATATCTTAGATGATATTCGCCCGCGCACCTCGTCTTCGTCGTCGACGAGGATTATTTTATAGGGCTCAGCCATGACTGTCGCCTCTGGCACCCTGAACCCACAAGCTATCCATGGCCACGATGATGGACTACGGGACTTTAGCCGGTCAAGCCGAAGCGCGGGCCGCCGGAACCTTTCTGCCGCGCAGACGGTACCGCGCGTAGAGCCCCAGCGACATTAATAACCAGGCGATCATCCAGAGCACGCCTACCGGGTTCGCCGTGAAGTCTGAACTGGACGCGAGCAACACATGCACCATGATCGCGACACCCGCAACAACCGTGATGTTGTGGAACGACCTCGCCAGCTTGTAGCTGAACCCCCAATGATCCTGAGCCCATTTTCGGAGCGCGCGCAGCCCGGCGGCTACCGGCAGACTGATGTTGGCAAGGAATAGGATGGCGAAGATTGCCGCCAGCACAAACACCAGAAAGGATAGGGACCCAATGATGGCCTGCGCGCTATCGAGCGGAAAACCGGCGCTAGCCTTAAGCCCTCGATGCATTCCCGCCATGACCAGGATGACCAAGGGCATCGTTCCGTGGAAGGCCAAAAGACTCTTGAGGCCAAGCGCCGACACAACCCAGCCTGGCCGCGCCGCGAGTATAAATTGATTGCAGAGCAGTATGAAGGCGGTGATGCCCAGCAGAACCGAGGACGAGTACACGCCGAATCCGCTTTTCGCCGCATTAATATAGAAGAAAGCCGGAATAGCCGGAGTCAGGAAGTATGCTAAGAAGAACGCGGCTCGTTTCATGGTTGGCACCTCTAAGTCCAGAATACGTGATTGCGCGGAGACTGGCAATAATGCAAGGGCTACGTGTTTTTGTGGCTCATTCGAGAATTCGTCGCGCAGGGTACTGACGAAAAAACCGTCTGAGCATACACTCTCCATATCATGCGCCTGATACAACCGCTCACCATACGAACCATCGCCGCCGCCAGCCGCTTCCTGCAATGGAGCATCATCGGCCTCGTCATACCTGTCTTGAACCTGCTTCGCTTGTCAAAGGGGCTTAGCCTGGCCGAACTCGGTTTTTCGGCGGCCATAACGGCAGGCGTCGTCGTCGCCCTGGAATTGCCTACCGGCGTACTCGCGGACAGGATAGGCCGCAAGCGCTGCTACCTCGCGGCCCTGGCCTTTCAGGTCGCCGCGTACGCCTCCTTGCTGTTCGCCTCCGGCTTCGTTGCCGTGAGCGCCGCCCTTGCCCTCTACGGCGTTTCTCGCGCCCTCTCCTCGGGCTCCCTTGAAGCGCTGCTCATCGATCAATACATAGAAACTAAGGGCGACGAAACGCTTCACAGGCTCATGTCGACCATAAATGCCGCGGATACCATAGGCCTGGCCTTGGGTAGCATTGCCGGCGGATTTATCCCTGGCCTCTGGTCAGCGCTTGTTCCTTCCGCCAACCGATACCACGGTAACCTCCTTGCGATGCTGGCCCTGCTCGCCGTTCTTGGAATCCTTGTCGTGCTCGCGGTCCGGGAAGAACGGCCCCCCATGAGATCAGGCCCCCGACTCGGCGCGTTCATCTCCGAATCGCTCGCCTTCATGCGCTCGAGCAAGGCTTTATTGGCCATACTGATTATAGCGCTAGCCTGGGGCATCGCCTTCTCGGCCATAGAGACCTACTGGCAGCCTCGCGTAGTCGAACTCGCGGGCTCCGTCGGATCAGCCAGCCCGGACAGGCTCAACGGATTCCTGTCGGCCGGCTACTTTTTGGCGGCCCTGCTCGGGAGCCTCGTCGCGCCCTTGTTGATTGAAAAAACCAGGATAGGAGCCGCGCCGCTTCTGCTGATACTGCGCCTCCTGACCGCCGCGTTCATAGTCGCACTGGCGATGCAGACCCGCACCGGCGGCTTTGCGATCCTGTACCTGTCGATGTTTTTCTGGAACGGCATGTCGTCGCCGCCAGAATCGACTATGCTCAACCGCATGCTACCGAGCGACAAGCGCGCGTCTATGCTTTCGGCCGTATCGCTGGCCGTGCAACTCGGCGGACTGCTCGGTTCCGTCGCGTTCGGCCTCGTCGTAGGCTCCTTCGGCGTTAGCGCCGCCTGGATCATCGCGGCTGCCGTACTCGCCTCGTCGGCGTTCCTGTATCCGATCGCTGCCGGGAGGCGTTAAGCGTAGAATTTCAGGAACAGGCACGAAACGTAGACGCATTCGCTGTGTATGCTATGGACGCGCCCCAGCATACAAGCCACAACGCCATGGCGACCACGAACCAAAACGTGTAAGCGTACCCGGAAAAACGGTACGCGCCGCATACCATCATGACTAAACCCAGTATATGAAATATCTCCCCGATCAGAAAATATTGCCACGGCGGCATAGTAGGCAAGAACCCTAGCGCCCAGAAGCCAGCCCTATCTCCCCCTTGTCGACCTTGCGCAGGAAGAAGAACCCGACTCCCGTGCACACGCATATCACCGTATATCCCAGATGGATTTCGAGTATGGACTCAATGAAGCTGGTCATGGAGGTACGCCGCGATCCTTAACGTTTGAGCAGACAGTCAGAAATCAAGGAGTGTGTACTGCTAAAGGGGGCGCGCCCTTCATGGTAGCCCATGACAGAGTCCGGAGTCGGAAACGACGTAATGATATAAGGATTGCCACGTTCGAGGTCCCAGAAATAGTGTAGATTACCGTTGGAGAGGATTATGAAACGGCAATTCTGTGACTTGGCGTACTTTCGCGCTTGCTCTTTGCCGACGAGCGGATTCTTGTCCTCTGATTTGGCCTCAAGCACGATGAAAGGAAATCCTTTTGCGTCCAGTAGCAGAAAGTCAATGAAGCCTTTGTTCGACTTCTCGAAGTCTTCTCCAAGCGCGTCCAGGTCGATTGATTTGATTTTTATGCTGGGTTCGAGACAGATATTGGCGGGTGCGTTGCCTTCCTGAAAGAAGCGCCAGCCAGATGATTCAAGTAGCCTGTTGATCTTGATGCGGGCTGTCGCTTCCTTGTTTGCCACGTGATCCCTCGGTTCTAATACGTTTATTCCATTGATGTATAATCAGTTACATTCCCGATTATTCTATATTCAATACCGAAGGTGGTCAAACAAACAGAATTTCTAAGTCTTTCCAAGTTGGGCTGTGCGGAAACCAAAATGTCACCTGCTTTCCCCATGCGCGATGCCCCATTATGCATTAAGAACTGATTCGAGGTTGTTCCAGTCACTGCAAGGTATCCTTGCATATTGGTTTCAAGGTTGGTCTTGGCTCTCTTCAACGATGTATCCCATCGCCAGGTAACCTTTTTTCCTTTTTCCCCACATGCTCGCAAGAAAGGCGTTTCCAGTTTCAATGTAATCATGGATTTCGATACTGGTTTTGCCTGATTGCTCGCGATGTAGGCGGCCTGCGTATTGCTGAAGTGTTCCTTTCCATGATATCGGCATGGCGAGTACGAGGGTATCGAGGGCCGGATGATCGAAACCTTCTCCTATGAGCTTTCCGGTTGCTAGGATGATACGCGGCTCGTCATGGCCTATATTGCCCAAAGCCACGAAGGCTTCATCGCGTTCCGTTTTTTTCAACCTGCCATGGAGCTTGATCAGTGTTTTTTCTGATCCGATCAACCCTGCCAGAATATCTAGCTGCTCGGTCCGCTCGGTAAGGACGAGTATCTTGCGACCTTTCTCATACGCAAAGGAGATGTCAGCGACGATCCTCGAGTTTCTGGCGTCATCGAGTATCAATATTCGGAAAACATCCTGGATTCCGGCGCCATCCGGAATGGTGGGAGCGGCGAGCCGCTTCATGAAGACCCTCATGCTCGCAATTTCGCTTGTTTCCCGAACCGCCTTGTATCGGATCGGACCGCATTGCATAAAAATGATGGGATGATGCCCGTCGCGCCGGATAGGCGTCGCGGTGAGACCCAGAACGTACCGGGCTTTGAATCGCTTCAGGACCGATTCGAATGAGAACGCGGAGAGGTGATGGCATTCGTCGACCAATACCTGCCCGTAGCGTTCAAATAGTTCATCGGAATCCTCAGTCCTCGCCAGTGATTGCATGACAGCGATATCCACTTTTCCAGATGGTCTTTTTTTGCCACCACCTATTATTCCTATTAATTTCTTGTCGATATTCAGAAAAATGCCAAGCCGCTCCGCCCATTGCCGCGCGAGGTCGGTTCGATGCACGATGATGAGAGTGCTGGTTTTTCTATTGGCGATAAGGGCCGCGGCGATGACTGTCTTACCGAATGCTGTAGGCGCGCAGAGCACGCCAGTTTCGTGTAGAAGCACAGCTTCAAGAGCGATGCGCTGCGCATCCCGTAGCGTGCCCATAAATCCCGCGTCAATGGGAAATCCGTATGCTCGCTCGTCTTTGATTACTGCCGCAATTCCGTTTGCCGAGAGCAGTTCAATAAGTATTTCCCGGCATCCCCTGGGAAGCGCGATATGTTTCGGGTAGTTTTCCGCACAGCCGATGATACGCGACTTGTCCCATACTGACAACCGCAAGGCTTGGGATCTGTAGAACTCCGGGTTTTGGAATGCCGCGAGCCGTATGATCCTGTTGAGCAGAGCCTGAGGCAATTCGTCCTTGGCGACGTAGATGCGATCGGCGAGCATGATGGAGATCGATTCCGGCAAGGGAATATCGAGTTTGATCATTTCTGAATGTAGATGTTTCCAAGGTTTTTCTGATTCAGCATCCTCGACAAAAGCTACGTCAAGTGGTGGCCGCCCTCCAGCAGCTTTTTCTATAATCTCATCCAGTGCGCTTGCTTCGAGCAGCTCGATTTCTGAGAGGAAGGTCCACTGATCCGGCCACGGCTGGAAATCGTTGTCGACGAATATGCTCGTACCTTTTTCTCTCGATTTTTTCTGTAAAGGCAGTCCGATCAAGTTGCCGAAACCACCGGCGGGCATGCTGTCCTGATTGGGAAAGAAACGGTCATAGCTCGCTAGTGAAAGTTGCCGGGTTTTCTCGCAGGTATGGCTGACAAGAACGGCTCCGAGCCTTCGCGCATCGCGTGCAGGGACAGGGGCGGAGAAGAAAATCCAGACATGTGCCCCCGCTCCTGATCGAGATATCTCGAGTCCAGCAGGTATTCCGAATTCTCGGCATGATTCCATGAAGGCGCGCGCATCGCTGCGCCAGTCGGCTTCGTCGAAATCAACTGCCAGGAAGCGGCAGGTATCATCAATAAGGAGCGGATAGACACCGATTACCTGTTTTCCCGACAGGTGATCAAATACCACCTGGTCGTTGATTGGTAGCAATGTGCGTTGAGAACATTCTCCGCATTTGACACGTGGCTTTTCACAAATTCCTCTTTTCCACTCATTGCCGCAGGCCGGCGAGTAACCAGAGCCAGCCTTTGAAGATTCCCATCGTAGGGCAAAGACATCTTCCCGACCTGAAAAAAGGCGACGAAAGAGCGAGATTTTCTCTTTGGTAGTCGCGACAGAATGACCTTCGGTGACAGGCTGTGAATAATCGCCGTTACTATCAGCCACGCTTCCGCTTGGCTCGTTGTCGTGATAATCCAAGGTCTTTTCCACGTGGTGTGGGAGTTGCCAGGAAATACCATGTTCGTCGAGAAGCGACCTGAGGCGGGCATTCTCGATACGGAAGAAGTCCAGCTCGCTGCCAGACACTAGCTCGCCTTGCTTGGCTGGACGGAATTCGCCTTAGCCCCCGCTCCTAGCGCTGAAAACAGCCCGGCGAGAGCCGACAGGGCTTCTGCTGCGGCTGCTGAGCTTTCTACCGGTATTTTCAGGTAGGTCTTTCCAGTATCGGGGTCGGTTTCAGACAGCGAGGCAATCAACTCCTCGGCGCCTCCAGGAGCCGCAAGACTCCGCGAAAGGTCGGCCAGGAACGAGATGCCCTTGGCGACGAGCTCCTGCGGCTCAACATGCGACGTAATGTTCGGAGCATGGCCAGCCGTGGCTGGGCCTGCAGTGTCCTCTTCGATGACGAGACCGATTCGCCCGGCGAGTTCCTCCGCCTCTCCTTCCTCGGCAGCGCTTTCCGATGCCCGAGCTGTTATCAAGGTGGATGCCCCCGCCTCCGCAGTTTCTACCGATGAATCCGGTACGACGATGATCTCTTCCACGGCGCTCATGAACTGGCTGTGCTTGGCATCGCTCATGAATATGGCATCGTCACCGCCGTCGAGTATGCCGCGCGCAAGATCGGACTTGAAGCCTATGAGGCCGAGCATGCGGCTCTCGATAGTGTCGATAGAAACGAAGTTGAGGATTGTCACGTTTTTCTTCTGGCCGATACGATGGATGCGCCCTATCCGCTGTTCGAGGATGGCAGGATTCCACGGCAGGTCCAGGTTGACCAGAATGGACGCCGACTGCAGGTTGAGCCCGGTGCTCCCCGCGTCGGTGGATACAAATACCCGGCATTCGCTTAAGTTGTTGAAGGAATCGAAGAGTTCCTTGCGTTGGGCGCTCGGCACGCCTCCATGGAGATTCCTGTAGCCTATGCCGCGCTTGTCAAGTTCCATCGTAACGAGGCGCGTCATCCGTTCCCATTGGCTGAAGACGACGACCTTCTGCTCCGGATCAGTGAGGCTTTCGTCGAGTATGCTCATGAGCTCATCTATCTTGGTGTCATGCCGGTGTTCCATATCCTGGTCGAGTATGTAGGTGCTGTCACAGGACATGCGCATCTGGTTGAGGAGTATGAGGAGCCGCTGGCGTTCCTGCTCGGAAAGATGGCCCGTACGCCGCCACTTACGCAAAAGCCGCGCGACGCTTTCACTGAATTCTTCATGCATGGATCGCTGGCGATCAGTCATAGGGACGAAAATCCGCTTGTCGATGCGCTCTGGAAGGTCGCCGAGCACGTCGCGCTTTCTTCGCCGGAGCGTGATGCCGGAGAGCGTCGTTCCGATTTCCCGCAGGCCCTGGTAACCCGTGATTTTTCCGGTCGCGTCTTTGACCTGATGTTCCGCAAGGAATTTCCAGAAAGGGCCGAGTTTGTAATGGTCAATAAAAGAGACTATCGAGTAAAGTTCCTCGAGGTTGTTTTCAAGCGGGGTTCCGGTCAGGACGAGCGCAAAGGGTGACTCTATGCTCTTTACGGTTCTGGCAATTCGCGTCTTCCAGTTCTTGATGCGCTGGGCTTCGTCAAGGATGACGAGATCGGGGGCCATGCGCGAGATGGTTTCAGCGTCATGCACCAAGGCGTGATACGAGACTATCTTGTAGAAGCCATCTCCCCGGTATTGTTTTTCCCGTGTCATACTCTGGCCTTCTATGACGCAGACGCTCGAGCCGGTAAATTTCAGTATCTCCGAACGCCACTGGTATTTCAATGAAGTAGGGCACACGACAAGTACACGCTCTATTCCCAGTTCGCGCTTCAACAGCTCTGCGACTCCGATAGCCTGGATGGTCTTTCCGAGCCCCATCTCGTCGGCGATGAGTGAACGGCCCGCCGCGGCGGCAAAGCGAATACCGTAGCGCTGATACGGGTAGAGTCGCGCTTTTAACAGCCCGTCTATTGATTCATGGGACGAATACTTTGCACTGTTGGTCAAGACCGTAGCGAGTAGATCGACA
>CAZNCK010000029.1:0-2825 GCA_964571545.1 uncultured Treponemataceae bacterium | reverse complement strand
CCCGCCGCTTGTCAGACTCGCGCTGTGCCAGGATAAAGGCCAGCGCGTCGTCATAACACCGAAAGCCATCGTCCAGGGCTGAAGCGCGGTTCAGGAAGGACTCGAAGTGCTTTCCGGATTCAGGGATGAGTACCAACTCGTCGTCGAAGTACTCCCGTGCCAGCGCGGCAAATTCTTCGGCTTTGTCGGTACCGATCCTTATGCGGACACGTCGCGTTTCGCCATAGTGCAGATATACTGCAGTGTAGGGCGGCACGAAGCCTTCCCTGAATGCCTTCTTGGCCCCCCGTTTCTTGCCAACGGTCCGTATGACGGCTTCTATATGCTTGCAGGTTCCGAGACAATTAGTCTTGAAGTCCAGGCAATCGCAGTAGTTGAGCCCATGTGTCTGCTCGTCGGCCGACCCAGTTGCCAGGGAGCTTCCGCCATCGCGTAATGCCACCTTGTAGCTACCCCCGGATGCCGGATTGAACACCGAATAATCGCCGAAAATCGGATGGGCTGTCGACAATCGTACAATCGTCAAGGTTTGTTCCGGGACAAACTGTTTTCTGAGCGCCTTCTGCCAGTCCGCGGCGCTTAGCGAATCGGGCTTGCGGTGGTATGAAACGGTATCAGGTTTGGCGGTGGCCTTTGGTTTCTTGGCTGAACGAGGCTTTCTCGCGGGGCTCGTTGAAGGTGCTCGATTGCTCATGGTGCAGGTAGTATCCTGGACAGAAATGGTTTCGTCAAACGGATGAGTAGAAAAAATTTGACGGTTCTACTCATGATTCATGCCCTCACGATATCGGCAAGCGCGTGAAGCGGGGCGAATGTTATTTCAAGACCGGCGATGGTGCGGGTGTACGGCAGGGCGATGTCTGACGCTACGACAAGATTCATGTCGCCGGGATGCAAAGCCCTGAAGGCTAGAATGCCACGCGGCTCGAAAGATTCAGCCTTCCATTTGACTTCAATGGCTACTGGGGCTTTTCCACGTTCGGCCCATATAAAATCAACTTCGCGTTTCTGCTTATCGCGCCAGGTCATGATGTCGCGGCTTTGAAGTCGCGCCGTCAACTCGTTCAGCACCAGGTGTTCCCAGAAAAAGCCTTTGTCCTTTTGGCTTATCTCGTGCAGTCCTTGCGACCAGGCCACGAAACCCGTATCGAAGCCGTACACCAGCGGCGTCGAAGTTATTTCCGCCGGCGATCCGCCGTGGTACGGTTTGACTACCTGTATGAGGTAGGTCGCTTCCAGGACTCCCAGGTAGTTCATGATGGTAGGCCGGCTTACCGAGCAGTTAGCAGTAAAGGAAGCCGCCTCGAAGCGTCTGCCGCTCTGGGCGAGGAGGAGTTCTGCGAATTTCAGAAACGATGATCGGCGTTCCAAGCGGAATAGTTCCATAATGTCCCTGGCCCAGAACGACTCCATCCACTCGGAGTAATCATGGTCATCCCGGTTTTCCGTCAGGAAGAAGCCGGGGAGGCCACCGTTGAGGAATCGCCGCTGGCGGTTGGCGTAGCCGGGGAATGCGTCGTCCGCCTCGCAGAGCGGAGTCAGCATGAGTTCGGCCTTGCGTCCGGTCAGCGTATCCCTGAATTTGGTGGAAGCTCCTAACGTGGAAGAACCGGTGGCAATGATCTTGAGGTCAGGAAAATGATCCGCCGCGATCTTGAGCAGGAGCGCAGGGTCATCCATACGGTGGATTTCATCGAGCGCCACGATGCCGTCCTGGACCGATTTCAGGAATGACTCAGGGTCTTCCAGTTCCCGCCTGACCGAGGGCAGCTCGCAGTCGAAATATCTGGCACCGGCCAGGCTTTGGCACAGCTTGGTCTTGCCGGAACGGCGGACACCAGAAAGCCATATGATGCTTCGTTTTTTCCAGAGCCTCTGGATTTCCTGTTCCCACCATGTACGTTTGATCATCTGTATAGTGTAATGCTTGAATTGACCAAACGCAAGTGTAACTACGTTTGGTTATGACCAAACGCAAATGTAGTTACGAAGTCCATCGTCGTTTACCGCCGTGGAGATCATCCCTTGCATGATGTTCTCGTCAAACGGTGCTGAAAGGCACGTTATGTTATACGGTATAGAGGTAGGCAGACTGAATGACCTTGCACTATCACTATTGCAGGTTAGTTATGGCAGGTATGAACTACAGTTCCAGATAACTCCCGCTTTTTCAGGGAATATTGTCAAGCGCATCGCTGGAAAACTTAAAGGAATCATACGCGAGATCAGGAAAGCTGCCTCCATCCCGGGCGTCAGACCTACCAGGTATCATTGGCGAAGCAATGGCGGAGCGGGACACTCTATCCCATTACGCCTGATTGCTGGTCTATGCCTTGGGATTGGGTGGTGGGACGGGCTTCTTTATCTACCTGGTTTGCATCGAAGCGGGCATGACAGACTGCGCACCCTTTTGCTGATACCGGAGTCGCCCACAAACAAAAAACCCGCCCCCGGTACTCCGGCGGGCGGGTCTTCGCAATCCCCGTATTAACCTGCGCGCGCAGCGTGTCAGGTTCAATGGTGCAAGCGCGTTATCGCGGCCGGCAGGCCCGCGATAACGCCCTGGTCAGTCGTCCGTTCCTCAGAACGGACGATCCGCCAGGTACTTATATTCTTTCCACTTCCGTTCGACGAGGGCCTTCTCCTTGGCCTCCAGCATGTCGGCGCGTTCGGCGTCGGCGGCGCGGAGGGTGCGGAAACGGATCTCGTTGGCCATGAAGGTGGAGATCTTCTCCAGCTGCGGCTCCTTGGAGTCGATCTGGAAGGGGTTCTTGCCCTGGTCGACGAGGCGTGGGTCATAGCGGAAGAGCGGCCAGATGCCTGAC
>CAZNCK010000028.1:20719-33048 GCA_964571545.1 uncultured Treponemataceae bacterium | reverse complement strand
AATCCTTGACCACCACGGCTCGGACCATTGTCGGCGTATCTTCCTCGAGCGCGACCGCTGCTCCGCAGGAAACGACCGAGACAAAGGCCCCCAACGCAAGCGGCACGATCATATACAAACAGCTATGATGAATCGTCATGGCGGGGCTCCTTCCATTGTGACGTATAAAAAGACGGGAGCGTACCTGGCGGTATATCGATCAGTCTCTCCAGCCCTCGCTCGGCGACCTCAAGAGCGGCTACAGCATCTACAAGCTCAACTTCGCTGGTTGCCCGTTCTAGTTGCGCCTTGAGCAGATCCGACCTCACCGCCTGCCCGAGACCGAATCTCAATTCAATTAGCCGTAGCTGCGACTCCGCCAGCCACAGCGCTTTGGTTTTGATATCCCGCATTCGTACAGCGTTCTCGTACACGACAAGAGCCGCCCCAGCCGAACGCTCTACCTTCGCGAGCGCCGCCGAATATAAGGCGCGTTCCAATTCGAGCGCCAACGCCGCTTGCCTGGAACTCAGTGCCTGAGCCGGCTCGGGGAAAAATTCAAGGCTATTGTTCACCCTCGCCGTGTATGAAGCAGGTGGTTCTCCGCCTAGCTGGGCGCTACCGGAGCCGCTCAGATACGGGCCGGAAAAATCTATGGTCGTACCGATCGACCAGGTCGCGCGGGCCAAAGGAAAATCCTGACCGCTGACAAAACCGCTGACCTTGAGCCCAATAGTCGGTAGCCACGAATACTTCGCGGCGTTGTACTCGGCTTGTTTTTTTACGAGCTTGTACCTGGCAAGAGCAAGCTCGGGCGAACGTTCCACAGCCGCGGCGAGCACAATATCAGGTTCCAGGCGCAGTGCTGGCTTGTCCCTCAGAAGCCGTTCCGAGAGCTCGGGAAGCAGATCGACACAGAGAGCCTCGGCAAGTTCCGCTCGCGCGATGGCTAGCGCCAGTTCTGCCTCGGCAAGTTCCATATCCATGCTGGCCAGACTTGTTTCAACCTCCAGCAGATCGGAGTCCATAGCCAGTCCGAGGGCTATTTCAGTCACGAGTAGTGACTTCTGAATAGAAACCGACGCACGTGCGGAATGCTTAATTTCCAGGCGAGCGCTGGCGGCCAGCACCGCGCGGGAGGCTTCTATTGCAGCCTCGCCTATGACTCTGGCCTTACGCTCGAGTTCAGAACGGGCAAGTGAGATTTCGGCGGCTTCCAGCGAGCGCGCCGTAACTAGCCGGCCACCATCCCACAGCGGTTGCGTCAGGCTTACTGACAAGTTCTTGGTAAAAGAATCGGCGCCGTAGATGGACAGGCGCTCGTCGGAGCCAGCGCTTGCCTCGACCCGAGGAAGGTACGCGCGGAATCCCAGTTTCCAGGCCCCGACTCGCATAGCCATGGCGTTCTTGTCCGCTTGCAATTCCAGAGAATTTTCAACGGCTAGCTCGGCAATTCCTGCGGCGCTCAGAGCCTCTGCGGAACTTTGTGGGCGCGCTGTTCGAACAAACCGCGCGCCCGCGTTTTCAATGGTCCCTCCCGTATAAAAACTCGCGCAACCCGTAATGCATGCAAGCGCCGTGACAGGGAAAATAATAAAGCGCTTCATCGGCCGGCCTCGGCAATGCGCTCCAACAATTCTTCAGTGGCCTGCCGGGCGGCGCTACCCTCGGGAAGCGTGACCAGCGCCGCTGTCAGATCGGCTCCGGCCCCCGTGGCACCTCCGGCCGCCCAACGCAATGCCGCCCTGTCTGCGAAGGCCAGCCCGGCTTCACCCGCTGACTCCACGGCTCGGTTCAGGTACGCTCTCGCTCCCGCCACATCGTTCAGATCCAGAGCCAGACACGCGGCCAAGCGCAATCCCGCAATATTCTGAGGATCGGTCGAAAGCAGCAGTTCACAGCCGCGCCGGGCTTCAACTGCCCTGCCCGCCGCGCGGTAGGCGCGTGAAAGCCATAAGGCGGCCTCTCCGGCCCGCGGCGACAGGCGCAGGGCGCGTTTCAGCGCAGTCACGGCAGCCTCATCGTCGCCGGAAAAATAGCTGACCTTGCCCAGCAAAACGACGGCGGGCAGAAAATCATTGCTCATGCCGATGCTTTCACGAGCGGCCGCGGCGGCTGTCTTAAGGTCGCCTGAAGCATAGGCTGAGGCGGCTTTAGCATAAGAAAGTAGGGTGCGTTCTTGAGTCGAGGCCTGGCAGGTCTGACAGGCCAGCGCAGTTATAGCAAACAAGCAAGCGCCTATGAGAAACCGTGACCGCATGCACGCTCCTTCCGGCCCATTCGTGGCAGACGCAGTCGGCCAGCACGGCCGTTCGCTCTAGCTACGCGGCGCCGAGCACCGGCGCTTGCGCTGGATTTGGAGGAGAGTTATACTCGTTTAGATATTTCCTCATCTTTGAAGGAGAGTTCTATGGCTGGAAAATTCGAATGGTTCAAGGACAAGAAAGATAAGTTCAGATTCAGACTCAAGGCCGGCAATGGTCAAATCATCGCGGTCAGCGAGGCCTATGAATCAAAAGAGTCATGCATGAGCGGCATCGAAAGCGTCAAGAAAAACGCTCCCGATGCTTCAACCGTTGAAGTCGAGTCCTGAGCTAGAGACTATGGCTCCGAATACAACCGCCGTTCATCTCCTGGCGTATTCGGAGCGCTCAATCAAGCCCAGCAGATACGCGGCGCCCAGAGCCCGGTCAAAGAGACCGTAGCCGGGTTTGCTCTTTTCATCCCATATCACCCTGCCATGGTCTGGTCTTACGGGGCCTTCATATCCGGTATCTACAAGCGCTTCGACTATGTCGGCCATGTCCAGGCTACCTGCGCCCGAGTAGTGAGCCGTCTCTGTAAATGAGCCGGGCGAGGTAATGGCAATATTGCGCAGATGGGCAAAATGGATGCGCCCGGCAAATTCTCTGGCCATCGCCGGAATGTCGTTGGCGGGATCCGCTCCAAAGCTACCAGAACACAGACACAATCCATTTGCCGGAGACGGCACGTCCGCCAACAATCGCCGAACCGAGGCCGCCCCCGTCATGACCCTTGGAATCCCAAAAAGCGGCCAGGGCGGATCATCCGGATGCAGTGCCAACTTTATTCCTAGCCTCTCGGCCTCAGGCGTCACATCCCGCAGAAACGATACCAGGTTGGCGTACACAGTTTCAGGAGGCGTACTGCGGTACACGTCGAGCAGCCCGCGCAATTCATCTCGCGTGTAGCTGGCCAACCATCCTGGCAGTTCGAGTTCCCCGTTCAACGGATCCATGCGCGCCACCGTTTCGGCGTCATAGGCCAGCGCGGTGGAGCCGTCGGCCAGCACACAGGCCAGGTCGCTCCTCGTCCAGTCAAATACAGGCATGAAGTTATAGGTGACGACTACTGGATCTTCAGAGCCTGTCGCCGCGGACCGTGGCCGCAGGGCCTCCGCCACGGCCCGGAGGCTGGCAATCCACGCGGCCGTGCCTTCGTCTTTCGCGGGCCCTCCAAGCTTTATATCCTCGTGCACCGGTATCGACTCTACGATCCTGAACTCCAGACCGGATGCTTCCGATCGGGCTCGGAGAGCCGCCACCTCAGCCGTACTCCAAGCTACTCCGGGAGCCAAATCGTACAAGGCGGACACAATGCCGCGCATGCCCGGTATCTGCCTGATGTAGCGCAGCGGTATCGGGTCAGTGCCGTCGAACCAGCGAAAAGTCAGCCGCATCAGGAAAAACTCACCGTCCATCCTGGAAAATCCACCAGGATGGCTTCTTTGAGGTCTCGTTCCACGGAATCCTTCATCATGTCGGTGGTTATGAAACACGCGGGGCATGAAACCGGATTCTGAGCCGCAAAGTTCATGTACACAACGATTGTCTTGTCGGCCTTGTAATACGTCATTTTCTTGATCAGCCCGAGCTCGGCGAGGCTCAGTTCTGACTGGGGTTCCTTGACGCGGGACAGTATCGCGTCGAATTTCTCGCGCACGTCCATCTGGAGCTCCATGTTTACTCCTTGCCGCTTTCCAGGTACTCAGGGAATTTCTTGACGAGACTCTGGACCGTCTCGGCTATCTGCCCGGCCTTTGGACGCAGGTGCATGAAGAAGGTTCCCGTCTCGTGATAGGCGCAGAAATGCCTGAGGCTCGCCGGGTCCTCGAGTGTCGCCAGCGTCGCTTCGAGAGTCGAGGCGAGGTCAGCCTTGCGCCACAGCAACACAAACTTCTTGCCCTTGGCTTCAACGTCGCGCCGTTCCATATTTTCGACGCCGGCAATGTTGGCCTTGCCCAGGTATTTAAGGTCGACGATGTGGCCTTCTCCCTTGAATTTTTTCTTGGTAAACACATTGACAAAAAACCTGTCGCCTATGCCCAGTAGCCTGGAAACTGGCAAGTATAACAGCGAGTGTCGAGGGCTCAGGGTAATGGTACCCTTAGCGCTGGTATATGGCGCGGGCAACGCGTAGGTAAAGTTGTATCCGATGACGCCACCGATGTTGACATAGTTGGTAGTCTTGGGTTTGAGAGCATCCTCAAGTTGCCTAGACATCGTAGAGACTATCCAGCGATTTTTCTTCGTGCCCAAATAATACGATGCCGTAGAGACGACGGCCAGCACGACGAGTGCCGAGATGAAAAAGGGATTCATGCGATTCCTTTATTGACGGTTTCAGTAGCCAGGAAATCTGCTACGAGCGCGGAGGTCTCTATCGTGGCCAGATCGTCACGAGTCTGAAGCCCTCCAGTTTTGAAATCCACCTCGAAGAGCGGTGAATCTGCCAGCCGCTTGTGTATCTCCCATGCGGCAGTGGAGACGCCGCGCTTGTTGAGGCAGATAGCCGACAGCGGTATATGGATCTTGTCCAGTTCATCCTTGATGCGGATGGCCTCTGATACCGATAGCACATCGGGATTCAGGACAACCGCCATGTAACTTTCGCGTTCAAACAACGATGAGAGGTCAGTCAGGCGCCGCTTAATCGAGCCAAGTTTGCCGTAGACTTTATCGTCGGCCTTGTCGACGCAACTATTGGCTATAGGAGAGGTCGGGTTCAACCTCGTTATCGTAGAGCGCTTCTCTAGTATGCGGGCGCGGAGTTTTGTCAATTCCGCTATCCACAGATTGGATATGGCCGGCATGGCGAGAAATCTCAGCGACAACGCGGTTGGAGGCGTATCGTACACCACAATGTCATAGTCGCCGGACAGATCGCAGCGTATGTGCTCGATGGCCCAGAGCACCGCGTACTCCTCGGTTCCCGGAGAATACTTCATGATGTCGAAAAATGAATCTAAATTGAGGGTCAGGTTGTATGAGTATGTTGTTGCCAGTTCGGAACGGCTCTCCTCAAGGTACTTTTCCACCCAGTAATTAAGGTCAACCTCGAGCGCGTAGAGGTTCTTTTCAACCTCTTTAGGCGTATCCTTGAGCCTTGTATCCAGAACATCGCCGAGGTTGTGGGCCGGATCGAGAGATGCGATGAGCACGCGTTTGCCGGACCGGGCCATAGCCAGGGCAAACGCCGCGGACATGGTCGTCTTGCCCACACCGCCCTTACCGAGGAAAAATGCGTTGGAAATCATTTCATGCCACCTCCATCAGTCCATTTCCAGGAGACCCACGAGGGAACCTAGCGGATCAGATGCCAGATCGGACCTGGAGAGCATAACCGTCAGCTCGCGTTCCATGTACGGCAACAATTCTATAGCAATCGGTACAGGAGGAGAAGGCATGCCTACAAATCCTCCGATGACCAGCAGCGAAAAGATGTTTTCGAGCTCCTTGAGTTCGAACTCCAGCATCTCTGTGGCTTTTTCCCTGTTGACCTGGGCAATGATCCTGAAGAACGAGGCAATCTTCCTAAAAACGGCAGCCATCGTCACTCCTTGTTACACGTGCATATAAAACGAGGAAGGGCTTCAGGTTGAAGTCCTTCCTTTGACCGCGAGCAACCATAGCCGCTCAGGGTCTTTGCGGATTGTTGAACGGCCACCAGGCGCCCAGAGGGTATCAGGTGGCCGCAAGGAAGAGAATCAAGCCTTTGCGGACTTCTCGGTAAAGTTCTTGTAGAAGCCGAAGATCATTGAGAAGTTCAGGATAAGCATGAACACGGTGATGGCGCCAACGGTGGAACCGGTGATTACCTTCATGGTATTGGCCATGTCACCGAAGAACGTCGGGATTATGACGATCACGTACCAGATGAGGGCCAGAGTCACGGTTACCCACAGGAAGATAGCCGGGATGAGCACGGTCATCGTGTACTTGGGATCGAGCTTTTTCTTGACCCAGATGGCGACGGTCAACATGACTATAGAGGCCAGGAGCTGGTTGGCGCCGGAGAACGCGGGCCACAGCACCGAGTATCCGCCGGAACGGGCAAGGAAGATACCTATGAAGGCGATGATGATCGAGGCGACCCACTTGTTGTTAAAGAACTTGTAGGCGCCGGGATTCTTTTCCTTCATCGGGAGGGCCATTTCTTGAACGATGTAGCGGCCGAGCCGGTTGGTCGTATCAAGGGTGGTCAGCGCGAAGGTCGAAACCCATACGGCCGAGAACAGCGTCATGAAGTTGAACGGCAGGAACGGCAGCTCGGTGCTTACCATCTTGGCGAACGACTGAACGAAGCGCGGAATGGCGGGCGTGGCGAAGATCTTGTCGCCGAGGGCTGCGGTACCGAAGGCCGCGATGGAGATTACGACGAGGGTGGACAGGAAGCCTTCCACGAGCATGGCGCCATAGCCTACGAACAGGGCGTCGGATTCCTTTGCCAACTGCTTGGAGCTGGTGCCGGATGCTACGAGCGAGTGGAAGCCGGAGAGAGCGCCGCAGGCGATGACGAGCGGAACGGTCGGCCAGAACGGTGAGGGTTGTCCGCCTATGACCTTGGCGCTGAAACTGGTGAACATCGGCACGGAGTCAAGAGCCTTAAAGCTGATGAAAGCGGCGATACCGCCGGCGAGCAAACCGAAGTACAGGAAGAACGAGGACAGGTAATCGCGCGGCTGCAACAGTAGGTTTACCGGCAACGTGGACGCGAGTACGATGTACACGAAGATGATGGCGAAGTAGACGTCCTTGCTCCACTTCACGTTGACCATGTTGCCGAAATAGAAGGCGACAACGATCAGCGCGAGGCCGATGAGGCTGCCCCAGCCGAGGCCGAGCTTTGTCTTGTACATGAAGAAGCCTGCGATGACAGCGGCTACGCAGAAGAACACGAAGGCGGCGAATACGCGGCCGTCGGCGGCGAACTGGCCGGCTACGATGTCGCCGAATGCCGCCACAACGAGGATGCAGAGGAACATGATGAACCAGCCGAAGGTCCTGCCGGCCTTCTTGCCTATCAGATCCTGGGCCACGAACTGCATTGAACGGCCGTCGTAACGAACGGAGGCGGCCAGTGACAGGTAATCATGGATGGCGCCAAGGAACACGTTGCCGAACCATATCCAGATGAGGCCAGGCAGCCAGCCCCAGGCAATCGCTATGGCGGGTCCGGTGATCGGGCCCGCTCCGGCGATTGACGCAAAGTGATGCCCAAAAAGCACATACTTGCTCGTCGGGATGTAGTCCACGCCGTCGTTTAGGCGCTCCGAGGGAGCCTTGGGCGCTTTGTCGCTCTTGAGGAGCTTGTCACGCAGGGTCTTGCCGAACGTGAAGTAGAAAACCAGATAGAGCACGAGTGCGAAAAGCGCTATCATTGTTGTCATTGCGCTTTCCTCCTTTGTTGGGTATGGGGTTGGTTAAAAATCGCTTGTCAGTATAAACCGCTCATAGCACTTGTCAACTGTTTTGACTATGAAAACGGAGCGCCGCTTACCGCGCTCCGCTAAGGCGCCAGTAGTCGGCGCGGCTCTCGACGATGAACCCACGAGACCGGTACAGAGCCAGTGCCGAGGGATTGTCCACATCAACTTCCAAGGATATCGTGCCTGAGCCGCGATTCCTGAGCACGACGAGTGCCGCGTCCAGGATAGCCCCTCCTAGCCCCTGCCCGCGCAAGTCCGGAACAACGCCGAGTCCGTGCAGCATGTAGGCCTGGTTATCCTTGGCCAAGGCGACCAGGCCTACGGCGCCTTCGGCCGCGCGCGCTATGAATTGTTCACGTTCCGGGTCCGATAATATCGCGAGGGCGAATTCCCTGGCGTCGTCGCGTCGATCGCTGAAGACTTCGGCTGACAATGACGCGAATTCATCAAGGTCTGTCATGGAGACCGGCACGAGACGCAGGCCATGGGGCGCCTGCAGTGACGCAAGACGAGCGCTTGGTAACGACATCAGGTACTCGCCATGGTCCAGAACCGCGCCGAGCCGTGCCGCGATTGCCGCGCCGGACGGAGCCGCGCCTTCGCACACCAACATTACGGACTCGGCGCCGGAGCGGAACAGCATATCGGCAAGGCTGCGGTACAGTTCCCTGAAGATACCCTGATGCCTAAAAACCGGCGAAACGCAGGCGCTGATTTCTCCCTCGGATCGGCCTGGAGCAAATACGCAAGCGGCTCCGACGAGTATCCGGGGGTGAGGTCCGGCTGCGTTGGTAGTTTGAGCGAGCGTTGAACAAGAGCCTGTATCAGAGGGTTCGGCCCAGGCCAAGCGCCATGAGGGCATGTCCCGGTCGGCGTTCAGGTGAGTGTCGAATTCCATGCAGGGGTCAAAGCGGTCAATGGATTTGCACTCCGCGATGAGCTTCTCCACGGCGAGGCGTTCGTCAGGCGACAGTGATACGCTTTCCTCGAAGCGTATGGGCAGGCAGACGGTCATGATTCACCAAGCTTTATGCGCTCGATCTCGTCGCGAAGCAGGGCCGCCGCCTCGAACTCCAGATTTTTGGCCTTCTCGAGCATTTCCCGCTCCAGCCGCTTGATGAGGGCGTTTTTCTGCTCGGGCACCAGCAAGTTGTAGGCTCCCTTGATTGTCTCCAGTTCCGATCCCAGCGCCTGTTGCTTTTCTTCCTTGTGGCGCTGGAGGATGTCGTGGATGGCCTTTTTGACGGTGGTCGGCGTTATGCCATGCTCCACGTTGTAGGCCGTCTGGATGGCGCGACGACGGTTCGTCTCGTCTATGGCTATGCGCATGGCATCCGACATTCTGTCGGCATACATGACGACGATGCCCGCCGCGTTGCGCGCCGCCCGTCCTATGATCTGCACGAGGCTGGTGGCCGAACGCAAGAATCCTATCTTGTCGGCGTCGAGTATCGCTATGAACGACACCTCGGGCAGGTCTATGCCCTCACGCAGCAGGTTGATGCCAACGAGCACGTCGTACTCTCCGGTGCGCAGCTGGGTCAGGATCTCCACGCGCTCGATGGTCTCCACCTCGCTGTGGATATAACGGACTTTGAGCGAGAGCGAAGCCAGGTATTCGGACAGTTCCTCGGCCATGCGCTTCGTCAGCGTCAGGATCAGACTCCGTTCGCCAAGCGCGTTGCGCTTCTTGATTTCGGTGTAGATGTCTTCCATCTGTCCTTCGCTCGGCCGCACCACGATCTCCGGATCGACCAGGCCGGTGGGCCTGATCATCTGTTCTACGATGCGGGCGGATTTGGCCATTTCGGTAACGCCTGGCGTCGCAGAGACATAGACGACGCGTTTAGTGAGCGCCTCGAACTCGTCGAATTTAAGCGGCCTGTTGTCCATAGCGCAGGGCAGACGGAAGCCGTAATCGACAAGGTTCTGCTTGCGCGAGCGGTCTCCAGCGTACATCGCGCCGATCTGGGGCAAGCTGACATGGGATTCGTCTATGAAGGTCAGGAAATCATCCGGAAAATAGTCGAGGAGAACCGAGGGGCGTTGCCCCCTGGCGCGGCCGGACAGCGGGCCGGAATAGTTCTCGATGCCGGGGCAGTATCCCATCTCCTCAAGCAGCTCGATGTCGTACTCCACGCGCGTCTTCAGGCGCTGGGCCTCGACTATCTTCTTCTGCGACTGCAGTTCTTCGTAACGGGCCGCCAACTCGGCCTTGATGCCGTCCAATGCGCGCTGCACCATCGTCTCAGGCATGACGAACTGCTTGGCCGGATAGATGACCGCCGCGTCCAGCTCCTCGAGGATATTGCCGGAGACGGGGTCAAAACGCCGTATGCGTTTGACCGTGTCGAAATCAAGCTCGATGCGATACGCTTCCTTAGCGTAGGCCGGATATACTTCGATGACGTCGCCGCGCACCCGGAACCGGCCCCTGTCTAGTACCGCGTCGTTGCGTTCATACTGTAGCGTTATGAGTTCACGCTTAAAGGCCTCCGAGTCCAGGTCTTCGCCTACCGCGGCGTCCACTTTCATCTCGCGGTAGACCTCGGGCGTGGCCAGGCCGTATATACAAGACACGGTAGCCACGATGATAACGTCGCGCCGTTCCATCAGGCTTCGCGTCGCCGATAAGCGGTGTCGCTCGATTTCCTGGTTGATGTCAGCGTCCTTTTCTATATAAAGGTCGCGCGTCGGAACATAGGCCTCTGGCTGGTAGTAGTCGTAGTACGAGACGAAGTACTCCACGGCGTTGTCGGGAAAGAAGTCCTTGAACTCGCGGAACAACTGAGCCGACAGGGTCTTGTTGTGGCTGACGATGAGGGTTGGCTTCTGAACCGATTCGATGACCTTGGCCATGGTGAAGGTCTTGCCTGAACCGGTGACGCCCTTAAGGGTCTGGAACCTGTCGCCGGCCTTGATACCCGACGCGAGCATTTCAATGGCCTGCGGCTGATCTCCCGCTGGTTCGAACGGAGCTACGACTCTGAATGGTTTCATGGAACGAGTATAGCCTTCAGCGGCGAACTCGGAAAGTGATAAAACGGTTCTAGTCGTTGCCCGCGTCGGGCCTTCCGTTGCCAAGCTTCCCGAGGGCCGCGCCTATGACAAGGGCGCCGCGTTCGAGGGAGTCTGCCGTGACCGATCCGAAACTGACGCGGACATGGGTATCGCCCTCGAGTCCGGCCGACGGTTCATACCGAAAGGATATTTCCGGAGCCAGCGCGCAGCCGCTCGCCAGACAGGCGGCTGCCAGGGAACGGGCCGCCACACCGGAAGGAAGCCCGAGCCACAGGTTGATGCCGCCCAACGGCCGCTCCCAGGAAAGCCCAGCTGCCCGGTATGGCTCCAGCGCGTCCGCAAAGGTTTCGTAGGCCGATCGGTAGCGCAACCGGGCCGCCGCGAGGTGTTCATCGAAACGACCGCTGGACAGAAATCGCTCCAGCACGCGCTGCATAAGGCCATTTGACGATATATCGATGGAACGCTTGACGCTCTCGAAGCGTTCCCGAAGCTGAGGGGGGGCCTCGAGGCAGGCAATACGTAGGCCCGGCATCAGGGACTTTGAAAAGCTTTTGACGAAAATGACTCGGCCCGCAGTATCGAACGACCGCACCGAGGCAATGAACGAACCGTCCCAGGCCAGGTCTGAAAACAGGTCGTCTTCTATTACATAGAAACCGTAGCGCTCGGCAAGGCGGGCCAGTTCTTCTCGCCGGTTCTGGGCGTAGACCATACCCGTGGGGTTCTGAAAAATCGGATTGACATGGACCAGTCTGAGCGGTCGACTCGCCGCGAGCCGTTCAAGTGACCGAAGATCGATGCCGTCGGACAGGAGCGGCACGGCTTCCACCCTGGCGCCTGTAGCCACGAAGGCATCCCTGGCGCCATGGTAGCCGGGGGATTCCACGGCAGCCACATCGCCGCGCCTAAGCAACACGCGGGCGGCGAGGTCTATACCCTGCTGGGCGCCTGAGACGATGTGGACATCGTCAGGGTCTATGACGGCGGAAGAGCCGGAGCGCCCGTAGGCCAGGCGGACAGCCAGGGCGGTTTTAAGCGGCCGATAGCCGGCCGTGTCTTCGTATTCGAAGGCACGGCCGCCGTCCGCGTCTATCGCCTCCACGATGAAGCGCTTTATGTCATCCAGCGGAAACAGGTCGAGCGGAGGGGCGTTGGCGGCCATATCGATGACCGCGACGCTGTTTTCTGGATGGGAGCGTTCTGAGACCGGAATCAGGCCCCGGCCCGAAGTTCGCCCGGAATCAGCGGAGGCTGGACCATCGACCAGCGGTGCGCCTTCCGCAACATATGCTCCCGAACCGGCCCTGGCCTCGACAAAGCCCTCCCGCGTCAGGATGCGGTAAGCGGCCACGATAGTCGCCGGATTGACGCCCAGCTCGTCGGACAGTTTCCTGACAGATGGAAGTCGGTCTCCTGGCCTGAATTCGCCTTCTACTATGCTGGCGCGGACGGTATCGGCCGTCTGGATATACAGAGGCGTCTCATCATCCTTGTAAAGGCGAAAACCTGTCTCCATCATGGCTCCTTGACATTGCAACACAGTTATCAATACACTTAATCATACAGTTTGCAACACAGTTCGATACATATAGGCTTT
>CAZNCK010000028.1:14115-20689 GCA_964571545.1 uncultured Treponemataceae bacterium | reverse complement strand
ATGGATGTAGTGGATGCCGATCAGGCAAGGATCGCCGAAGCCGCGGGAGCCGTAGCGGTAATGGCGCTAGAACGCGTCCCCGCCGATATCCGCAAGGAAGGCGGAGTAGCCAGGATGTCGGACCCGAAACTCATCAAGGAAATCAAAGCGGCGGTCAGCATTCCTGTAATGGCTAAAGCACGAATAGGTCACTTCATCGAGGCCCGCGTTTTAGAGGCGCTCGGCATCGACTTTATCGATGAGAGTGAAGTTCTGACGCCGGCGGACGATCGTTTCCATATCGAAAAGACCTCTTTCAAGGCACCCTTCGTTTGCGGAGCCAGGAACCTCGGAGAAGCGCTTCGCCGCATTGGGGAAGGCGCAGCGATGATCCGGACGAAAGGCGAGGCTGGTACAGGCGACATCGTCGAGGCGGTTCGTCACTTGCGATCCATCAATGACGACATCAGAACCGTCGTCGCCGCCCCGAAAGAAGAATTAATGACAATTGCCAAGGAGATGGGTGCTCCCTACGAGCTCATACTCGAAGTACACGAAACAGGTCGCCTGCCGGTCGTCAACTTTTCAGCGGGTGGAGTGGCCACACCGGCAGACGCCGCGCTTATGATGGCGCTGGGGGCAGAAGGCGTATTCGTGGGCTCCGGCATCTTCAAGGCCAGCGATCCGGAGCGCCGCGCCAGGGCCATCGTCAAGGCCGTCACCTACTGGAATGATCCGGCTATCGTCGCGGAGGCTTCAGAGGGCCTCGGCGAGGCGATGCGGGGAATCGATATCAGGGCGAACACGGGCGAACAGCGCTACGCCGAGCGCGGCGTATGAAGGCTACCCTGTCCATAGGCGTGCTGGCGCTCCAAGGCGGCATCGCCGAGCACCTTGCCGCGCTCGACCGCTTGGACGGGGTTCAGGGCATACCCGTCAGCAAGGCCTCAGATCTGCTCACGCTCGACGCCATAATCCTTCCCGGGGGTGAAAGCACGACGATGGGGCGCTTGCTGCGGGATTTCAAGCTGTTAGAACCGCTCTGCCAACGCATAGCCTCCGGCTTGCCTACCTGGGGAACCTGCGCCGGCATGATCCTGCTCGCCAAGGAGATAGACAACGATGACCGGCGACACTGCGGGCTCATGGACATTACGGTCAGTAGAAATGCCTACGGAAGCCAGCTCGCGTCGTTTGATTCGAGTACCGTCATAGAAGGACTCGGCGCCGAACTTTTTCCGCTCGTCTTCATCCGGGCGCCGGCCATTGTACGAGTTGGCCCGGGCGTCAGCGTCATCGGCCGCCTTGACGGACAGCCGATAGCCTGCGTGGAACGATCCATGGTAGCTACCAGTTTCCATCCCGAATTGACCCCCGACCTCCGGTTCCATAGCTGGTTCGTAGATATGGCGAGACGTCGGGCATAAACCAGGCGGTTACTTGGCGCCCAGATATTCCGCCCTATCGGATAGCACCAGTTCCGCTAAAATCCTCTTTGAGCCGCGGTAATACTGGATTTTGATAGTGTTGCCGGGTTTATTGTCCTCAAGCGCCGAATACAGGTCGGCGAGGGAACTAATTTCCATGCCATCGACGGAAACGAGTATATCGCCTCCGACATTGAAGACGCTCTGGTAGTAGCGCACGGGAGTAGTTCCGCCACGGACGCCGGAGCGGTCGGCATTGCCGCCCTTTTTGGTGGACGAGACGAGCAGGCCCTTGTCTATGGGCAGCGAATCGCCCTTTTCCTTCATATATTCTATAAGCGCGGGAAAAAGCTGCACATATTCGGCATCAATCCAGCCACGTTTGACCATGCCGAACTTTATCAGATCAGGGACGATACGCTTGGCGGTATTGACCGGCACCGCGAAGCCGACTCCAACGGAGCCGCCGGAGGGCGAATAGATCATCGTATTGACGCCTATGATCTCACCCTGGGCATTCAGGAGCGGACCGCCGGAATTGCCGGGGTTAATCGACGCGTCGGTCTGAATCATGTCGCGGATTATGGTCTTGGCGTCTTGCTGCACGGGTCTGCCGAGCCCGGACACGATGCCGCGGGTCAGGGTGCGTTCGAGGCCAAAAGGATTGCCTATGGCCAGCACTTTCTGCCCTACCTTGAGGTTTGAACTATCGCCGTAGGGCACCACGGTAAGCGCCATGCCCTTGGGCGGGTCGAATTTGATGACGGCCAGATCGTTTTCAGAGTCGGAACCTATGACCTTGCCTTCCATGCGCGAGCCATCGGCCAGATTGACGAATACCTTGTAGGCGTCCTTGATGACGTGGTAGTTCGTCAACACATAACCGCGTGGATCGATTATCGAACCAGAGCCCGAGCCGCCTTGCTGGGGTACGGGCTCGAGGAACCAGTTTATCGCAACCACTTCGGTCGTTATATTGACGACGCCGGAATTCAGTCGCTCGTAAACGGTGATATTTTCCTTTTCGTCCTGTGAGTACCCTCCGCTAGCCTCCGACAACACCCGCAGGGCTTCTACCGTCTGGGCGAGATTCGGGTTGACGACTCCTGGAGCGCTTGGTGTTACGGCGCTGGAATATTGTTCAGCAGCCTGTTGCTGCCTACTCGCGGCAGGCAACAGGCCAAGGCCGAGGGCCGCGAGCAGGCCGACGGCGATAGAGGCAATGATAGAAACGATCAACTGTTTGCTAGAATAGAGTCGCATATGCATCCTCCGGCGAAAGAACGTGTCTTCGCATGATTCACTGGGTAGTTATTACCACGACAAATATACAGGTCCCGAGGCTAAACGCCAACGCCCGCCGCTTGTGTTTATGTATCACATTGACCGCGAGACGAACGCCGGGTACTATAATTGTCCATGGATATAAAGCGAAGACTCGGCCAAGCCTACGGCGTCGGCGCCAAAGACGAACCCAAGGACGATACCAAGCCGGGCGCCTCAGGGACAAGCCAGCGGCAGCCGCCGGAAAACCGCGCGGCCCCTCAGACGGCCTCCCGTATTCAGGCGCCTTCGACGGGAAGGCCCATCGCGCCCCGCAATCCGGAGTCCCGCGGAACCGCGCCGGGCAAAGCCGAAACCCGTAAGGCGGAAACCCGCCCGGCTACGCTCAAACCGCGGAACCTCGACGCCAAGGCCGTAGCCGCCTCTGAAAACTACCTCAAAACAGGCAAGCCAGGCATAGAGAAGGCGGCAAAGTTTCTGCTCCTCCTGGGCCGTGATGAGGCGGCCAATGTCATCAGGCACCTGAAGCCGGATGAAATCGAGAAGATCTCGCGCGAGATAGCGCGCATAGATCGCATCGATACCGTCGAGGCCAACGAGATACTCACCGAGTTCGGCTGGCTGGCAAAATCTCAGGCAGCGAGCCTCGAAGGCGGCCCGGAAATTGCCGAGAGCATGCTCGCCGCCGCGTTCGGCGCGGAACGGGCCAGGGAAGTGTTCCGCAAGGCCGTTCCAGAGTCAAGGAAGCCGTTTTCGTTCCTCAACGACTTCGAGGCACGCCAGCTCATGGTGCTGTTCAAGGACGAATCGCCCCAGATGATAGCCATGATACTGCCCTATATCGACGCAAAACTGGCGTCTGGCGTAATTTCAGAACTATCGAAGCCCACGCGGGCTGACGTCATCCAGCGCATCGCGAGGCTCGACCGTAGCTCGCCGGATGTCATCGAGCGCGTGGAGTCGGTGCTGCGCGACAAGGCCGCGAAACTGGGCCGGGTCGACTCTGGAGAGCGCATCGACGGGGCCGCGGTGCTGGCCGGCATCCTGAAACACGTCGAGGGAGGGCTCGAAGGCAGTATCCTTTCCGGCATCGAGGAAGATGACCCGGCCCTCTCGCAGGACATCCGAGAACGCCTGTTCACCGCGGACGATGTGCTGCGCGTAGCCGACCGCGACATGCAGAAAGGCCTCAGGGACCTCTCCGAACGCGATATAGCGCTAGTGCTCAAGGGCAAGAGCCAGGCGTTCAGGGACAAGATCCTGTCCAACGTATCCCAGGGCAAGCGTACGATGGTGCTCGAAGAATACGACATAATGGGCACGGTCAGGCGCGACGAGGCGGACAAGGCGACACGCTCGTTCATCGACTTCTACAAGAAACGCTGGGAAGCCGGAAACCTAGTCCTCGAAGGCGACGACGACCTGATAGATTGAACGTATTTCAGCTCAGGCCTTGGCGTATACGATGCCGCCGTCCGAGCTTTCTTCGGCCCGCGCCAGCATGAACAGCAGGTCTGAAAGCCTGTTCACGTAACGGCGCAAGGGCGCCGGCACATCAGCGTCCCAGGCCAGGGCCACTATCCTGCGCTCGGCCCGCCTGCAGACCGTTCTGGCGATATCGAGCTTTGCTGACTGCACATTCGAGCCGGGAATCACAAAACCGGAGAGCGGTATTTCTGCCTCGTAGCGGTCGACATATGAGCTGAGCCTTTGTTCGTCAAGCTCGGTTACAGGCAGGGCAAAGTCGCCCGAGCGCGTTGCGAGCTCTCCAGCAACCCGATAGAGATCTTTCTGGATTTCTTCGACAATGCGCCTGCAATCATCGCGCTTGAGCCAATGCTTGGCCTCCCCGAGGACCGAGTCCAGCTCGTCGATTGTACCGTAGGCTTCCACCCGGAGGTCATCCTTACGCACCCGCTCGCCCGACCAGAGTCCCGTCAGTCCATCATCACCCGTTTTTGTCACGATTCCCATGCGCCTACCCCTTGCATCGATCGGAGCTTCATATGATCATAGCGCGTAACTCGGCGCTCCGTACTATGTATACTGTGGTAGAATATACTTGATCGAGAGGCTCAATAACAATTTCACTGAATCAAGGTTCCAGAGGCTGTAATGAACGACGATAGCGTCATAGCGGTTGATGCCGCCAACGAGCGGGCGTGGAGCTCGACAATAGAGAATCCTCAATCGTCGCTCCAGGAGGCCGAACGCGCCTTAGCCTCAGCCTTGCGTATCGAGTATGCTAAAGGTCAGGCCGATGCGCGCCTGAACATCGGCTGGGCCATGTACTACCTCTCCAGGTTGCCGGAAGCCTACGGCTCTTTTACTGAAGCCAGCCGCCTGTATGAGACGCTCGGCGATATTCTGGGCACCTGCAGGACTCTCAATGCCTTTGGCGTGTACCATCAATTCCTTTTCAGGCTGGACAAATCTATAGACTTCTACACAAGGAGCCTGACCGTAGCTAGGGCCAATGGCCTGGTCGATCGAGAACTCATAGCCATGGCCAACATCGGCGAAGTCTGCCTCGAACTGGGCAATCCCCAGCAAGCCCTCGATTACCTCATGCCTGCGTACGGTAGGATGTCGGTTGAAATGGACACCGAGGTTGTAGCCGATTGCCTCAGGAACATCGGCGAGGCCTTCCTCGAGATGGATAATCTGGTCATGGCGGCCGAATATACCAGGAAGTCTTATGAAATTTCCCTGGCGGCCGGCGAAACAATAATGGCCACGGACAGCCTTGAGACCCTGGCTAACGTAGCCATCGCAAGCGACGACCTCGCTGAAGCTGAAACCCTCGTGGTCAAAGGACTGGAGCTTGCGACAAAGACCGGGAACCTGAGCCAGAGAGCGAGCCTTTTGATCGTGCACGCCTCGGTGTTGAATGATCTGGGTCGAGCCAAAGAAGCGCTCGAGATTCTGCTTGAAGCGGAGCGGCTCTGCGATGGCATCAACCTCAAGAGCAAGCTTTTCAAGGCGCATGAACAGATTTCTAAATCGCACGAGGCTCTGGGGGATTACGAACGCGCCCTGGTGTATTTTAAGCGTTTCGCCGACTTCAAAGCCAAGGCTCAACGCGAAGAAACAGCCAACAAACTCCGCAGCATCCAGACACAATCGGAGATAGAGCGGGCTCAACAGGAAGCTGAAATATACCGCTTGCGGAATATTGAACTAAAGGAAAAAACCGACGCGCTCGTCGATATCAACCGCCAAATTACCTCGATATCGACTATCGGCAGACGGATAACGGCAAGCCTCGACTTCAACATGGTAGTCCAGACCATCTATGACTGCCTCAAACCGTTCCTGGACATGGATATGTTCGGCATAGCGCTTCACGATCCGGAACACGGCCAGCTCGTCTACAAGCGCTTCTATGAAGACGGTGTAAGAAAAAGCGAATACAGGATAGATATCGATTCTGACAGCAGTTTCGCCGCCTGGGCCTTCAAAAACCGCAAGCCGGTGCTCATCGCCGAGAAAGACCTGGAATACACCAAATATCTTTCGAAACCTTCTACGATGACCGGCCGCGCTTCTCAATCGGTAGTCTGCATGCCGCTCGCGATTGAAGACCGCGCCATAGGCGTGATGACTATGCAAAACTACAACGCGCGAGCCTATGCGCCCAATCATCTTTCCTTCCTCGAGGCCCTCGCGCCCTACGTCGGTATCGCCGTCGAAAATGCCATCATCCATGACAGGCTTGAGGATCTAAATCGTGCCTTGTCTGACGAAAAACGCAGGCTAGAGCGCGCAACGCTCAAAATCAGCCATCTGGCCAATCATGATTCGCTGACGGGCTTGCCCAATCGCAGGCTCCTCTTCGAACTGATGGGCAAACCGCAGGACATCGGCGTCGTGGAGTTGGGGGC
>CAZNCK010000028.1:10407-14105 GCA_964571545.1 uncultured Treponemataceae bacterium | reverse complement strand
GGCAAGACTGTAGAAACGGCGCGACGGACCGGCGGAAAGATAGGCGTGGTGTTCATCGATCTTGACGATTTCAAGCCCATCAACGATATACACGGTCATGCGGCAGGCGATAGCGCGTTGGTCGCTATATCGGAGCGCTTGCGAGGCCTGGTCAGGGCGTCAGACATCGTAGCCAGGATAGGCGGCGACGAATTCGTCGCGGTCGTCACCAACGTCAAGAGCAAGGATGATATTGAAAAGGTAGCGAAGAAGATCATAAGCGAGTGTTCCAACCCGCTGTCTTTTTCAGGAAAGTCACGCACGCTCGGCATGTCCATGGGAATATCCGTGTTTCCGGATGATGGCGATGCCATAGAAGAGCTTGTGAACAAGGCCGATGCCGCGATGTACGGAGTCAAGCACGTCGCCAAAAACGCCTACGCATTCTCCTCCGACACGCCGGCCTGACGCGGAGTATACCACTCGATTGACATGGCCATGCCACCGTGTTATGTTTTTGCGCGTTTTGGATCGTAAGATTTCTACATACAATGTATCGTCTAGTTCGGTAAAACGTTTGATCCAGCATCTCTCATCATCCAGGAAGGTTTCGATGGCAACCACCAACGACAAGCACGACAAGCCCGATTCAGGCGAAAAACGCCGAAAAGGCAACCCATTCATCTATATCGGCACCGTACTATTACTCATCGTGACGGTAGTGGCCTTCGTATTCGTCCCGGCCGCGGGAAGCGCCAGCTCGACTAACGATATGACATTCGGTTCATGGAACGGCAAGCCTATCGCATTCGTGCAGGGCGGCTATTTTTCTACACAGGTTCAGCAGATAAAGGCCCAACTCGAGGGACAGGGCTACAAAGATACCGGCGACCAGTTCTTCGCCTATCAGGTATGGCGCCGGGCATTCGAAAATACGGCAGTCAACTATGCCTTGATTGAATACGCTGAGAAAGCCGGCATCGCGGTCAGTGAATCGTACATAGATACTCAGATCACCCAAAGCCCAGCTTTCCTGGAAAACGGCACGTTCTCCAGGCGCAAGTATCGGGAGGCGACAAATTCTTTCAAGCTTTCACTACGCAAGGAAATAGAAGTAGCCGCCTTGAAAAACCGCTACGTTACGGATTCCGTGGCCTTTATCCCGAGCAAGGCTGAAATCGCCTTCCCCAAGACCATGGCCCAGTCCCAGCGTGTTGTCGAATACGTTGCCATTCCGTTCTCCGTCTATCCCGATGAGGAACGCATAGCGTTTGCCAAGGCCAATCCCGCCTCGTTCAAGCGGGTACGACTATCCAAGGTTACCATTTCGGCATCGCAGAAAGAGGCCGAGCAGGTGCTGGCCAAGGTAAGCTCCGGATCATTGTCCTTTGAGGAATCCGCCAAGAACCATTCCAAGGATGAATATGCCTCGAAAGGCGGAGATATGGGTTCACGGTATGTCTGGGAACTCAAAGGCGAGCTAAAAAACGCGACCGATCTGGATGCCGTATTGAGCCTGGCCAAGGGGACCGTTTCTCCCGTCTACGAGACGCTCACCGGCTCCTGGTCGTTTTACCGCGTAGAAGATG
This sequence comes from uncultured Treponemataceae bacterium, assembly GCA_964571545.1. Taxonomy (GTDB): domain Bacteria; phylum Spirochaetota; class Spirochaetia; order Treponematales; family UBA12059; genus SZUA-370. Next base: position 12,537 of record CAZNCK010000028.1, on the reverse strand, counting down.
TTGCTGTTGAACCGGATTACGCCTCTGCTGATCTAACGAAAACGGTTTCAGATTACCTGAACCGCAACGAGAAGGGGCGTATTGAAGACTGGGTCGTATCGGCGGCGGGCAAGTTCGCGGCGGCGGCAAGCGAAGATTTTGGCGCGACCGCGACATCCAATGGTTACACGGTCAAGGAAACGAAACCCTTCCCGCTCAATTACGGCAAGGCTCTCGATGTAGGTTATTTCTCGCTGCTGGGCGCGCTCGATACCACGGATCTTCCGGAACTCAACGGCGCCGACTCCAGTGAAAGCTTCCTGACGGCTATTTTCTCCCTCCCAGCCGGCCAGGTTTCTGCGCCGCTGGTCCTCAACGACTATGCCATCGTGGCAAGGGTCAAGGAAATCAAGGCGGCAGACGAAGGTGAGCTTAGTTTGCTCGAAGCCTACTATCCCACCGTCGTGCAGCAGAGCGTTTCTGATGAGTTAGCCGCCGCGGTACTCAAGGATCCTGCCCTCGAAGACAATTTCATCGCGGCTTTCACACAGTATTTCGTCCAGTCGAACTGATACAATCCGTCATGGATGATTCGGGGCCTCTGCTCGTCGATACGGGCAGGGGCCTTTCCATTCAGTACCAGGGACGCTGGCTATATTCGCGACGCGATCCTCTAGCCGCGCCACGCGCCGCGGTCCTGGCAACCCCAATCAAACCGGAAACCCTGTATGTAGTCCCCTCGCCCTGCCTCTGCCATGGCCTTAGAGAATTGCTGGAGAGCTTGCCGGATTCAAGCGCCGTGCTTTGCGTTGAAGCCGACGGTTCTCTGCGCTCTATTGCCGCGCAGACGATAACCGAAGAATTCCCTGAAGTGGCCCTGACATCGCCGGCAGAAGCCGTCGCGAGCTACCATGAGCTTGAAAAGCGTGTATCGCCCACTCGCTTCAGGCGAGCCATCGAAGTACGACTATCGGGCGGGCGGGTGCTCCACGAGGCGGAATATGACGGTATGCTGGCCGCAATCGACGCGGATATAGGTGTCCGTTTCCGCAATCGCCTGGCGCTGGTCAGGATGGGGCGCCTGTGGACAAAAAACATCATAGCCAACATTGGGTCAATGCGCTGGGACTCCGTACGTAACCTTGAATCCGGCGGTCGACCGATAGTCGTCTGCGGCGCCGGTCCTTCTCTGGATTGTTCCATACCGCTGTTGCGCCGTTACAGGGACGGCTTGTTCGTGCTGGCCTGCGACACGGCCTCGGGAGCCTTGGCCAGAGCATGCGTGGTTCCCGATGCCATAGTCTGCCTTGAGGGGCAGGTTTATAACGTTGAGGATTTCTTGCCGCTTGGCGGAAGGCCTATAGCGCTCATCGCCGACCTCAGTTCTCATCCTTCTTCGTTCAGGGCTCTGTCCGGTCCGGTTACCCTGACACTGAGCGAATATACAGAGAGCGCCTTCTTGTCGCGTCTCGCGGCCTCAGGACTGCCGTGCATCGCCGTTCCGCCGCTGGGATCAGTCGGCGTACTGGCCATCAGGATAGCCAGAATCCTGGGCGGCCCCATACTTGTGGCCGGACTGGATTTTGCCTTCAATCAAGGCAAGACGCATTGCGCAGGCAGTCCCGCTGATCTTCGGGCTCGCCGCGCAGAGAGCCGCACCGAAAAGCGAAGCTCCGCCTGGGCAAGCTCGTTCCGCGACGGCTGCACGCGCCGGGTTGACGGTTCGCTCACAGACCCGGCATTGTCAATGTATGCGGCGCTGGCGGCAGGCGAACTCAGAGGACTCGATGCGTGGGACTTGCGGGGTGGGTTCGGAGCAAGGCTTCCTGCACGGCTACTGACTCCTGGGGATATCGAGCGGCTGATACGAGCAAACGCCGGAGCGAAAAATCCGGCGGTTCTGGGGGCTACCATCGACGCGGGAACAAGCCGGGAACGTGCCAAGGCCTTCCTGACGGGAGAATTACGACGGACTGAAAAGGTAAGCGCCGCCCTGCGCACGAACACAAGCGAGGAGCCTCTGCGGAGGCTCCTTTCCGAGGCTGATTTCCTGTATCACCACTTTCCGGATCCGGAACGGGTCGCGACCCTGGAGCCTGATGCGCTCAAGCGCGTGGCGAACGAAACAGCCGCCTCTGTGGTAGCAGAAGA
>CAZNCK010000028.1:9353-10397 GCA_964571545.1 uncultured Treponemataceae bacterium | reverse complement strand
GGCCGCGGAAGCGGCCTACTGGCGCGGTCGCCTCCAGGCAGCCCTGGACTGACCGACCACGGTGTAGGGCGCTTCTAGTTTCGCTTGTCTTCGTCCTCGCCCTCGCGCAGCACGGCCATGAAGGATTCCTGTGTCAGCTCCACGTCGCCGACCATCTTCATGCGCTTCTTGCCTTCCTTCTGTTTCTCAAGGAGCTTGCGCTTGCGGCTGATATCGCCGCCGTAGCACTTGGCCAGCACGTCCTTACGGACAGGGTTGACGGTCTCGCGCGCGACTATGGATCCGCCTATCGCGGCCTGTATGGCTATCTTGAATTGGTGCCGGCTCATGGAGTCCTTGAGTCGCTCGCAGACCTTGCGCCCGCGCTCCATGGCGGAGGGGCGGTACACGAGCTGGGCAAGCGCGTCCACGGGCTTGGAGTTGATCAGTATGTCAAGCTTTGACAGTTCCGTGGGCCGGTAGTCGATTATCTCATAGTCGAAACTGGCATAGCCGCGGCTGGTGCTTTTAAGCTTATCGTAGAAGTCGAACAGCACCTCGGCGAGCGGCATCTCGAAGGTCAGCTCTACCCGCTTTTCGTCCAGGTGGACAAACCCAGTCTGGGAGCCTCGTTTGTTGATGCAGAGCGTTATCAGATTGCCGATATACGCAAGCGGCGTGATGATCTGCGCCTTGATGTAGGGTTCTTCGGCCGAGGCTATTCTGGAGGGATCGGGATAATCCGACGGATTATCTATGATGACGACATCACCCGTGTGGTTCATCGTCAGGCGGTAGCGGACGCTCGGCGCCGTCATAATTATGGCCTGGTCGTACTCGCGCTCCAGACGCTCCTGCACCACTTCGAGGTGAAGCATACCCAGGAAGCCGCAACGGAAGCCGAAACCGAGAGCGGCGGAGCTGTCCTTGTCGTAGATGAGCGATGCGTCGTTGAGCTTGAGCTTCTCCATGGCTACCTTGAGTTCGGCGTAATCCACCGTGTCCATCGGGTAGATGGAGCTGTAGACGACCGGCTTGACCTCGCGAAAACCCGGCAGCGGCTCG
>CAZNCK010000028.1:8473-9343 GCA_964571545.1 uncultured Treponemataceae bacterium | reverse complement strand
GATGGTATCGCCTACGCGGATATCAGAAACGGTTTTAATGCCTGCGATAAGGTAGCCCACATCTCCGGCAATCAGCTCGTCGGATTTAGAGAGCGCCAGCTTGAAGTAGCCGGTTTCCTCGACTTCGTACTCGGAGTCGTTGTACATGAGGCGTATCTTCATACCCGGCTTGATGGTGCCGTCGAAGATGCGCAGGTGCACTATTACGCCGCGATACGGGTCATAGTGGCTGTCGAATATAAGCGCCCGGAGCGGCTTGACCGGATCGCCGCTAGGGCACGGCACGCGTGCGACAATGGCCTCGAACAGTTCTTCGATGCCTAATCCCATTTTACCCGACACGCAAAGGGCCTCGTCGCCATCCAGCCCCAGATCGTGGGAAATCTGGTGGCGGGCGTCGTCGATGTTGGCGGCGGGCATGTCTATCTTGTTGATGACCGGCAGTATCTCCAGGTCGTGTTCGAGCGCCATGTACATGTTGGACAGGGTCTGGGCCTCGACGCCCTGGGTAGCGTCCACGAGCAGGATGGCGCCTTCACAGGAGCTGATGGCCCTGGACACCTCGTAGGAAAAATCCACGTGTCCAGGCGTATCGACGAGGTTAAGCGTATATTCCTGGCCGTCATGGGCTGTATACGACAGCGTGACGGCCTGGCTCTTTATCGTTATGCCGCGCTCCCGTTCTATGTCCATGTTGTCCAGCATCTGGTTCTGGATCTTGCGCTGATCAACGATTTTTGCCCGCTCTATGAAGCGGTCGGCCAGCGTGGACTTGCCGTGGTCTATGTGCGCAATGATACAGAAATTGCGGGTTCGGGCGATGTCATGCATGGAGCGAATGTACTCCGGAACGGCATCCTTGTTCAATGA
>CAZNCK010000028.1:0-8463 GCA_964571545.1 uncultured Treponemataceae bacterium | reverse complement strand
CAATGACAGGCGACCAACGGGGCGCGACATGGCGTTGACCCGGCGTCGACGATATACTTGCTCTCATGATCGATTCTGAGAGAGTTGAGGCTCTCAACCGCAACAGCGTTAGAAAAGGCGCGGGCTATGTACTGTACTGGATGCAGGCAGCCCAGCGTGCTGACTGTAACCATGCCCTCTGGTACGCCTCGCTGGAGGCAGATCGGCTTGAACTACCGCTTGTCGTCGTATTCGTGCTTGCTGACTACTCTTCCGCCACCGCACCGCAGTACAACTGGATGCTTTCAGGCCTCCTGGAGACAGTTGCCACCCTGCGAAGCGCGGGCATTGGTTTCAGGCTGAGGCAGGGCGAACCCATAGCCTCGATAACCGAGGCTTCACAGGAAGCCGCGCTCGTGGTTGTCGACCGTTCTCCGGCGCGGTGGCCCGTAAGCGCCAAGGCCACACTGGCGGCCTTGTTATCCGTTCCTGTCATCGAAGTCGACGGCGAATCTGTTATTCCTGAGACTGTAGCCAGCCCCAAGCAGGAATGGTCGGCCCGTACCTTGCGGCTCAAGATTGAAGGCGCAGTGGCTTCATATGCCTCGCGGCAGCTTTTCCCGGTACCGTCTCCGCGCCGTTCGGCGACTCGAATCCAAATCCCTGGCGATGGCGCTTCTGGACGCAACAAAACGGATGAAATTGCCTTGTTCTCGGCGTATGACGCCACCCCCGGCCCCGCGTATCCCGGAGACCGGAGCCCGGAACAGGCTTTCTTGTGCTTGCCGGGCGAGGTTGCCGGACGCGCCAAGCTGGCGGCCTTTGTGCAAGACAGGTTAGCCCGATACGACAGCGACCGCAATGACCCGCTGAAGAATGGAAGCAGCGGCCTGTCTCCGTATCTGCGTTTCGGAATGATTTCGCCTTTGACCGTCATCGCGGCGGCCCGGGCACAGGGAGGGCCGGGGTATCCGGCCTTCGCAGAGCAGCTTGTCGTGAGGCGAGAACTATGCCGCAACTACGTACGCTACCGACCGTTGGATTATGACGCATGGGAAGGCCTACCCTCTTGGTCTCGCGCCGCTTTGGATTCGGCCGCCGCTGACCGCAGGGCATATCTTTACACCAAACAGCAGTTTGAAGCGGCCGCGACTCACGATCCGTACTGGAACGCCGCGCAGGAACAGCTCGTGCGCTCAGGCACTATCCACAACTACATGCGCATGTACTGGGGCAAAATGATCCTTGCGTGGAGCGCTTCGCCGAGAGAAGCCTTTGCCACGGCCTCGTACCTGAACGACCGTTATGCCCTCGACGGCCGGGATCCCAACGGTTGGGCCGGCGTCGCCTGGTGCTTCGGCCTCCACGACCGCCCATGGCCTGCCCGACCGGTTTATAGCACGGTACGCAGTATGGTAGCCGCTGGACTCAAACGCAAATTCGACGCCGATGCATATGCGCGCATCTGGTCGCCTGACCACGCTTTGGCTTGAAGGGTATTTGCCAAAAACCATCATCACGTTTACTATGTACGCCAAGGAGAATCAAACGATGCTTGAGACCCTGACCTACACCACCGTCCACGGCGATAAAACCAGCCCGATTATAACCGTTTATGCCCTTTCAACCTGCGGTTTCTGCAAACGCGCCATGACATATCTGGAAAAAAATAAATATGCGTACAGATTCATCTACATGGATGCTATTCCTCTTGAAACCAAGAACGAAGCCAAGCGCACCCTCAAGGAAAAATTCAAGGCCGACATTGCCTTCCCGTTTGCTACAATCGGCGATTCCGACCACCTCGTCGGCTTCATCGAGGCGGACTGGAAACGGACGCTGGGACTCTGATCATGTCAGAAAAAAACCTTGACGATACCAGGCGGTTTGCGTCCATGGTGGCCGCAAAGCAAGGTTGGGAGATCAATCCCGACGCTGAGTTCACCGATGTCCTCATTGCGGGCCTGACAACCAACTGGAACCGCTACGGCTATTATCTCTGCCCCTGCCGGGATTCCAATGGCTCCCGGGAGAAGGATGCAGACGTCTTATGCCCCTGCGTATATGCAAAACCTGACGTTAACGAGCATGGCCATTGTTACTGCGCCTTGTATCTCCGATCCGGTTTCACGGCGGCGGGCGGCATTCCTGGAGGCATCCCAGACAAGCGTTCTTCTTGATATAGCCGGCGGGGATCGTCACTGGCGGACTCTGTGGGCAACGTCGCTTGCCTACGCGCGTCTCGCCGCGGTATTATGGGCGCCATGTCACAACGCTACCTCGACTGGGCTGCCGGCGCTCCACCCTATCAGGATATCCTCGAACAGGCAGCGGATTTTGCCGCGCGCATCTACGGCAATCCGTCCAGCGCCCACGCGGCAGGAAAAGCGGCCAAAGCAGAACTGGAAGAATCCCGTGCCTTATTGGCGCGCATTGTCGGCGCAAGCCCGGATCGTATCGTATTCACGTCGGGCGGTAGCGAAGCCGATTCCATCACACTGCTCTCGACTTTGCTTGCCAATGGCCCGCGGTCGATCGTTATAAGTGCCATCGAGCACGCGGCTGTATTCGAGCAGGCCCGTATTCTTGAAGAATTGGGCGTAACAGTCATCAGAATAGCACCCGATTGCGAGGGTTTCATCGATCCAGCGACTGTAGCCAATGCTGTCAGGGCGGATACGGCTATAATAGCCGTTATGGCAGTCAATAACGAGACCGGGGCCATCCAGCCAATAAAACAGATTTCCGAGGCAATACGCGCAGCCACGGGGAAGTCCGGTCGCAAACCGTTTTTTCACTGCGATGCCGTCCAGGCGCTCGGGACCCTGGGCTTCGACACAGAGGCTCAGGGCGTGGATGGAGCCGCCTTCAGCGCGCACAAACTCGGTGGCCCGCGCGGCACCGGGGCACTCTATCTGCGCCGCCCGCTCCGGCCTCTTGTGCACGGCGGCGGACAAGAAAGCGGCGTCAGGCCTGGCACCCACAATACGCCGGGAGCCTGGGCTTTCTCGCAAGCCGCTTCTAGAGCATCTGAATCCCGCCATGAGGCCTTGGCTCATGCGCGAGGGCTCGAAAAGGCGCTACTGGAAGGCATCAACCGTATTCCAGGGGCTACGCCAATCCCCGTTTCTCGGCAGACGGGCGATGAACGCTACAGCCCGTATATCGTGAGCGCGGCTTTTCCGGGCCTCGGGGGAGAGGTACTCTGTAGGCTCCTCGACGAACAGGGCATCGCTGTTTCCACAGGAGCAGCCTGTTCCAGCGCCAAAAAGGAACGCCGGGTGCTGGATGCTATGGGCGTCGACCGCCAACTGTCGTTCTCGTCAATACGAATATCAACAGGGCGAGATACAACCATAACCGATATCAACGATTTCCTGGGCCGCGCCGCGGAATCGTACGCGCGCTATAGAGTGTAACAAAGGGAGAACTGGCCGTCATGGAAGCGTTGTACCTCATCAAGATAGGCGAGATCCGGTTGAAGGACGGCAACAGGGCAGAATTCGAGAACCGGCTGAAACGTGATATCAAGCGCAGACTCTCTTCGTTCCATAGCGAGATATCGTCCAGAGAAGGCCGCTATTACCTCAGGGTCGAAGAGGAACATGCCCCCAAGGCTGAATTCGCGCTTTCCAGGACACCTGGCGTCAATGGCTGGGCCCGGGCCCATAAAATGCCCAAGGATATGACCCACCTGCGAGCGGCCGCGGTGGCGGCAATGGAACCCCTCATAGCCCAAGGCGCCAAGACATTCAAGGTTGAAGCGCGGCGTTCCGATAAAGGCTTTCCCCTGGATTCCTATGGTATAGCAAGAGAACTCGGCGGCGCTATCCTGGAAAAATTTCCTGCGATCCGCGTCGATGTGCATAACCCCGACGCGACCATCTACGTTGAGGTGCGAGAAAAAGCATATGTCTACAGCGATGCGTCGTTTGGCATGCGGGGTTTGCCGATTGGATCGGGAGGAAAGGGCCTGCTGCTGCTATCGGGAGGTATTGATTCGCCTGTTGCCGGTTACAGGATGCTAGGGCGAGGGCTGGCCCTGGAATCGCTGTATTTTCACGCCTATCCCTACACCTCCAAGGAAGCTTGGGAAAAAGTCAGAGACCTCGCAGCCAACCTCGCAACCTTCTCGGGCGGCATGACGCTGCATACCGCGAGCTTTACCGAGGTACAACTCAAGATCAAGAAAGACGCGCTACCGGAGAAGGCAACCCTGTACCTACGCGCCTGCATGATGATGGCGGCCGATATGGTTGCCCAAAAGCGCAACCTCAATGCAATCGTAAGCGGCGAAAGCCTCGGACAGGTTGCAAGCCAAACAGCCGAAAATATGCGTTTTACCGGTTCGTATACAGACTACCCGATCCTGAGGCCCCTTGTCGGCACCGACAAGGAAGACACCATCAGGATCGCGCGGACCATAGGAACCTTTGACATTTCGATCTTGCCCTATGAAGATTGCTGCGTGCTCTTTTCCCCGAAGCATCCTGTACTCAAGGCAAAGTTCGATGAAGAACGCGTATCGTTTGCCGCGCTGGGCTTCCAGGAAGTGGTAGCCCAAGCCGTCGCAACGATGGAAACCGTGGACCTGCCGTTTACGTTCACGCCTCCACGGGCAGCAATAATTCAGCGATGATACGCTCGAATTCCTTCTCCGGCAACGCTCCCATTGAGACCCTGGGTTGACCGTCCTTGGGAATGAATAAAAGCGTAGGAATGCTCTGGACACCGAACATTCCGGCAAGTTCCTGCTCCGCTTCAGTATCCACCTTATAGATGGAGAGCTTTTCAGCGTATTTCAGTGAAAGCTTTTCCAGAACCGGAGCTACCATTTTACACGGTCCGCACCAGTCTGCGTAAAAATCGATGATGGCGGGCATTTCACCGATAAATTTCCATTCTTTTTCGTTTTCGTAATCAAAGACCTTCTTCTTGAATGCGGCCAGGGTCAAATGCTCGGTCATGTGTATCCTCCACGATTATTTCTACCTACGCCCCTAGGCGTATAAGCTATTGTATCATTGATAATATAGTGTTTTTACTATGTTTGGTCTAGATGGGGTTGAATAAAAAAGGACTACCCCTTGTCGAGTAGTCCTTTTAATCCCCGCACAAAATTAAAACCAAAAGCGGAGACCGAAACCACTCTGGAACCCCCACACCGGGAACGTGATGGTATCGCCTATGCCAATGGCTAAAGTAGGAGCTACCTCAAGGAATAGTTCAAGGTTCTTGATGGGAAACACATTGAGGCCCACAGGAAAGCGGCCGCCAAGTAGCAGTGAATTGGCGTAGCCGACATAGAAGCCCGGTCCTAGGTAGTAATTGACGAATGAAAAAAGGTTGGCGTTGGCGACCCACCAATCGCCGGTGAAGCCGAACGACGAGCTACTCTCTCCTAGATTGAAACCGATGCCCATGAGAAACGGCACCTGTGAGACCTTGAGCGACAGCATGACGTTGGAACCCGGCAATCCGCCGCCGAACGGAAGCCCGAAAGCAGCGCCGACGCCGGTAGCAAAGGACATGGGTACCGCAATGGCAACGAGTAACACTAACGCGATGACAGCAACTTTTCTTTGCATGGTTCCTCCATAATAAATGCTTGAAAAATAACTATACAGGCTATGAACCAGGTTTTCAACGGAAACCTTTTTTGCCAGGCTGATTGACACGCGACCGTCATTTTTGGTATTGTTCGCTCGCTTCGATACCACTTGTCCCCTTCGTCTAGTGGTTAGGACACCGGGTTTTCATCCCGGCAACGGGGGTTCAATTCCCCCAGGGGATGCTAGGCCTTCTGTAACTCACCGTTACAGAAGGTTTTTTTTATTAAACGCCCTAATGCACTCACAGCCCTACATTTTTAGTTTTTTCAACACCATGCCGCGTAATTTCTTCAGCGAGTCGTTTTCCGGTTCGAGCTCCAGAGCCGCGTCGCAATCAGCGAGAGCCTTTGGATAATCCTCAAAATGATAATATGCCTGGGCGCGCCGATAGGTGGAATAGAAATGGTATGGGTGGATGGTCAAGGCGCTGTTGAAATCATCAATTGCCGCCGAGTAGTTCTGCTTTACACTGTGAACGACGCCTCGATAATAAGCCGCCTTGTAGCATTTTGGATCAATATCCATGGTTGCCGTAAAGTCTCCCATCGACTCGTCATAGCGACTCTCCGCGAAAAACGCCATGCCCCTGTGTTTGTAGATCAAGGCCCGTATGTCCGGCTTGGGATCCATGGCAAGGAGATGTGAGTAAATATCTATGGCTCGGATGTAGTCAGCACGGTTGTGCGCATTGAGAGCTTCCAGCAATAAATCATCGAGTGATTTCCAAGGCCCGAGCCACGCAGGTTGCGTGGGCTCTTCGACGCCAGAACGAGGCGTTTCCTTAAAGTTGGTATACAAATCCTTGTCTATTGCATCTTCAATTTTCTTGAAGAAGGCTACTCGCCGCTTGGCCAGTTCATTTGTCAATTGATGCTGATAATCCCTTATTTCCTGGAACAACATGTCAGACAACGTAAGATTGGCGTTCAGAGCCGCAAGTTTTCTTTTCATTGGATCATCAAAGGGAGTAAACTCGGCTTTATATACGAGTTCGTGTTCTACCTCAGCCCACGCATCCTGGAGTATGGTTCTGATCTGCACCTCACACACCGGCGGATCAATAAACGTATTGCCCTTGAGCAAATCCGGCGGTATCTCCAATAACATGTGGGTGGATTCGTAGCCAAATTCCTTAAAAGACCGTTCTGCGCCTTTGCGCTCTACCTCTCTGACCTTGAATTGTGAAGACAGGGCTTTTTCCACTCTATCTAAATCGCCGATAAAGGGGCAGATGATTCTCAAGGCAATAAGGTCGGTTATTGGAAGACAGGAGGTCCCGTTTGTTGAAGCCTCACGGATAAATTTTATTTTTTTTGAAAAATAGCTCTGAAACGATTTGATGCGATGTTTGTAAGCGGGAAACAAGCCAGCGCTATCCAGAGCTCCTTGAATCCTGGAAACCATTTCTCCAAGAACGCCTTCAAGAATCTTCTGGTTGGACTTATACGCTTTTTCAAGCGTGGCCCTGCTCGGTATGGGTTCAGTAGTATCCATTGCAAAATAATACGATGTAAAAGCGGAGGGAGCAAGCCAGAACGGAAATTAAAAGCCGCCCGTTGCCGGGCGGCTTTATATATCAATCGCGCGCTACGTATTATTCCTTGGCGGCAGTGAAATCAGTCTTTGTTTCCTGCTTCATGCGCTCGATATAGCGCATAACCTGCGAGGCACCAAAGCGCTGGCTCTCAAGGCGCTTGCGGTCATCTTCCTTCTGGCCGACGATTCCCCAGATGGATTCGTCGTCGATATCACGTACGGGCTCCAGCACAGCCTTGTCGTACAGAATTTTGACGTCTTTGATGTAAGCGATGAAATCACCACCGACCGCCGAGGCGTCACGGTTGACGATAAATCCACCAAACTTGACAAAAGGAGTGGCACGCGGGTAGAGCGGGTCAATCCTGAGCTCGCGATTACGAACATCGGAGATGTACTCAGGGTTATCCCAGCGGAGTTCTCTCCAACCGTCAAAGTTGAGGTATCCCATGAACATCACGTGCTCATCAGCATTGTTGTCCTTGATGACGAGCGAAAGTCCGTGCGGGAAGTTGAGTCCCTTGACGTTCACGGCGATGGACTTAATGACACCAACGTTCTTCACTACGCCAAGCGCGGTCGTGATCTTGGTTTCAGCATTATAGCTGCCTTCGAAACGTGACAGACTGGCATTGACCGGATCGGATCCCTGCTGGTCGGTTTTGGGAGTGATCTTGCCGGTATCATCAATGTCAGCTTTTGGCTCGAACGCCGGGACATCGAATGGAGGCTGAACCCTGGCCCAGGAGTTGAATGACTCGAGGGGGAAGTTTACACGAACTCCAAGAGCCTTGGCGCCTGGGTACTGCTTGGCATCCTGGGCGATGGTCGCCTCGCGGGTGTAGGAATACGCCTGGCGCTCGCCGGACCTTGAGGACGAAGCGAGGACTACATCCCAGTTTTCAATAGCGAGTGAAATCGCCATCTGCTTCTTCTGCTCTTCGGTATAGCTCGCTCCGACAACCGTGGAAAAATCCATCATGGTCGCCTTGTTCTGCGTCATCATACCCTTTTCGATGGGGTCCTCGATGATATCCGCTCCGAGGAGGGAAAAATCTATCAGGACGGCTTCATCCGCGAAGACGACCGATGCGCTCGCAATCAACAGAGCGGCGACGATCAGTGCTAACGGCCTTCTCATTCAAATGCTCCTTTCAATAGTGCGCGTACAGTTTTGCCCAATTTGAATTGATTATAGTCAAGCCATATCCTTTGTCAATTATTTTATTCAATTTTAGGCTCCAGAAGCCTTTTCAGGCGCTTTCCAGGAGGGTTCGAGACCATCGACGGTGATTATCGTCGTCATAAATGGAAAATTCCAGCGGAGAGCGCGCTC
>CAZNCK010000027.1:30514-33259 GCA_964571545.1 uncultured Treponemataceae bacterium | reverse complement strand
TTGCCGCCTCGGCGTTCCACGGCTTCGGCGCGGGCCTTCTGCACGGGGTCGGTTGGCACACGGAACGGTAATTTTGTAATGATGACGAGTTCCAGCGTCTCGCCGGGAGCGTCGACGCCTTCCCAGAACGAATCGGTGGCGAACAGTACGCTCGATATATCCGTCTTGAAGGCGTCCATGAGCCGAGTGCGCTCGTCGTCGCCTTGCCGGAACGCGGAAATGCCCAGTTCATCGAGGCGCGGCTTCACAGAATCCCAGGCCGCGCGGAGGGCCGTATATGAAGTGAAGAGGACGAGCGCCCTGCCGCCGGACGCCTCGATGAGCTTGTAGACGGCATCGTTAATCCAGGGCTGCCATTCTGGCGAGTTGGGTTCAGGCGCATCGCTGGAGGCTGCCAGCAGCGCGTTGCGCTCGAACGGGAACGGCGAGGGGAAGGCCGTGCATTCGGTGCGCGTATCGGAGTTGGACAGGCCGACGCGGTGCTTCCAGAATTCAAAGGAATTGCCGACAGACAGGGTGGCCGAGAGGCAGACGACAGCGCGGAATTGGTCGAATACGGCCTCGTTCATCATATTCGAGATGTCCAGCGGCGTGATGCTGAATTGCGCAAACGCCTCGCCCTGGCTGCTCTTGCGACGATCGAGCCAATACACGCTCTCGGGATCCTCGTCGAATCCGCGGAATCGCGCGCAGATGGATGCCATTTCCGAGAGCCGTACGAGCGCTAGGTTGGTCTCTAGCACCGACTGGTCCGCCTCGTCTTCCTCGGGCACGCCTTCCAGCGCGTCCTTGAGCAGTTCGGCTATCGACAGGATCGCGCGTTCCATCTCGCCCAGCGGCTTGATGATAGCCTGCTCGATTTCCGGACTCCTGCCCACGAGGCGGTAGTTCATGCCAGCGCCTATGAGCGCCAGCGCCGCGGCATCCGCCGTGTCGATGGCCGCAAGGAGTGCGTCAGCCGCGTCGGGAAAGCGCTTGAGTATGCCGGGTTTCAGGCCCTTGAGGTTCTGGAGCTTGACGATGACGCCGAATTTGCGGCCGCGCTTTTCCCTGTACAGCTTCGACGACTGCTTCATTACCGAGAATTTTGTCATTTCCTCGGAGAAGAAACTGGTGGCGCTCGATTCTATGGCGTGGGCTTCGTCGAACACGATGGTGCTGTACGGCGGCAGCACCGCGGTGGATTCGTAACCAGAGCCGCCGGCGCGCGACGCTAAATCGCTGAAGAGTATGTGATGGTTGGCTACGATCAGGTCGGCGTCCGCGGCATCGCGCTTTACCTTGAGGACGAAACACGAATCCCGGTGCGGGCAGGCCATGTTCAGGCAGTCGTCGGATTCCGAGCGCACCCGTGTCCACAGCGTTTCCTCTGGCCAGAACGAGAGGTCGGCACGGTCGCCTGAGCCGCTGGAGCCGGCCCAGGCTTCAATCTGGCGGAGCGGGTGGTCCTCGCCCGCGAACAGACCCTCCTCGTCGAGGGCGTCTTGGAGCCGTATTTTACAGAGATAGTTGCCGCGGCCCTTGACGAGGACGGCCTTGAGTTTTTTCTTGAAAATGGACGCGACGAGAGGTATGTCCTTGTCCATCAGCTGGCGTTGCAGGTTTATGGTAGCCGTGGAGACGACCACCCGTTCCTTGTTGCGCGCCGCCCACGCGAAGGCCGGGATGAGGTATGCGAATGATTTTCCTACGCCCGTGCCAGCTTCCGCGGCCAAGACATAGCCGCCGTTAAGCGCTTCGGCTATGGCCTTTACTAGTTCCAGCTGGCTCTGCCTGGGTTCGTAGCCCGGCAATAGGGAGGCCAGTTTGCCGCCTGTCTCGAGCACCCCCGCCAGTTCTTCCGGATTGATGGCTATGAGTGCTCGAGCTCTGACGGGTTCCGCGACGACGTAGACTTCTCGGACGTCGCCGTCGACGATATATGAGCCTACGCCGTTTTCGCCGACGCGCGAGGCTACCGACAGATCCGCGTTGCTGGGTTCCAGGCGGCCGGAGGGGTGGTTGTGTATCAACACGTCGCCGCGGTCGAGGAAACCCGAGATGGCCGGGACGCTGGACGCGCCGCCGCGCGCTCCTACGATGATCTCCGCGACCAGGCCCTTTTCGTCCAGTTTGCCCGCCACGAACACCTCGTTGTAGCCGGCATCGGCAATCGCGTCGCGCAGGTCGGCGGCTGCCTCCGCTGTGAATCGTTCGCTCGCGAGCATGCTGAGCCTCCTTCAGTATGACGCGACGAGCAGATACGAGAGCCCGTGCGGCAGGTTTTCATCAGCGGCGAGATCGGGGCGGCACCAGAATTCCAGGTATGATACCGGATGGATTCTTGCCCATGATCCAAGCGCCGGAGTCCAGGTCAGGCTGGCTCGTCCGAACAGCGACCATCCCGACCGGGCAATGCCGTCTGTCCAGGCATTACCGGAGTTTACGTAACCACGGCCGCCCGCCCTTATGGAAAGCCTGTTTGCATAGAGCGCTCCGATGCCCCGCTGCAACTCAACGCCGAGCAGTCTGAGGCTCATTTCGCCTTCAGAGAACCAGCGTCCGGCCGAACTCTGCCTGAATTCGTTCCAGCTCGGGTAGAGCGCTGATATAGGCGAATAAAATACCGAAGAGTAACGACCTGCCGAACCGTACGCCATTGTGTTCGTCAATGCGGCCGCGCCATATACGGAGACCTCTACCGCGCCGGGGCCGAGTCTTCCCGTCAGCCTGGCTTCGAGTCCCGCGGCGGGAAGACTCGGCCCC
>CAZNCK010000027.1:27380-30504 GCA_964571545.1 uncultured Treponemataceae bacterium | reverse complement strand
GGCGGGTGCTTCCGGCCCGGGAAGTATCCGCGCGTCGAGCCTGGATGCCAAGGTGAGTGCATGGCCCGTCATGGCTTCCGGGTCAGACCGGGCCGCGGTCAGGTCGCTCCAGCTTGCCTGGGCCGTGAACATTGCCGCCGCGACGCTCCAGGGCTGATAGGCCGAAGCGCCTGCGCTGCTCTCTGCCGCCCCCAGCAATCCTGCCTGGAGGTTCCACTCAAACGAGCCGCCCTGGAACGGGTACAGCGTGTCGCTCAAGCCTATAGTCGCTATGCTGGTCCTTGCGCGCGCGCCGCTTGCATACGGCTCGAAAGAATCGGAAATGATCAGAGACACAGGCATAGTGAAACCCGTCCAGTCAACTGATACCTCGAAGTTCGCGGCTTCTGTTCTGAAGTTCCAGTCCGCGCCCGGCGGAGAGTCGTTCGGCGGGGTCCGCTACAAAGAGGAGAAACCCGAGCGCTTCCAGCCCGCCGGCATCACCTCGCGCAGTCGGCACCCAGAATTGCGGCACAAGCCAGCGGAGAACGTTGTACTGAGACGAATCCAGCACCGCGGGTTTATCGTAGACTGACTCGGCGTCGATGAGTTCATAAGCCGGCCGCCATTCCGCCGCGACCTTGACGAATCCGAGCGCTGTCCTGTCTTTTGGGAATGCGCATGGAGCGACGCCCGCGGAAAAGTGGCCCAAGTAATAGTTTTCTCCATCAGCGCTTGCCGGCCAATGAACCCCGCCTGAAAGGGGGACCGTCTGATAGGAGAGCGTATCACCCTCGATCTCGGCCAGCCTGTAGAAGCTCCCGTCGTCCCACGAGAATCTCAGGATTCCGTCGGCTCCCAGGGACAAGTATCTGATCCATGACAGGCCTTCTGGCAGGATTAGCCTGTCCGCTGCCGCTACCGATGAACCATCAAGCTTTATGCGTATGATGGATACGGTTCCAGCTTCCTTGGCAAGCGCGTATATAGTCCTGCCGTCCTGCGAGACGACAGGAGACGCGTAGCTGATACGTTCCGTCCCCGAAAGCAATTTTGTAGTCTTTGCCCCGTTTGCCAGGACGATGTCAGTCTGGTATCCGTCTATCGCAATGCCTACAATCGATGAGTCAACCGGCAGCCAGGCGGCATCCCGGATTCTGGTTGCGGGCAGGTCTTCAAACCTGCCGGTCTT
The DNA here is from genome assembly GCA_964571545.1 of uncultured Treponemataceae bacterium. Classification (GTDB taxonomy): domain Bacteria; phylum Spirochaetota; class Spirochaetia; order Treponematales; family UBA12059; genus SZUA-370. Next base: position 29,333 of record CAZNCK010000027.1, on the reverse strand, counting down.
CGAGTCCCATACGCGTAGCAGAAGCCGCGGGAAATCAGAATTGTATAGAACCGTCGAGATGAGCAGTCGCGAGCCGTCAAAAGAGACATCGATGCGCGAGATTTCCGCGCCGGCGCGGAATAGGGTTTTTTCAGCACCGGTTTTTGTGTCGTATGAGTAGACTTTTTCCTCATCGTAGTCCGCATAGTATATGAGAGTTCCATGGGCGGCCAAGGCCGTGATACTTGAAAGGCGCCTGAGAGGCTCAGCGGCCATATAGACAGGGACCCGCAGCGTCATTGAAGCCTTGAAATCGCTCCAGGCGTCAGAGAGGCTCAACCCATAGATCCGGGAAAACCTGCCTTCGCCGAGGAAGCTGTCGTCGAGAGGTCTGAACACCGAGGCCGCGCCGAAGCGATGCCACAGCGTGCCATATGCTTCCATTCCATATTTTTCTTGAAGGTAGCGAGAAAAATAACCGCCATATATATAGTAGAGTCCGCGGCCAGGATAGGAATCCCATGCTCCAGCCGCCTGCGTGAAGCTTTTCCAGCGGTCTTCAACGATATCCTGGCGTAACCAGGCGCCGAGAAGGGGATCGGCCGCCCTGCCTGAGCCGTCGCGACTCTCCAGCGAGACGGCAACGCCTTCCACGAAGGAAAGCGGCGCCAGGTAGGTGGATGCGCTGATTGGCGCCCCGAAAACGTCCGCGACGGTGTTTTCTAGCCCTGATCGCAGGGTCAGCGAGACTGCATGCGTCAGTTCGTGGTAAAAAAGTTTGCGCAGGTCGTCATTGAACGAACCGAGCGTCGAATTCATGTCAGTGGGCGCTTGGTACAAAACTATCTTGAGGTAGGGCACCCAGGTAAAGTAGCCGTTCAGTTCCTCAGAATCCGGGGTCATGACAACGGGGAAACGGTGGCGCGGAGCCGTGCCGAGCAGCGAGGCGATTTCTCTGTAGGCCTCATCGGCGAAATTTGAAAGATACTCGATGGCGGTCCTGGATTCATCCGGGAAGATGAACGAGAAGTATTCAGTCTCCAGGACCTCAAGTTTCCTGTCAGGAGAGAACAGGTCCGCCGATGCGGAAAATATGAACATCACGGCTATCGCGGCCGCTATTCCTGGACGTTTCAAGCTGGTCCTCCGCACGGTATCCGCCCGTTTTACCGCGCGGCGAGTATTAAGGGATACTGCGCATGTACGCGCAGTAATAAGGTTGCTTTTTGGACCGGTGAGCCGGTATTCGCCTTGGCGATCATTTGATTGCAGTATATTATGACAAACAGAGTGCAACAAGCGATGTGGCGCTCAACAATACCTTCGTCCGTACCGAAAATGTAATGAAGTACCCTAAAGTTAGGATGTCGATGACCGTAGGACAGAAGGCCTCCGTAAGCCTACTCGTCTCAACACTGCTGGCCGCTGGCTTTGCGGCCTTGGCGTATTCCGGCTTGTTCTCTGTCATTGAAACCAGCTTTTTCGATGAACGCGTCAAGCGTTCTGTAGAAAGCTCAGTGGACAGTCTGACCGAATCAGCTACAGCCTACCATGAACGCAACGAAGAACGACTATGTTCGACGCAGTTTTCTTCCCAATCAGAGCGCCCAGGACATCTTTGACCGCACTAAGACCTTCGGTTTGCTAGGCGAGGAGACGGCTGGTCTGCAAGGCGTCAGATTCCTCGACCAGGACGGCAAGCGAATCCACTTCAGCACCTTTCCGGGGGATGTCGTACGCGCGGAGTCTCTCAGGGTCGTATACCGCAACTATGGTGATGACGGCGACGAGCCGTTCGACCTTCTGGCTATTCCTGAAGGCTCTACCGGAACGGTGGCTACGCTTTCGGCCAGGCGCTCGTTCGCCTATAGATTCCCCTTTGTAGACGGTTTCGGAGTCTACCGTGGCAGCGCCGTCTTCTACGTCGCGTTTTCGGGTCTCCTTGAACGGCTCGTGCAGGACCGTCGCATCTCG
>CAZNCK010000027.1:26943-27370 GCA_964571545.1 uncultured Treponemataceae bacterium | reverse complement strand
TCGCTCGGCGACGATATCGTCGCCGTTGAAACGCAGGGCATCCTGATCGGAGCTCCTGCCTGGGGCGGGCAGGACCTCGTATCGCGCGTAGCGCAAATCTGGTCCGCGGGGCCCAACGCCGAACCCGTACCTGTCGGATCCTCCGAGGCTTCGGGCTCATTTATCCTGTTTTCACGACGCGGCGATTCCGGTCTCGTGGGACAGCTTGTTCCCGCATCCTGGTTCGAGATGCCTGAATCTTTCCGTTGGCTACTCCTGACTACATTCTTCATTACCGTGTACCTGGCCCTGTTTTTGATACTCAACCTCAAGCAGGATAGGTTCTCCATGCTGGCCGGGCGGATCAAGCGATTCCAGATAGAGCTTCTGGAAGAATATCTGGAACGCAAAGGCGGATCAGGCCGTCCAGCTTGTAGGCGAGTACCTA
>CAZNCK010000027.1:23493-26933 GCA_964571545.1 uncultured Treponemataceae bacterium | reverse complement strand
CAAAATACCCAAGAAACGCTCCGCGGACGTTGACGCCCTGATCGATAAATCATGGGACGAGATAATTGCCGTCATGACCGCCCGTGGTGAACGATCGAACGGCGTCGACCTAGCGAAGATAGAGGCTCTCCTCAAGGAGGCCCTGAGCAAAGGTTCCTTCGTTATCGGAAACGCACATGCGCCTACCTTGCCCGCTTCGCGTATCGTGCACGTTGAACCAGGTCTTGCCAGTCTCGTTGGGGCCACCGAGGTCGCGGAGGACGTTGAAGAAATCGAGGATCTTCAGGAACTCAGCGAGGTCGAAGATGCCGAGGAAATAGAAGAAATTGACGAGGTTGAAGAATTAGACGAACTGGAAGAACCAGCAGAGAGCGTAGCTGCCGAGCTCGCCGAGGAATACGCCGTCGAAAGTTCCGCCGGATCAGGATCCGAACCGGCGGCCGAGCTTGGCGACGCTGAGGAGCTTGAAGAGCTCGAAGAACTCGAAGAGTTTGAGGAAGATCGAGAATCCGTGGAATTGGCGTCCGCCGAAATCGAGGAAAGCACCGATACGGTTCCCGTAACAGCGCTTGCCGAATCCGAAGATCTACAAGAGCTTCAGGAGCTTGAGCTGCCAGAGGGACAGTCCGAGCTTGAAGAACCCGAGGAACTCGAGGAACTTGAAGAACTCGAGGAGCTCGAGGAGCCAGAAGAGACAGAAGCGCTTGTGGAACTCGCTGTCTCCGATGAGGAAGAACCACTCGAGTGGGGCAGTCTGTCGGCAGAGGCGCTGGCGCTGGCAACGGATGACGATGACGACTATCCAATCATACCCGATAGCCTGGGCCTTGAACTCGTGGAAGAGACCGACCTGGCGGATATTATTGGGTACCTTGATACGGGCAGGCGCGACGAAGCGCCCGAGTATCAGGATTTTGTTGTTGCGGACGTCGAGGACTCCGGCGACGATGAGATTCTGACAGAACTTGTATTCGCCTCTCCGCTAGAGGACATAGCTGAAACGGTACAGGAACTCGGGGAGACCTTGCCTACTGATGTTCAGGATCAGGATGCTAGCGTAGCGAGCGAGGCGATGGAAGATCTGCTTGAGGAAGTGGAATTCGACCTGTTCCTGGGCGCTCTGGATCTAAGCGGACTCGAGGGGTACAGCGATGAAGATGGTTTCCTCGAACTGGATGACGCCAGCTTCGAAGCAGAAATTCCTTCAGCGATTATCGAACCGGAATATTCAGAAGAAATAGCCGGCGACGAGATTTCGATGCTGTCCGATGAGCAACGGGAACGAATCGAAGAGTTGCAAGTTGTCACCTTTGATGATACCGAGATCGTCGATGTAGAGCCCTTAGAGGGATCTGGCTACCGGCAGATCATCAGCGCATTTTCTCACCGCACCCTCGATTGGTCCAGAGGCCTGCTCGAAGAATTGCCCGCGGTATCAGAAACAGAGCCTTCAGACGCTATCCCGCTGGAGGAGAGCGTTTCCGGGAACGTTATCGTGATGGTCGATGGGGTCTATACCGTCAATCGTAACGGTATTGCCGGCGCGACGGCCGAAGACCGGAGTCTGAAGGCTTTAGCCGATTCGGTGCTACAACATCGCGGAGCTTGACAGCGGCGCGGGGCCGATCGTACTTTATACGACAATGAACCGAACCAATTATGTCTTCGTCCTTGATGCCAAGAAGCCTATCGTTCTTCATCCATTCGATTCCGCCGAGGTCTTCAAATCGGCTGAAACCGGCTCGGTCATCGGCCGATATAGTTCTGGCGAGTCACCCCGGGACGCTGATTCGATTAGGGTCGCATTGTATGAGTCAATGGAGAAGGGTACCAGACGCTACTTTCTCAATAAAGGCTATTATATCCGTCTTGCCGCTACGACAGGCACGTTCATAGTCGTATATTTATTCCTGTCAATTTTCGTTCGCGATCCCGTTCCGCTGATCGACGAGTTGTTGCTTGGCTCGCTGGCGGCAGCCGCTGTGTTTTTTGCAAGCGAACGCCGGGCCTTATCCTCTCCACGGCATCTGGAATCGGTACTCAAGTTCAGGCGAGCCATTGATGGCGCTTATTTTTCAGAAAGCCGTATCGTCGATTTGGTTGAAGCCTGGCGCGATGAAGCGGTAGCCTTAGGCCCAGCAGCCTTCTATAAAGCCGATGCCTTCGAGCCTATATTGAATGACGATGAAAAAGAAGAAGCCTCGGCTCTTTGTTACATGCTCGCCAGGCGATGGAAGACTAGACCCATAGTCTCCGCGCTATACGATGCGGCGACGAACGGCCGCGTTCCCGGTACTTTGCTCGATAAAGCCGCGAAGCGGCTGGGCAAAGATGAGTGCGCCTTGGCGCTTGCCTATCTTCGGCTTATACCACTGGCCCTCAAGAGTGCCGAATGAAGACTCGTCGCGCTACCGCCGCGCAACGCCGAGCCGCCTTGAAAGGCGCTGTTCTCGGGCTGTTCGGAGCCGCCCTGGTGGCAGTCATGGCTTCAGCGGCTGTCTGGCCTTTGTGGTACTTAGCGACCTCACATACCGGGATCTATACGGTACTGGTGGTCGTGGCGATGATCGGCGGTCTCGCGTACCTCGTGATTGTTAAAATAAAGCGCCGCAAAGCGGAATCCGTCAACGCGTCTATCGGTTCGTGAAGCGCGTTATCGTATTTCTGTGGTGCGGCTGTCTGACCGTGTTACTAGCCTCTGCCGCGAGTGCCGCGCCAACAACCTATCCCTCGATACAACGGCTTTCACCGCGCGACCTCCTCTTCGCGCAGATCCAGGATTCAATAGCCCAGGGCTATAGGGCGGAAATGGCCGCGGGCCCGTATCCTGACTTTTTCATTTGCCAATGGATCGCTACAGGAGGCGAGGAACTTCTTGCCCTTGCCGCGCGTTTGTCTGTGCCTTATGAAACCCTGGTAACGCTCAATGGAATCAGTAAACCCAGGGCTTTCAGCGCTGGCGAGGTCGTGCTGATACCGTCAGTCGCTGGCGTGTTCGTGCCTGATGTGCCGCGCAATGACCTGGATATACTGCTGCTCTCCCGATCCGTAGCTCCATCCGCCCAGACGCAGCGCGTCGTCGTTACGATTGCCGGAGTCGACAGGGATTTCACGTTCTATCCGGGGTCCAGGCTCTTTCCCACTGAACGCTCCTTCTTTCTGGAGATCGGATTTAGAATGCCGTTGCCTGACAGCATGGTAACCAGCGGGTACGGTTTCAGGAGCAGCCCCATCGACGGACATGACAGAATGCATGAGGGCGTAGACCTTGCCGCGCCTCTGGGGACAAGCGTGCTCGCCGCGCGCGACGGAACGGTTGTCGCCGCCGGCGATGATCCCGTGCTTGGTCTCCGCGTCATCGTCGAACACGAGGGAGGCCTGCGGACCACGTACGGCCACTTATCCCGCATCGCTATCGTGTTGAACCAAACGGTTCGATC
>CAZNCK010000027.1:7493-23483 GCA_964571545.1 uncultured Treponemataceae bacterium | reverse complement strand
TCGGGTACAATCTTAGGAGCGGTCGGTTCGACCGGCTTGTCCACCGGACCGCATCTTCATTTTGAGATACGGCTCAGCGGTAAAGCACGGGATCCGTCTAGTTATCTACCTGGATTGAAGCAATGAAACGTGTTCTGAGCCTTTTTTGCTTGCCGTTGATCGTCTCTGTCGCGCCGGTCTTTTCCCAAGGACTCAGGACGAATTTTGCCTCGGTGGTATCACTAGCGTCCGAGAGTCCGGAAGGCGTAACGGTCGCGTTGCATTACAATGAAGCCATAGCCGTCAATTTTCCCTCTGATCCGACATTTATTCAGGGCGTCGAGTTTGAATTGAGGGTGCCGAAGGCCTTCCAGGGCGCCGAATCTTCCATATCGTGGTCTATTTTCACGAAGTTGACGCCGCAACCATCCGCCGACAGATTCGACTATGCCGCTGAACTCGTCGCGACCCAGCCCCTGCCGGCTAGAGTATCAGTGAACCTCATCATCCCCATCAGCGATAAGCATGGCATCAAGAATAATCCTTTTGCGAGCCTGGTTCCCTCAGTGGCCGGCGCCGACCGTTTTCCGCTCGTCTTCAAGCTCACGCCTATCGGCAAGGGCCTGCTACCCTCGATGGAAACCGCTGAATTTAAGTTGACTATCAGGCCCGTATTGCGTGACGAGGGCGGCCTCACCGTTGCCGTTTCCGTGCCTGAAGGCGCGGATCGTCCTTCAGCCTCTGTTTTTGTCGACGACAAACGCGCCGAAGATCCCCACGCCATCATCATGGCAAAAAAAGGCCCACGAGTCATCCGTGTGAGCGCCGAGGGATATCGAGAAGAAATTATCACGGTGGCTGTTGAGGCGGGTAGGGTCATACCCTTGAACATCACCCTTACACCAAACGCTCCCTTGCTGGTATTCCAGGCTCCCGCCGGAACCTTCGTGTCGCTGGATGGTCAGACCGTACCTCAAGCCGAGCTGGATGGATTGGCTGTGGAACCCGGCGAGCACACATTGTTCTTTAGGATAGGCGACTACTCCATGACGCGAAAATTCATGGCGCTTCGCGGCAAGGTATATCAGGTTGTCCTGTCGGTTGAACTCAATATCCTGGCCTCGCCGTGACCGACCTCAGAGACCGGGCGCCGATCCGGGCCGCAGACATCAAGGAACTAAACGAACGATTGGTCTTGGGCATGGTCTTCCATGCGCCCCGGGCCTCCCAGAGCGAAGTCGCGACTACTTCTGGCCTCAAAGCGCCTACAGTTTTTAGAATTTTCGGTGAGCTCGAGCGCGCCGGCCTGATTGCTCCTGTAGCGTCTCCGCCGCTCGCCGCCGATAGAAAAGGTCGACGACCTACATGGTATTCTACCGTTCCAGGCGCGTATCGCATCGTCGGGTTAGATTTCAGAGCCGGCGCCGCTTCGGTTGTCGTCGAAGACTTCTCCGCCGCGGTGCTTTATGCGGAAGAGCGGCTCATACCGCCTGATTCCGATGCCGACGCGGCCTATGCCGTCGTTGCGCAACTGGCTGCCGACGCACTGGAACGGGCTCCTGGAGGCCCGCTTCTGGGTATCGGCGTAGGAGCCCCCGGCGTCGTTGACCTCGCCCGCGGCAAGGTGCTGGAATACAAGCGTATCCCTGGACTTTCCGGGTTTTCTCTGGCTGACAAACTTTCAGAACGCTTCGGCGCTACCGTCAGAATGGGAAATAATGCGACCGTAGCCGCAGTGGCGGCCTACCGATATGGTTCTACCGGCAATAAACCGCCTCAGGCGCGCGTGAACGACGCTGACAGCATCTTTGCTCTGCTTGTGCGCTCCGGCGTTGGCGGCGCCTTTGTGCGTGCCGGGCTGCCTTATCAAAACGGCGGTAAAACCGCCATCGAGATAGGGCACATGACTATGGATCCCCATGGCCCGGAATGCGCTTGCGGCGGCGCCGGTTGCCTTGAATCTTATCTGGCAGAAGACGTTCTTATCGCTACCGTGGCCGCGGCGCGTCCGTGTATTGATTTTGATGAACTCGATACGCTGCTTGTTTCCGAGGATGGCGCAACGTTGACCGCGCTACGACCGGCGGTAGAGAAGGCTTCTATTGCCCTGCTCAACGTGCGGCACTTGCTCGATCCCGGCGAGTTCATGATAATTTCTCGTTCCGAGGCGCTTTCTAATTTCATCGCGCGGGAGGCTCAATGCTACTTGTCCGAGCGGCCGGGCCCGGACGGCTGCGCTTCTAGCGTCAGGGGTTACCGCTGGGACGCGGTCTTGGCCGGACGCGCTGCCTGCGATATGGTATTCGACGGCTTCTTCTCATAGCGCTGCCGTTTTCAGGGCGGCGTATTGTACCACTGAACGGAGCAACGTATGACAAGACTTGCATCCTGGAACGTAAATGGCATCCGATCGGCATCCACAAAGGGTTTTTTCCAGTGGCTGTCCGATGAATCGGCGGATATCGTGTGCCTGCAGGAAACCAAGGCCGATCCTTCGCAGCTTGGCAAGGAATTCTTCGAAGCCAATGATGCCGAAGGCAAACGGTTTACACCCTTCTGGTCGAGCGCCAAGCGTCGCGGTTATTCGGGCGTAGCCATATATACCAGGATCGCGCCGCGGTCGGTGCGACCGCTCGGGGTCGAGGAATTCGACGACGAAGGCCGCTACCTTGAAGCAGATTTCGGCGAGTTCGTCGTCGCCAGCGCGTACTTTCCTAATTCCCAGGATGCCGGCGCAAGAATAGACTACAAGCTGCGCTTCTGCGACGCCGTGCTCGCCCGTTGTGACGCCGTTGTCGCGGAAGGCCGCCACATCGTCGTCGCGGGCGACTTCAATATCGCTCATGAGCCTATCGACCTGGCCCGTCCCAAGGCCAACGAAGGCAACCCGGGCTACCTGCCCGAAGAGCGGGCCTGGATGTCGAAATACCTGTCTAGCGGCTACGCTGACACCTTCCGGCGGCTTCATCCCGGAGAACCGGGGCACTACAGCTGGTGGAGCTACCGTATGAATGCCCGTGAGAAGGATGTCGGCTGGCGTCTCGACTATCACTGCATCGACGAGGGATTCGCGCCTGCCGTGAAGTCTGCCGCGATCAGGAATTCAGTCATGGGTTCCGATCATTGCCCGGTAACGCTCGAACTCGAACTTTGACGAGGAGAACCCTATGACGATACGCTACAATGCCCCGACAACGCTGACTTTTACCCTGATTTGCGCCATCGTGCTATTTCTGAACGCGTTGTTTCCGGGCCTGACCGCCAACTGGTTCTCAGTGGCTGGCCGCGGCGATTTTCATGCTGGTTCGTTCCGAGACTGGGTATGCCTGTTCACGCATATCTTTGGCCATGCCGATATCAACCATTTTCTCTCCAACTTCTCATTCATACTGTTGCTCGGGCCCATACTCGAAGCCAACTACGGTTCCGGCGGCATGGCGCTAATGACCGTCATCACGGCTCTGGTGACCGGACTGCTCAATATCCTGCTGTTCCCCTCAGGCCTCATGGGCGCCAGCGGCATCGTCTTCATGATGATACTCCTCGCATCGTTTACCAATTTCAACAAGGGTGAGATACCCCTAACCTTTATACTGGTCATGTTGTTGTATCTAGGCAAGGAAGTGTTCAACGCATTCAGGGCGAACAACATATCGGAATTCGGCCACATTATCGGCGGTCTCTGCGGAAGCATCTTCGGCTACCTGAAACCCGCCAAGCGCTGAGGCAAGCGTCGTTCCGTCCGGTAAAGACTTGCGCCTTTGTACGTGACTCGTATACTGGACAGCAAGGGAACGCAGATCCTTCAGTACCGGTTTTCCCTATTGTCCAAAGGTTATACGGGGGCATCATGCTTGAAAACGGCGATCGTAAAGTATTTGTACTGGACACCAACGTTCTTATCCACAATCCGGAGTCGATCCTGTCGTTCAGGGACAACGAAATTGTTATCCCTCTGCAAGTGCTCGAAGAGCTCGACAACCTGAAGACCTATGCCGATCAGCGCGGCAAGAGCGCCCGCGACGCGATACGTTTTTTGGATTCAGTCTCCAAGCGCGGTGATCTCCATGACGGAGTCAAGCTGGAGAACGGCTCTTCTCTGCGCGTTTCCTTGGCCCAGTCAGACAAGGTGCCCAAGGGCTTCGATACGACCAACCCCGACAACCGTATCATCCTCTGCGCCGCTTCGATCAAGGAGAGCGGCCGCCATGTGTTCTTCGTTTCTAAGGACATAAATGCGCGGGTGAAATCAACGGCGCTTGGCGTCAAGGCCGTTGATTACGAGAAGGAAAAGGTCGACATAGCCACATTGTACCAAGGCGTCAGCGAGGTTGAAATCGCTCAGGACTTGTTCGCCGCTTTGGAAGCCACAGGCAGCCTGCCGTGGAAGGATCGCCTGCGGCCAAACGAATTCGTCATCCTGAAGGAACGTGGTACCACGAGGGAGCGTCTTGCGCGTTGCATGCCGGAAGAAGGCGTCATCGAGGTACTCCCGGAAGAGCTGGAGTCGGTTTCCGGCATTTCTCCCCTCAATGCCCGGCAGCGTGTCGCGCTGGAATTGCTGCTGGACGACAAACTGCGACTCGTTACCCTGGTCGGCAAGGCCGGCACCGGCAAGACGCTTCTGGCTATCGCCGCCGGGCTCAGGAAAGTCTTCGATGAGAAAGTCTATTCCAAGATGCTCGTAACGAGGCCCGTAGTGCCGGTCGGCAAGGATATAGGTTACCTGCCCGGAGAAAAGTCAGCCAAGATGTCCAACTGGATGCAGCCGCTGTTCGATAATCTTGAATATATCATGGGCGCCCATAAACGAGATAAGGACAAGATCAAGTCGGTCGATCAGATGATCAAGGACAAGCAGATCGAGATAGAAGCACTTTCCTACATACGCGGACGATCCTTGCCTGATGAGTACATCATTATCGACGAAGCCCAAAACCTGACTCCGCATGAAATCAAGACCAAGGTCGTGCTGACTGGAGACCCGTATCAGATCGACAATATGTACCTGGATGCCAATTCCAATGGTCTATCCTATCTGGTGGACAAGTTTAAGGGCCAGGCTCTCTACGGTCATGTAACGCTTCAGAAGACGGAGCGGAGCGAACTCGCGGAGCTGGCTTCGAGTCTGCTTTAAAACGACTGAACCACGGACGTTGTTTCAAAATCCTCCGAGGTATACAATATTGTTCGTCATGCGTTGCCCCGGGCGGCGCCTCGTAAATAAGGAGAGTATTCAATGTATGGAATCATGAAAGAAGAGCTGAAAACAAAGCTCCAGGCTATACGTAACGAAGGCCTCTACAAAGGCGAGCGCGTCATCATGACGCCGCAGGATTCGGTCATATCGGTTAAGAATGGCAAGAGCGTCGTCAATTTCTGCGCCAATAATTACCTTGGGCTGGCAAACGATCCAGCCATCCGCGAGGCGGCGAAGCGCGCTTTGGATGAATGGGGTTACGGCCTCTCAAGCGTCCGCTTCATCTGTGGAACCCAGCAACCCCACAAACTCCTTGAAAAGGCCCTCTCTGAATTTCTTGGAACCGAGGACACCATACTATTTTCTTCGTGCTTCGACGCCAATGCTGCCGTCTTTGAACCGCTTTTGGACGCCGACTGCGCCATTATCGCGGATAGTCTGAACCACGCGTCAATCATCGACGGCGTGCGGCTCAGCAAGGCTGACCGTCTGATCTATGAACACAACAATTTCGACGATCTCGAGGCCAAGCTTAAGTCGGCGGCCGGTAAGCGCCTGCGACTCGTGGCTACTGACGGCGTCTTCTCCATGGACGGCGACATTGCCGATCTAGGGCGCATCTGCGACCTCGCGGAGAAGTATGAGGCGCTGGTAATGGTGGATGACAGCCATGCCACGGGTTTTGTAGGCGCGCGTGGCCGTGGTACGCCCGAGTATTGCGGCGTGATGGGCCGCGTTGACATTATAACCACAACGTTCGGCAAGGCCCTCGGCGGAGCGTCGGGCGGTTGCATAGCGGGGCGCGCGGAAATCGTGGAATACCTGCGCCAGAAGGCCAGACCGTACCTATTCTCTAACACCGTACCGCCGGCTATTGTCGGGGGTACGCTCAAGGCGCTTGAAATACTTTCAGCCTCAACCGAATTGCGGGACAAGCTCGAGTCGAACACCATGCGCTTCAGAGCGGGGCTCGCGAAGGCCGGTCTCGACGTGAGGCCGGGGGTGCATCCCATCTGCCCCGTAATGCTGTATGACGAGCGCCTCGCCCACACTATGGCCGACAGACTCTTGGACGAGGGTATATACGTGATCGGCTTCAGTTTTCCCGTCGTGCCGCGCGGCAAGGCGAGGATACGCGTACAGGTTTCGGCCGCCCATACGACTCAGCAGATCGACGCCGCGGTGGCTGCTTTCGCCAAGGTCGGCGCTGAACTCGGTGCCGTCAAGAACTAAGGACAACGGACACGATGAGGGATCCCAAATACCTTGCGCTTGGAGTCGGAGTAGCCGCGCTGGCCCTCGGGCTGGTTGCGATCATTGCACTGAGCCTATATTCCGGCGGCAATGGTGGCAGGGCTTCGCTTCTGGTGCAGTATTTTCGCGCGCTTTCAACCGATGATGAGGTCGCGGTGGCCGAATTGACGAGCTCCTCATTCCAGTCTGATCTGGTTCTAGAATCGCTTGAGCAAGGAACGTACGAATTATACGATTTTGGCGAAGAGGCTGAAGGAACCCTGAAGTTTCTGCTGGTAATGCCTGCCTCCAGTGGAGAGAAGCGCGCCGTGCTTGCCGAAATGGAATTCCTCAGAGTAGGGCTTACGAACCGCATTGAGTCGATAAGTCGTATCGACGAGGGCAAAAGGCTGACGGAGTAGCTGTTTTACGTGCGCGCTTGAAGAGGCTCGTTAGACGCGTGCCGAACGCTTGAAGGCGGCGACGCGCGGCGAGGCATTGAGCGCCAATCCGTCGCGGTCGCCCCTTGCGAGCATCCGGTAACCTAACCCGGCGACCATGGCGGCGTTGTCTCCGCAAAGCGACAAGGGCGGAAAATACAGTCTCAAGTCAGTTCGTTTGGCGAGCCTGGATCGGAGGTATGTATTGGCCGCGACGCCGCCGCCGGCAACCACCGTGTTGATTCCCGTATCATCCACCGCTCGTAAAAGCCGCGATACTAGCATGTCTACCGCGGCCTTCTCGAAGGCCGCGGCGAGATTTTCGTCGGTGCGTTCAAAGGCGGGATTCCAGAACTGGTCCAGCTGCCTGATAGCCGCGGTCTTGATGCCGGAATACGACACATCATAACGGTGCTCGCCCTTGTACAGATTGGTGGAGGGGAATTTACATGCCGCTGGATTGCCTTTGCGCGCCAGCTTGTCAATCGCCGAACCGCCTGGGTACCCGAGGCCGTAATGCTTGGCCACCTTGTCGAAGGCCTCGCCGATGGCGTCGTCTATGGTCGTGCCAAGAACCTCGATGTCGTCGAAGCCGTTGGTTTGGCAGATCATCGTGTGCCCGCCCGAGACCATGAGGCCGATAAACGGATACTCTATGTCTTCTGATAATAATGGGGCGTAGAGGTGGGCAAGTACATGGTTGACGCCTACAAATGGCTTGCCCGCGGCCCAGGCCAGCGCCTTTGCGAATGAAACCCCGACAAGCAGCGAGCCGGCGAGTCCGGGTTTAGAGGTGACTGCGACTCCGTCGAGTTCAGCCACGGAAACGCCGGCTTCGTCGAGCGCCTGGGCGACGACATCGCGTATCCATTCGGTGTGCAACCTGGAGGCAATCTCGGGTACGACGCCGTCGAACTCGGCATGGCGTGCTATTTGAGTGGCTATGATGCTTGAAACAACACGGCGGCCATCGATGACGACGGCCGCCGCGCATTCGTCACAGGATGACTCAATCCCCAATATCGTCATCGTCATCCGAATCCATCATGATGCGCGAGATGGTGGAAAGGCTGAATCCCTGGTCCATCAGCTGTGGGTACAGGTCTGCCAGCGTCTGGGCCAGCTCAGCTGACCAGACATGGCCTATCATGATGGCGTAGCCCCTCTTTTCGGCGATTTTTGTGCCCTCGGCGATGTAGTGAAGCATCGAGGCTCTGTCGGGGGTATTATCTAGAAACACGCTACGCTCCCATATTGACTGTCTCATAAGCGAGGCCACGGAGTGTACCACGGAATCGCCTATGGTTAAAGAGTCTAGGAAATACACGCCGGCTGTGGCCAGCTCGTCGAGTACTGTCGACATGACCCTGACATCGGACGTTGCCCTGGAGCCCATATGATTATTTACGCCGACTGCTCCAGGTACCTGAGCCAGGTTGCTCCTGAGCACTCGCCGTATCGTCGCGTCATCCATATCGGCGCGAATTGAGCCAAGCCCTGGGTCGAGTCCCGCCATCGCCTCCATGGGCTGATGCAGCAGCAGTTCCTTACCGGATTGCGTGACAGACTCGGCTGCCTTTGTCGTAAAAGGCAGGTTTGGCAGTACCGCTATCGTTACGGGTCCGGGAAGCGCCAGAAACGGCTTGAGTTGCCACTCATTGTGTCCTGCGTCGTCTATGACGAACACGAGTATTCCTCTGGTTTTTTTACCTGCGCGTTCTTCCATGGAGGGGCTTGCGGGCGATACCGACGGCCCCGTAGCGGCAGGCTGGGCCACTGGATCGGCGACTATGTAAACCGGCTCGGGAACAACAGATACCGTGGCAGGCGTTTGGGTACCTGAAGAGGCGGTAGGAGAGGGCTCTCGTCCGTTTTGAAGTCGCGTAAGAGAAAACGCCAACCCTAGCGCGCCCAGCACAAGAAAGGCGCTGGTTAGGAGTAGTATGCGAGAATTTTGCGCTCTTGAAGCTTGGCTGCTTTTTTTTGTCGGCATCGGGTGCCGTGACTATACGACGAGGCTAAAGCATATCGCAAGAGAGGACGCCTTGCGCTCCCGCATCAGGCTCCTATGAAATCAGCATAGTCGCTCTGATCGCGAAGCTTGCGGATAGCGCGCTTTTCTATCTGCCGCACCGTTTCCGCGGAAATGCCCATGGTCTCGCCTATTCCCTTGAGTGTCTTTTTTTTATTTCCGTAGAATTCAAAACGATAGATCAGGACCTGCCGCTCCTTTTCCATGAGGGCTTCGAGCAACTCGACCGTTTTCTCCCTGACGCAATTCCTAACAAAGGCAGCATCAGGGCTGTAGGTTTCATCGGCGTACACATCGAGCACGCTACCGGCTTCCTCATCGTCGTTGTCGCCTTCCAGCGGCATGATGCTACCGGACATTTCCATCGCTTCCTGGACGAATCGCTCTTCGATGCCCAGTTCTTTGGCGATTTCGGAACGGTTCGGTTCCCGTGAGAGGCTCTGCGACAGATATCCGTAGGTCTTGTGAATGCGCTTGATGAGTTCTTCTTTGCGATGGGGAAGACGTATCGCGCGTCGCGAATTGACCAGGGACCTAGTAACCGCCTGCTTGATCCACCAGGAGGCATAGGTGGAGAACCTGACGTTGCGACGGTAATCATAGCGCTCGGCGGCCTTGATGAGGCCCATGTTGCCTTCCTGGATAAGATCGATCAGAGGAACATCGAAATTTGCGAAGGCGCGTGCTATCTTGATGACTAGACGGAGGTTTGCCTCTATGAGTCTGGAGCGGGCCGCTTCTTCACCGGCCTGGATGCGCATGGAGAGGTCGCGCTCTTCTTCCGCATTGAGCAGCGCTATTTGTTTGACTCTCTCGTAGTACATCTTCAGCGTGTCCTCAGACATGGACGCCTCGGTTTTTCCGCTCATTTTGTGTTACCTCTGGCTATTATGTAGCACTAATCGTGCCAAACATTAGTAAGTCAGCGGATTGTTTTTATTTGCATATTGTGTAACAAAATACATATTGCTTTTTTTATTGGGAATCAAGAATCTGTAAAAATAGTCTACTTTCGTGCACAAAAGCCTTTTTTTAAGGTATACAAAAAGATAAAAAAGCCGCCCTGCAAGGGCGGCTTTCCAGTCGGGCGATAAAGGTTTTAATTCGGTAAGGTAGCTTTTATCTGGGCCTGCTGGATTCCCTGCGAGGGCATTACTTTATATTCTCTGATGAAGGTGAAAATGGCTAGCACTGCGACGATGGCGATAACAAGTTTTCGCACTTTGAATCCTCCAAAAACATGGGTATGATACCCTGATACGCAGGTTTCTGCAATATCACGTTTCTATTTCCCGTTCAAGAATTTTAGTGGATCCACTGCTGTTCCGCGCCTGAAAACACCCAGATGCAGATGAGGGCCGGTGCTGTATCCCGTTGAGCCCAGGAGCCCTATGGTTTTGCCCTGGAGTACGCTCGCCCCCTGCTTAATGAGTATCTTGTTCAGATGGGCGTATAAGGTTTGATAACCTTCCGCATGCGACAGAATAACAAAATTGCCGAATATCGTGCTGTACCCCGTTTCAGCGACCCGGCCGTCCATCGCGGCATTGACGGGAGCGTTCAACGAACCGCCTATATCGAGGCCGCTATGGAATTGGCGTATTCCCGTGAAAGGATTGGCCCGATACCCAAAATACGAGTTTATCCGACCAACGACAGGCCAGATAATCAGTTTTCCCAAGGCTTTTTTGAGGTCGTACGATGACAGCCTGGCGCCTGGTATGAACAGGGACTGCCCCGGTGTGATAGTCTGACTGGAGAGGTCGTTGGCATCAACGAGGTCTAGTATCGATATATTTCTGGCGGCGGCAATGCTCGATAAGCTTTCACCCTTTTTTACTTTGTAGGCGACTCCATCGATGTTGGGAACCTTGAGGGTAGTCCCCGCTTGTATCCGACGAACGTCACCGATGCCGTTGACGCTGATGAGCGTGTCGAGGCGTATCCCGAATCGCCGAGATATCGCCTCAAGCGTGTCATTTTTTGCGACCTGGTATGTGGCTATGGACAGGGTCATGGGCAGGGCAGGCATGGCCTCGTCTTCGACAGCTTCTGCGGGGAGGGCGGTGAGGGAGTCGAGGAGGAGCGAGTTAGCCGCGCCGTCCGCGGGCAGGAAAAACTCGTGTAGGTCAGCCCGACGTTCAACTGCCCCGACTGCCGCAAGGGCGACAGCGAGTAGCAGGATGCCAAGGACTATGAAAATTGTCGCCCTTAGTCTGGGCGACGACAGGGCTTCCAGTAAACGGAGCGCATGGTTGATCCGCTCGCGCACTACAGCCGGCCGCGAGGCCAGCGCCTCCATGGTGGCCGCAAGCCTGTCGGTACGAGGCTCGAAGTTGTGCCTGAGACGGTTTTTCGCCTTTACGGTCTTTCTCTCGATATGGCCATTGTTGGCTTGTCTGATCAAGCCTTGGTCGAGGATTATCCTTACTGGTCTTGGCCGCGGCACTATATACTGGTCAGAGATGATGTTCTGCATTTCCATACGACTTACTATCGGCGAAAACCAACGCGGCATTGAGAGACGAGCGCACGTTCCAAGAACGGGGATTGATGGCATGAGTGGAAGGCGAGCGAGGAAAAGACCCATATATGTCTCGCGCATTGTCGTGACAGCCATCTTGGTCGCGTTGCTGGTAAAAACGTTTGCCGTTGATCTCGTCATTGTAAGGGGAGATTCCATGAGCCCGACGATAAGGGCCGGCACTGTCGCGCTTGTAGCCCGGTATGCCTATGGCATCCGGTCGCCCATTTCGGGGAACTTGGCGCTGCGCTGGGCTGAACCTAAGCCTGGTGAGATAGTGCTCGTCGCGCCAACCGACAAGGTGTCAAGGCGTGCGGTCAAGCGTGTTTTTGAACTGGGGCCGGCTTACCTGAAATCGGAGGCCGGTATATTGCTTGGCCGCGGTGGCTCCATAAAGCTTGAACCGACATCTTCATCACGGCTCGCGGGATTTTCATATCTGCCTGCAGGTCGGGTATTCATCGTTGGAGACAACGGAAGCCGGTCCTTCGACTCTCGCGACTATGGTTCCGTGCCGATTGAGAAGATTATAGGAAAAGTGTTACTCTATTCCGGCGGGCTTGCTGGCTCCGTTGAAAAATCGCACTAATCCAAGGACGCTGCGGACGATGTCGATCGATAAGCGCTTCATCCGGCACTACATCATTCTAGGCGCGCTTGCGATCCTGGCGTCCGTGACTCTTTTTCGCTATGGCAGACTGGCCTTCGGCGCTAACGGACAGCCGTTTGTCTCGCCTGAACGCGTCGTTTCGATACGCGGCCCGATTTACGACCGCGAAGGGCGTTTGCTGGCCGTCGATACTGATCTCTACGACGTTTCGATATGGAAACCATCACTCTCCAAGGGCAAGGAGCCGATTTTCGCAGCTGCCTTGGCTGTTGCCGCCGGATTGCCTGAGTCGGAAATCCTGGCAAAGCTGACCGGAGAGGGAACCGATTTCGCCTACTTAGCCCGTCGTGTCTCGGGGGATGTCGCCAAGTCTATCGAGAAGGCAGTCGCTGACACCGACATGAACGGCATCAGGCTCGACCGGGTGGCTGGCAGGGTATATCCCGAACGCGCTCTCGCCGCGCACCTTGTGGGTTTCGTGGGCACTGAGAATCGCGGCCTTTCTGGCGCCGAAGCCGCGTTCGAGACTTCACTCGCCGCGGACACTACGAAGGCTATCGGCGGTTACGCATACGGCGACGCAGTATACCTGAGCATTGATGCCGACCTGCAATTCAGGCTTGAAAGCCTGGCGCGCGCGGCGCTCATTGAGAATGATGCTGAAGGCATAGCCCTGGTGGCCATGGAGGCAAGGACCGGATCGATACTCGCCTATGTCTCGCTCCCCGATTTTGATCCCAATCAATTTCTTACGGCGGATCGGGCTGCGTGGGTAGATCGCGTATCCATCTACGCCTACGAGCCGGGTTCAGTATTCAAGGTCTACAGCATGAGTTCGCTGATTGCCCTTGGCGGCATCGACGATCATTCAGTCTTCGACTGCGATGGCAGCTACGAAAAAGAAATGCCGTCTGGCGAAAAAATCGTCATAAAATGCCTTGGCTCGCACGGCGTCGTCGATGTGACAAAAATACTGGAATATTCCTGCAATTCTGGCGCGGCCTATGCTTCCGACACGGTTTCGCCTATTGATTTCTATGCGAGAGTTAGGGAATTCGGCTTCGGTGAACGGGTCGGAGCCGACCTTGCAAGCGACAGTCCCGGCGTGATCCGACGGCCGGAGGCCTGGTCGGGCAGGACGAAGCCGACAATCGCGATAGGACAAGAGCTACTCGTCACGGCCCTGCAGATGACCACCGCCGCGACCGTGATAGCTAACGGCGGTATTCTCATTCGGGCACGGACCCTTGACCGGATTGTAGGCTCGGATGGCTCTACCATCGATGATCCTCAGCCCATTGTGGTCCGGCGGGTCATGGAGAAGTCAGAGGCGGATTCAATACTCGGGGCTATGGAAAATGCGACGCTTTCTACGGGCACCGGGCACCGGGCGCGCATCGACGATCTGCGCATGTCGGTAAAAACTGGCACGGCCCAGGTGATAGATCCCAAGACTCGACGGTATTCAGAAACCGATTTCATTGCCAGCACCATAGCCTTGTTTCCCAGCGAGGCGCCCGAATACATCGTATACGCGGCAATCTTCAATCCCAAGGGCGCCTCGACGTACGGAGGCCGTATAGCCGCTCCATTCGTCAAGGATGTGGCCAACGCGGTCGCCGATTTATACGGAGTAGCACGAGCCGGTTCGGCAAGCGCCGCGCATGATGGCCGAGTCTCTGTTTCCGGTACCGATTCTGTTCGTATCGGCGAATCGATGCCTGACTTGCGCGGCACTCCCAAGCGAGCCTTGACGGCGCTCCTTGAGCGCGTCGACATCATCGTTGAAATAGAAGGCGATGGATGGGTCAGGGAGCAATCGCCGGCTCCCGGAGAAGCCGTCGAGCCGGGTTCGACGGTGCTGCTGAGGCTTGAGTGATGGAACCTGACTGCTATGCGGCCAATCTTCAAGCCTTGCGTGTTCGGTCTCCCGCATTGGTTGCCCTTATCGACGCGGCCACTCCGTATCCGCTGGAATCATCAGATGCAAGGAGCGGCGCCAGAACGGCGAAGGCAGGCGGATGGTGGCTTCATTCTCGCTATGATCCTGAAGTCGAAGGGCGCAAGATAGCCGCAGAAGCTATCGCGACCGGCGCCGAGCTCATCGTCGTGCTGGGCCTCGGGCTTGGTTACTCGACGCGTTCCGCTCTCTCGGCGGGCGCCAAGGTTGCGGTCATAGAGTCCAGCGAGGCCTGGCTCGCCGCGTTGTTGCGGTCCGACGCTATGGTCGACATTATTTCCGACGAACGGTGCACGCTTATACTGTGTCCGGAAGGCCGCGGGGTAGCCGATTATCTCGATGAGGCGGCTCCCAGGTCCGTTGCCGTCATCGAAAACGGGGCGACTATGGCCGCCTTTCCGGAGGCCGCGGAGACGATCCGGCTCCAGGTATCCCGGTATCGGAAGAAGGACGAGATCAACGCGGCTACGCTCCGGCGTTTCGGGCGTCTTTGGGTGCGAAACCTTGCAAGGAACATCAGGTCGGCCGCGGCCTGCCCGGGTTTATCGCCACTTGTCGCCAGGTTTCAGGGTGTGCCGGCCCTCGTGCTGGCCGCTGGTCCTTCGCTCGATGAAATTGAGGAGCTGTTGCCCGAACTCGCAAAGCGGATGGTCATCATCTGCGTGGATACAGCCCTTCGCTCCGCGCTCCGCGTCGGCGTGGAACCCGATTTTATCATTGTGGTTGACCCTCAATACTGGAACGTACGCCATCTTGACCGCTGTACTTCGCCAAGCAGCGTTCTGATCACAGAAGCCGCCGTGTGGCCTTCGGTGCTTCGGTTTCGCTCTAGGCGGATTGTCCTGTGCTCCTCTATTTATCCGCTCGGTCGCTATGTCGAGGAGAGGCTAGGCCCGCCGAAGGGCACGCTCGGAGCGGGAGGCTCGGTCGCGACGACAGCCTGGGATTTTGCCCGAATTCTGGGTTGCGTTCCAATTCATATGGCCGGCCTCGACTTGTCGTTTCCGGACGGCAAGACTCATGCCAGGGCCAGTCTCTTTGAACAGCGTTCTCTGGCTGAGGGCACCAGACTGGACCCAGCCGCGAGCGCGGCCTTCCGGGCAATGCGGGGCGGCAGGCCTTACCAGGCTTTGGCCAACGATGGCTCCGAGGTGATAAGCGATGAACGCCTTTCGCTGTACTCATCGTGGTTTACTCGCAATATGTCCTGCTACCCCGAGGCCCTTACCTACAATCTTTCGTCACGCGGCCTGGCAATACCCGGCATGGAGCATGTTTTCGCAAGCTCGCTCGCTGACTTGCCTAAACGGCGTTTGGAAATAGACTCCTCGCTTGATAGCGCGGTGGCTTGCATGGCGGGTACTGGCCAATCAAATGCTACGGACGTGGATGTCGTAGTCGACGGTTTGAAACTGGAGTTGCATAGACTGGCTGAAATAGCCGATCAGGCCGTCAAGGTCGCTGAGAATGTCATAGGAACGAGCGGCGACCTTATTCAGCAGGCGCTCTCCGAGCTGACCCGAATAGATACTGTAGTGCTCGAAAGCGCGGCGCGCGGCGTTGTTGGTTTCTTGTTCGCATCGGCGGCCGAAGCCGTAGGTGGACGGGCCAAGACTCTGGATGACAGTCTGAGACATACGGCACGACTGTACCGCGCCGTCGCAGAAAGCGCCCGCTGGCACGCGCAGAGTCTCTAGCGCTACGTTGATCGTCCGCAAAAAAAGATGTTAATGCCTCGTGCAACGATTCCGATACTATTGGTAGGCAAAAACAGCCTGCAACAAGAACGGTATGTGTCGACGTCCAGGCATACCGTTCTTTTCTTTTCGAAAATCTCGGGGCGCTCGCTGCGTCGCTCGCCTCGCGGTACTCCTTGGCGTACCAACGTACGCCGGCGGAGTCCCTCTCGGGTCGCTCCTTGCGATCATCCCCGATATTTTCGAAAAGACCATTGAGACGTAGGGAAGAGCGCTCGCTTCGCGAGGCGCGCCTTGGCGAGGGCGGTAGGATAT
>CAZNCK010000027.1:0-7393 GCA_964571545.1 uncultured Treponemataceae bacterium | reverse complement strand
GCGCTCGCTTCGCGAGGCGCGCCTTGGCGAGGGCGGTAGGATATTTTCGAAGAGGCAGTGAGGTGTAGGGAAGGGCGCTCGCTGCGCGGGGCGCGCCTTGTGGGTGGGGGAGCTGGATTTTTGATTAAAAAAACGGCCGTCCTGGGTGGGACGGCCGTTTGTATTGGCGGAGCGGGTATTACTTGGCGGCCTTGAGGGCTTCGACGGCTACGGCGATGAAGTCGTCGATGGTGACGGAGACGCCGGAGATGGCGTCGGTCTTGCCGTCGGCCTTGACCGCGATCTTAGCGGGGTCCTGAGCCTTGATGAGGGCGGCCTCTACGCGCGGGGCCTGGACGTTCCACTCGCCCTGCTTGGCATTCATTTTGTAGACGCCCTTGACGGCGCGGACGAATTTGGTGTCTCCGCCGGCTTTGTTGATGCCGTTCCAGTTAACGCTTACAATGCGACCATTCACGATCGTGATGAGCGCGGTGGCCGCATAGCCGCTCTTGTCGAAGGCGGGAGCCTTGGCGTAGAACCAACCGTTGTTTTTATAGCTTCCTTTTGAGACGGTACCAGCCGCGATTGCCGCCTTGACCAGGTCATAGAAACCCTTGACGCCTAAGGTCGCGCCGCTGATGGCGTCAGTAGAGCCAGTCGCGGTGAACTTGGAGAAGGCGGTGTCCTGGGTGTCGATCAGGTACTTCTCGACAGCTGCGGCCTGCTCGTGCCATTCCTTGGCAATCTTTGAACCCTTGATCATGCCATAGCGCCCAGCGGTGGATTCAGTCTTCTTGTCTTCAGCGCCCTTGTTGTTGATGCCATTCCATGTGGCGGCTATGATTTTGCCGCCTTTGACTTCAAGCACAACTTGATCCTTCCAGCCACTGGACTGGAAGGCGGTGTCTTCTGCGAAATAAAAGCCATCCTTGAGTTTGGCCTGAGCGCTGACAGAAACCACTGAGAAAATGGTACAGAGCGCCAGGAGCGCTACAATGCTCTTCTTCATAATATGATCCTCCATGGTGATAATGCACGTCTCTCTACTATAGGTTACGTGCGATATTTCTTTATAGCTGTAATGCTTTCAATAGTCAATAATATCAATTGTATCGATATAGGAGTCTGCATCCAGCTCAAACGATGACGACGCTGTTTTCCGCGTCACGGAACGCGCTCTGTACGTATTTGTCGGCGTGCCAGTCATTGTCCCAGCGGTCTTCGCCTAAAAGGTACCTGAAGTGGAATTCTTTGCCTGCATCCAGTTTGATGCTCACCTCGAACGTGCCCTCGGCGGTTTTTTTCATAGGAGTGGCGGTTCTGCTCCAGTTGTTGAAGTCGCCAGCTACAGAAGCACATGCAACGTCCGCCGCTTGTTCAGTTTGTATGATAAATGTGACGGTGCATGTGGAACCGTCTTTGGCGTAGCGTTTCTTGATCATGAGCGTCAAGCCTCCTTTCGGGAGATACAACATTAGTATATTGAGGCTCCGGCTTCCACGCAATGCCTGTCGAGAGGAGTCGGGCCGCCCCCAAGCTTGACAAGTCTTGCGCCAGACGCTTATACCGGATGTCGAGCCTCATCGTATATGGATGGGTTTTTCATCACTGAGTGGAGGAATTGCATGAACGTCTTAGCCGTAGAACTCAATCGAACCCTTGAAGGTACCTGCGCTGGACGCCTGTTGTCCAAGACTGGAACCAGAATGTATTTTCCCAAAGGTATTCTTTCTCAGAGCGCCGAGGCTACCGAGCGTGCAAAGCGATTCAACGCGACTATTGGCATGGCCTTCGCAAACGGCGAACCCATGGCCTTGGATGCCGTGCTTGATCAGCTTCCGGGGCTTACGCGGCGACAAGCCGTAGCCTATGCGCCGACTGCGGGCGTGCCGGAGACGAGGGTCGCGTGGCGCAAGGAACTCCTTAAGAAAAACCAGTCATTGGCCGGCGTTTCTTTTTCTCAACCGGTCGTGGTTCCAGGTCTGACCGCAGGCATTTCGTATCTGGCGGACATGTTTGTTGATGAGGACGATCCTGTCATCGTCGCCGATATGTTCTGGCCGAATTATCGCTTGATCATGGAAGAGCGAAAGGCTGCCAAACTGGCTTCATACCGATTTTTTACTCCTGAAGGCGGTTTCGATGTCGCCGGGCTTGAAAAAGCCGCAATGGAAGCGTCGACTACCAGCCGCAAAGCGGTGGTCATCTTGAATTACCCCAACAATCCAACCGGTTACACGCCGACCTTGACCGAGGCTAAAGCCATCAAGGCTGCTCTGGTCCGAGTTGCGGACTCCGGCGTCGATATTCTGGTCATTTCCGACGACGCGTATTTTGGCCTACAGTATGAACCAGACAATCTGCGCGAGTCGATGTTCGCCAGGCTTGCGACCGCGCATCCGCGCATACTCGCGGCCAAGGTGGATGGTCAGACCAAGGAAGACTACGTGTGGGGCTTCCGGGGCGGTTTTGTCACGTTCGCCAATCCGGCGCTTGATGAAAAGGGCTATGATGCCCTCGTCAAGAAACTGATGGGCGTTGTACGCTCAAGCGTGTCCAATGCGACTGCTCCAACGCAGCATATCCTTGCCATGGCAATGGCCGATCCGCGTTATGAGAAGCAGAAGGCCGAATTTAGCGTCATACTCGAGCGCCGTTATCATGCTGTCAAGGCCTTCCTGGCTTCACATAAGGCTCCCAGGGGTTTCAAGGCCTTGCCGTTCAATTCTGGCTACTTCATGTGCTTCGAATGCGAAGGCTACTCAGCCGAGAAGCTGAGGCTGAAGCTTCTCGACGAGCGCGGCATCGGCGTCATATCAATACAGGAAAAGTGGCTGCGCGTGGCATTTTCCAGCGTTGACGAAAAGGATCTTGACGCGTTGTACACCGAGATATTCTCCGCGGCCGAGGAGCTCAGTAAGGCGTGAAAAAACCAGGCGGCGCCACGAATAAGGTATACTCGCGGGTAGGCCTTACGGCTTGCCTTGCGGCCCTTTTTATAGCGCCGCTTGGTGCCCAAACAGCGGTTTCCGTTCAGGATGTTTTCAAGCCTGAAACGGGCATCGCAAGCTGGTACGGTGACAAGTTCCACGGCCGGAAGACAACGAACGGCGAGTTTTACGACATGCTCGCTATGACCGCGGCCCACAAGGCCCTGCCTTTTGGCACGCTCGTCCTGGTGACGAATCTGATCGATGGTCGGTGCGTGGTGGTAAGGATTAACGACAGGGGGCCGTTCGTTGCGGGCCGGATTATCGATCTGTCAAAGGCTGCCGCCGCGCACATAGGGCTTGACCGGAGCGGCCTTGTCCGCGTCAAGATTCAGCTTGCGCCTGCCGGAATAGCTGTCGGGCCATATCCGAATTCCCAACTTATGGATACTGAGGCCCGTGCTGGTTACGTTCCGGCCATCGGCGAGCCATCGGCGGCGGCCACCCTCGTCGTGCGCATTCAGGTCGGCTCGTACAAGGACCCGGTGTATGCCGGAACCGCCGTTGAAAACCTGGCCTCGATAGGGTTGAAGGCTGTCGTGGAAAAGTCTGGCGTATACCATCGCGTTGCGGTCTATACGCTACCTGAGGATAGGCTCAAGGCCGAGTCAATTCTGGACAGCGCTGGCTGGAAAGACCGGCTGGTCAAGGAACTACGGAGATAAGAGGCTTTTAAAAACGGTCCACGCAAAGACGCAAGAATTCGCGGCTTCACGTGGATATAAGTGATTGGGTTAATTATTTAAGGACATAGCAGTTAAGCGGCGGAAAACCGTTGAAGTAGATGGAGCTGTAGCTCTGCGTGTATGCGCCGGTGGTCAGTATGTAGGCGCGTTCGCCGATCTTGGTGCCGGCCGGCATCTCGTAAGGCGTTTTTTCGTAGAGTATGTCCATGCTGTCACAGGTGGGGCCCGCGATGATGATATCGAGGGTTGGGCCCTGCTTTTCGAAGTAGATCGGGTACTTGATGGCTTCGTCGAGGGTCTCGATGAGTCCGCCGAATTTTCCGATGTCGAAGAATACCCAGTGATACAGGTCGTGTGTGCTCTTCTTGGCGATATTGACTATCTCGGTGACGAGGAGGCCGCAGTCGCCAGTCATGGATCTGCCTGGTTCTATGATGATTTCGGGCAACTCCTCGCCGAAGTTGTTGTGCAGGTATGACTTGATGTCACCCGCATAGTGTTCGATGGGGTTGGTCGGATCAGTGTACATGGCCGGGAATCCGCCGCCCATGTTGATCATAGATAGCTTGATGCCCTGGTCTTCTGCCCACTGGTAGATGTTCCCTACGTTGCCCAGAGCGGTAGACCACTGGCCGATATCGCGCTGCTGGCTGCCTACATGGAACGATATGCCGTACGGTTCAAGGCCGAGGTCCCGCGCGTGGAGTATGAGGTTGCGAGTCATCTCGGGATGGGAGCCGAACTTCCTAGACAAGGGCCAGTCGGCGCCGAGACCTTCAGTGAGGATACGGAAGAAGACCCTGGACTTGGGTGCCGCACGCGCTATCTTCTCGACATCCTCGAAGCTGTCCGTCGCGAAGAGGCGGATACCGTTGTCGTAGAAGTAGGCAATGTCCTTTTCCTTTTTAATTGTGTTGCCAAAGCTCATGCGGTCGGGGGCGACGCCGAGTCTGAGGAGCTGGTCCAGTTCGTATCTGGTGGCTACGTCGAAGCATGAACCGAGGTCCCGCAAAAGCGAGATGACCTCGTCGTTGGGATTGGCTTTGACGGCGTAGTAGATCTTCGCATAGGGTATGTTTTTGCGAAGCTCTTCGTATTTCGAGCGCACGACGTCGAGGTCCAGGATGAGGCAGGGTGTCTCTTTGTCCTGGGCGAAGCGCTTCATGCGTTCAAAGCGCTCTCTGCTCATGTAATCCTCGAGCGGGAACTCGTACTCTTCTTTCATCGCTCCTACCTCTATTTATCGGGCATGATCGCGGCGTCACCTGCGCAGCGTCCGCAAAAGATAGGTACGCGCACCCCCTTTGTCAAGAACAGGATGTCCGTATCCTGTCCCTACCTTTGATTGACCAACGGTATCCCTTTCCGTATTATGTTCCTCATACTATGTCCATCGCCACCAGCCAGCAACTGACAAAATACTATGATACCTTCCGCGCGATCGCCGTAACCTATACAAAGGAGGTCGTCAAATCGACGGGCCTCCAACCGCAGAATGTCTTCCTCAAATGCCTGGGCGAGCAGTGGCCCTGCGTTATCTATTCCAGCTCATTTGAGGCTGCCAAGATACTGGCGCCTACCCGATCCACGCTGATGGAACGCATCCAGAAGGCCAACAACCTCGTAAGCGTCAGGTTGTCATTCAAGCTGTCGGACGCGGCGGATCCTATGCTGTTTTTCATTTCCGGCAAGGTAAACGGCTTCTCGCCCTATGCGCAGTCCAATGGAACGCTCCAGTTCATCTCGATACAGTTCACACAGCGCCCGCCCGACGATTTTGTGGAGATTATGGGGCGCATGCTCGAAGCCAACGTCGCCTCGACGCGGCGTAGCGATGATCGCATCCTGCTGACGCCCGACGCCATCCGCAAGATAGGGCTGGCCCGCAAGGAATCGACGATCCTGATAGACGGCGTGCCGCGCAGGTGCATTTTGCGCGATCTGTCGTTCACCGGGGCCAAACTGATAATCATGGGCCTGGCAAAATTCCTTGTAGGCAAACCCTGTAAGCTTCACATCGATCTGGAAGATCCTCGGGAGACTATCGTCGTCCCAGGTAGCGTAGTCCGGTACGAGGACGTTGAAGGCCGCAAGGATCTGACGGCCATCGCCATACGCTACGATGACGCCACTGTCCCCATGTCATACAAGATGCACATCAACGATTTCCTGGGCCAGAAGAAAAACCAGCCCGACGAAGAGCCGGCATCAGAGACGGCTCCCAAGGCTCCAAAAGCCTGATACCCCGGTTCTGTCTATCGCAGACCACACCCACCATGGAGAAGCAATGCTCAACGAAGATTCACCGCGATTGCCCGGCAACATCGTATTCATCGAAATTCCAGCGGCTATGGCTAAGCCTATCGGCTCGTTTTCCGTAGATCCATCGATTTCGATACCCGTAGAACTGGGGCAGGAAGCCGCTGACCTATCGGGGCTTTCCTGGGAGATGATAGTGGCCGGCATGCTTAGACTGCTGGCCTACGATCCTGACAACAGGAACGCATCGTACTATCGCGGCTTTGTGCTGGCGGTAAAACCCGGCATTTTTACGGAACTCTCTGAAACAGGCATACTCAAGGCTCGCAATGGCGACCTTGAGGTGGCCGAGGAGATATTCAAGGCCCTCGGAGGCCTGACGCCCGAGGCGCCTGAGCCGACGCTCAACCTGGCTATACTGTACGAGGACAAGGCTGACGCCCTGGATAGGTCGGGGAAGGAAGAGTTGGCCGACTCCGTGAGAGGCAAGGCGTTCGAAGCGTACAAGCGTCTTCTGGCCATGGAACCCGCCTACCCCGATGCGTTCTTCAACGCGGGCTTCTTCTATTTGAAGAACCGCTCGTACGAACAGGCTATCCGGATGTTCGAAACGTATGTGGAGATTGGCGACGACGAGGCGAAGCTACAAAAAGCGGGCGAGATTGTCAGCAAGCTCCGCGTACGGGGTAACGCGGATGCGATGTTCAAGGAAGCCTATGATTTTATCCGTATGGGTAAGGAGGAGGCCGGCATAGAGCGGGCCTTCGAGTTTGCCAAGGCAAACCCGGGCGTCTGGAACGGCTGGTTTCTGGTAGGCTGGGGAAACCGTCGCCTGGGACGGTATACAGAGGGGCGCGATGCATTCCTGAAGGCGCTTGATTTAGGCGCAGACGAAGTGGATCTTTTGAACGAGTTATCGATATGTGAAATGGAGCTAGGCATGCTGACGGATAGCCGTGGCCGGCTGGAACGAGCCCTTCGCAAGGAGCCTGAAAACGTCAAAATCATATCCAACCTTGGGGTGGTCGCGCGGAAGCAAGGCAGGGATGCGGAGTCCGCTGGCTTCTTCCGCACGGTGCTGGAGCTGGAGCCGGGCGACGCTCTGGCTAAGGCACAGCTTGGGGAACTGACTGACGATTGATTGCGGAGCCCGGTCGGCAACCCGCCTGCCTTGACCCCGCGCGCGGACCGCGGCTAGTATCGCTGGTATCATGGCGAAACGAACGACGAGACCCTCCAGTAGTTCCAGTAACAAAAATGGAACCGGCTGCCTTATCTGGCTTGTGATGTTGCTCATCACGCTGTTGCTGTTCGTGTTCAACTGGGAAAATATCAAGGGCACGCTGGAGGCGACAGGCTTCGTGGAAGCTATAGGTTCGACCAGGACAGAAAAAGAAGCCGATGCTGAAAAGCCTGTCGCGGAGCCAGCCAAGGGCGATGGCAGCCTTGAACCTGTGCTCATGCCTTCAAAAGCCA
>CAZNCK010000026.1:31458-33625 GCA_964571545.1 uncultured Treponemataceae bacterium | reverse complement strand
CCTCGGATCAGCTCAAACCCCTAATGTTAATAAAAACACACAGCCTATCCGGCCCTGTTCAACCGAAAAGCCTGGCAGTGAGGGTCTTGATCCTGTAAAGTCGAACTGTCTCTTTACCCTGTTCACCCTCGCGCGATATAGTCTTAAACATATAGTATGAGCAAACAAAGTAAGGTTGGGCGCCGAAAAAGCCTTATGCGATTCTTTTCTTACCTCTCGCCGTTCTGGGGACTGTTCCTGACCGGTTTCATAGCCATGACGCTGGCGACTGTAGCCAGGCTGGCGGGGCCGCTCATCCTTCGGGCACTCGTAGACACGGCCATCCCCGCCAAGGATACCCGCGCCATGATACTGTACGCGCTCTTGTACCTGGGCATAATAGTCGTCATGGGCGGTCTCACCTATTTCCAGACCACGACCATAGTCAGACTGGGCCTCAATGTCGTCACCACCATAAAGCGGGACCTGTTTTCGCACCTGCTGACCTTGCCGGTCGCGTACTTCGACAAGCACCCGGTAGGCGAGCTGATGGCCCGCGTCGAGAACGACACGGAGAAGGTTAAGCAGCTGTTTTCCGAGACGGGGATAATGCTTGTCGGTAACATCATCTATTTTCTCGGGATGTTCGCCGTGTTCTTTGCCATGGACGCCAGAACCGCCGCCTTCATCTTCATACCCTCGCCGTTCTTGTTGGCTGGTTTTTTCCTGATTTTCGACAAGCTCAGGCCCCTGTACGAAAAAAGCCGCAAGAAGTATGCGGAAATCACAGCGATAGCCACAGAGTTCGTGCAGGGCATTGAAGTGGTGCAGGCCTTTAATCGCACCGAGCACGCGGCCCGCAAACTGGATTTCGCCAGCATGGAAAAGCGCGACGCCGAGATCAAGGCCGGTATGACCGAATATACGACCATGGGCTTCATGAGCTTCCTGGGTGGCCCTATGTTCATGGTGCTGATAATAAAACTTGTCGCGCCTAGCGTATTCTCCGGCGCGTTGACTGTAGGCACGCTCCTTGTGTTCATAGAATACGGCGTCCGCCTCTTTGAGCCGCTTTTTAGCATCGGCGAGAACATCAGGGGCATGCAGCAGGCGCGCGTAGCCCTCGGGCGCATATTCAGCATTCTGGATCTTGCGCCAGAATCCGCGGGATCAGGTCTCGCACCCGATTTTGAGCACGAAATTGAATTTCGCGACGTTTCTTTCGAGTATAAGCAGGGTGAGACAGTCCTCGACCACGTGTCATTCACGATATACAAGGGCGAGACCGTGGCGCTGGTCGGCGCATCCGGCTCGGGCAAGACGACCACGGTGAGTCTCCTGTGCAGATTCTACGAGGCCACCGCCGGGTCGATACTGGTAGACGGCAAACCGCTCGGCCAGCTTGCGCTCCAGGCCTGGCGCAGGAAGATAGGGCTGGTGTTGCAGGACATATACCTGTTCCCCGGCACTATACTGGAAAATGTCCGGGTCTATGACGAAACGCTGGGGCCGGAGCAAGCGCTGGCGGCCTTACGCACCGTGCACGCCGCTGCTTTCGTGGCGAGTCTACCCGACGGCATGGAGACGGAGTTGCACGAGCGCGGTTCAAACCTGTCCATGGGTGAAAAGCAGCTCCTGTCGTTCGCGCGGGCAGTGGCGTTCGGCGCGGACATCATCATCATGGACGAGGCCACGGCCAGCGTCGACGTGGCGACGGAACGCCGCATCCAGGAAAGCCTGGAAGTGCTTCTGGAAGGCCGTACCGCGCTGATCGTGGCGCACCGACTTTCTTCCATCTTGAAGGCGGACAAGATCCTGTTCTTCAAGGACGGGCGGATTATAGCGCAAGGCCGGCATGGCGAGCTTTTAGACGCGTTGCCCGAATACAGGGAACTGGTGCGGCTGCAATTTCCCGACCTGGAAACAATAATAGAAGCAGAAACTGAAACGGAGACAGTTAGATGAGCGATACAAAACCCGGCGCTTCGGCGCCCAGGGTCAACCATATACGTTGGATAGGGCGGATCTGGAGCGAAAAGCCGGCTCTGATAGCCGGGTTGTTTCTACTCACTCTCCTCTCGAGCGCCGTCGCGGTAGCCTACCCCTACCTTTGCAAGCGGCTATTGGACATGATTCAGCGACTCATGGAAACGCCAGGCGTTACCGAGCCGATGCGCGACGTGAACCG
>CAZNCK010000026.1:23295-31448 GCA_964571545.1 uncultured Treponemataceae bacterium | reverse complement strand
CGTGAACCGGCTCCTGCTGGTATTCGTGGCGGTAGGCCTCGGCGGACTGGTGGCCTCGCTGTTTCCCGGCGTCCGGGGCGTGACTAACTCCATCTTTGAGCATGCGATACGTTCGAAGTACTGGAAGAAGGTGCTTGGCAAGGATTACGCGTTCTTCTCTCGGTTTCCTTCGGGGGACATCGTCACCCGGTTGACCGACGACCTGTATGACTTTCCTAAACTCAGCTGGTTTCTGTGTTCAGGCATTTTTAGGGCTGTGGAGTCTATCAGCAAGGTCGCTTTCTGCCTGGGCGCCATGTTTCTTTTGGACTGGCGCCTGACCCTGTACTCGCTCATTCCGCTACCGCTGATGATAGGCTTGTTCTACGTGACGCAGGACAGGATTTACGACACATTCCAGAAGAATCAGCAGGCCATTAGCGCCATCAACACAAGACTTGAGATGAGTTTCTCCGGAGTGCGCATAATTAAGGCCTATGCCTGCGAGGACAAGTACAAGCGCTTTTTCTCCGCTGTGTTGCAGACACGTTGGACCACGGAGATGGCTGTCGCGAAACTCGAGGTGGTGCTCCACCTGATCTATCAGTACATCGACTATGTGGCACAGGTAGGCATTGTGTTCGCCGGCGGTCTGATGGCGGTCAAAGGCAAGATATCGATAGGCACCTTCTACGCGTTCTATACCTACCTGTCAATGCTCATTTACCCCATTCTGGACATACCTCAGCTGTTTGTCTCCGGCAAACGGGCATTCGTGAACATCGACAGGCTTGAAGAACTGGCAGCCTTTCCCGAACCGCACGCGCCGGCCGAACCAGAACCTATAGGGGATATCCAAACGATAACGCTGGACGGCGTTTCGTTCGCGTACGGCGACCGACCCGGCGACGCGCTGTCCGACATATCACTGACAATAAAGCGCGGCGAGCGCATCGGCGTCATCGGCCCGGTCGGCTCGGGCAAGTCGACTCTGATGAAGGCCCTGCTGGGCGTGTTGCCGCCCAAAACCGGCTCCATCCGAATCAACGGCGTGGATCTGAGATCCGCCGACCTGCGTTCATATCGCGATAGGATAGGCTACGTGCCGCAGGAAGCCCTCCTTTTTACTGGTACGCTCAGGGAAAACGTCGATTTTGGCTCCGATTCGCCCAGTGACACGTTGTTCGAAACGGCGATGGAGGCGGCCCAGCTTAAGGATGAACTAAGGTCGTTCTCGGATGGAGAAAAGACTGCCGTGGGACAACGAGGCGTAAGTCTTTCCGGCGGCCAGAAGCAGCGCATGGCGATAGCCAGAGCCATAGCCAGGCAACCGCAATTCCTGCTTTTCGACGACATCACCGCCAGCCTGGACGCGGCGAACGAGGAGCGACTGATGCATAGGCTCGACGAACTGCAAGCCGGGCTGGGCTTCGTCATCGTGTCTCACCGGCTATCTACGCTGCAGTACGTCGACAAAGTGCTGTATTTGGAAGGCGGCAAGGCCCGCGGTTTCGGAACTCACGATGAGCTACTCGGACAACTCTGGTACAGGGCCTTCATCGAGGAGCATATGGGGCGCATTGCTCAAGGTTACGCCATAGCTCCGGAGCAGGGAACCGCGGCCGAAGCACCTACGGTGTTATGAACAACGATATGGCCAGGAAGGGCAAGGATACCGCGCTGGCTATCGCGCCATAACGCAGGAAATTCACCCCGCTGGCCTCGTCGCCTGAGTCGACGAGACTGAAACCGTAGAAGGCCAGAGCGGCGCCTCCCAGTCCGAACAGACTGCCCGCCACCAAACTGCCCTTCTGCCATCGAACTGCCCGTCGAATGGCCGCCATCTCGTCTGCCCTGACAAAACCTTCCGGCACGGTCTCGGCGGCCGCTTGAAAAAGCGCCTTGGCCACGTCGTAGCCCTTTGTATAACCTTGCTTGTAGATGGCCTGTTCGTCGAGGGATACACTTGCTGACGCGGGCTCGGTGGCTTCAGGCGGGACAACAACAACAGCTGACACACTGGACGCCGCGGGCCCCGCGGCCGGCGAAAGCGCCGAGGTTTCGCCAACGTAGTCGTTGGCTACCCAGAAATCGCGTATCGCCTGGTCTACCATCGACTTGGCAGCATCCGTTTTTCCCGTTTCGCCTTCTACCTGGACCATCTCGCCAGCGGTTATCACGAATGCCCGAGGAATCGGCTCCAGCGCCTCAGCGGCCAGCACGTCTGACCTGACATAGGCGATGACCTCTACCGAACCCTCAAAACAGTAGGCACGAGTCGTCATAGCCGAGGAAACGGTCCTGGATGTAGTCACATCGAGGCCGAAATCCGTCCCGCGCACGCCCGCTGTAGCCTGCGTGCTACGAACTGAGAACGAATCGGTGCCGGCTAGTTTTTCGACCTTGGCCCGTATTCTTCCGTAGACAAGCTGCAGGGAGGTTTGCCCATCGGTGAGCCGTTCTAGAATGAACGTTGTGTTCTCTGCCAGTTTCAAGACGGCGCCGCCGTTCAAGAGTCTCATCTCCATGAACACCGACTTGCCGGTCTGCACCTGATCCCCCTGGAGCAGTTCCAAGCCTATCGGATCCTTGATGGCGACCCGCTTGCCCTGCCTGATGACGACAATGTCATCGCCTGAGGAGTATTCGACGACGGCCACCGCAACGGTCTGCCCCCAAACATGCACGGCAACTAACGAGAAAAAACACACCAAAACGCAACGCGCGATCAGAGCCTTCATTAATAAACCTCCAGGACTCGGAACGCGGAGCCACGCGCTATCCTTCGATGATATCGTTGATTTATTCAAGATGCCTCTATATACTCAGACAAAATATGGAGCAGTTGCTCAATGAAATCAAGATTGCGTACATCGATTCTGGCATAAACCAGGTCATACTCGAAATATCCCCGGGTGCTAGAAATGGCCCGTATGCCATGCATTACAATCAGGGCGAAGAATTTTTCATTGAACTCGGTTCGCCTATCTTTGTACCGCGCCTTCCAATACACCACGATATTCGCAAACCTGTCCCCGACGCAAACTACGCAACCGCCTTACGGGATATCGTGGCGCAGCTCGCAAAGAACCTTCCAGAATGCTTTTCCGGCTTGACCTATTTCTTCGATCCGGCTGAGATACTCAAACCGTGCTTCTATCGCCTGTACAAGGCCGACAACGACGTCTACCTGTACCTGCTCAGGGTAGACCTCCTGCCCCGCCCTTTTGACGCGGAGACACTCGAGGCGGGCACAAACGACCTCACGCAGGCCTACTCGACGCGCCGCATCTATATGGAATCAGAGATAATCCCGCTTGAAGCGGTGATGTGGGAGTCCGGCAGAGTCAAAGCGTTTAGGATACGGCAATTGATTTCCCAGACCTGGATAGGCGAGACGGGCAAGGGCTATCGCGTGCGGGGCATCTGGATGGATTCTGATCTATCCAAATTCTTTACCAAACTGTTCGTGCCGCCAGGCAAACGCGTCTATCCGTTCTATCCGCTCTTCTGCAAGTACATGACGCTGTGCGCCACCTCGCCCATCATGAGTTCGGATGGAAGGCGCAAGATGATTCCCTTGCTGCACCGTGCCGTGCAATTCCTGACTCCGGAAATCAGCCACATCCAGGAAGCGCTTAAGAACGACAAGTTTGCGGAATCCATGCCTCATTTTGCGGCGCTCAGAAGCAAAGTACCCGAAACATGGAAGGCACCGCTCTCGCACTTCAGCGTGGAAGCCTACCTCAATGAACGCGAGCAGAAGGAGTACTCACTCGACTATGCAAACGATACGGCTTGAAGACATCAAGGGCCTCCGCGTCACCGTCATGGGACTCGGTCTCAATGGCGGCGGCGTAGCCTCCGCCAGGTTCTTTTCGGAACGCGGCGCGCGGGTCACTGTAACCGACACCAAAGACGAGACAGCCCTCGCGGACTCCATTGCAGCGTTGTCAGGGTATGATATTCGCTATGTACTCGGCCGCCACGACGAAGCGGACTTCTCCAGCGCTGATCTCGTCATCAAGAATCCTGCCGTCAGGCCCGACAACCAATACCTCGGCGTCGCCAAGGCGGTCGAGACCGACCTGTCGCTGTTCCTGAGGTTCTGCCCCGCACGCATCGCCGCCGTCACCGGATCAAAAGGCAAATCGACGACCGCGACAGCCCTGGCCTGGATGCTCAACCATAGCGGCATCAAGGCGTTTCTCGGCGGCAACATCACCGTTTCGCCCTTGGGTTTCCTCGACGAGACTCGTTCGGAGGACGTAGTCGTGCTGGAACTGTCTAGCTGGCAGCTCGGCGACCTCAAGGGCCTAGGCGCGCTCAAGCCCGGGGTGGCAACGCTCACTCGGATAGTACCCGACCATCTGGACCGCTACGGTACCATGGAGGCCTACGTCGCCGACAAGCGCCTCATTTATGCCGACCAGGACGCTCAAGACTGGACGATCTACGATATAGACGACCTCTATGGCAGGTCTTTCGCCTCGGAAACGAGGGCCAGGAAGCTGGCTTACGGCCGCGAACTACCGGCCGGCGTTTTCGGGATCGAGATTCCGGATGGCAAGGAACCATGCGTCGCGACCTTGCCGGGGCTTAGGGCAATCGAGCTGGTACCAGCTAGACTGCTAGTGCCGGGCGCACATAACCGGCGCAACATAGCCGCGGCAGCCATATCGGCCTGGACCTGCGGAGCGGATCCACAGGCAATCGGGGCCGCGGCCGCCATGTTTACCGGCGTTGAACACCGCCTGGAACCGATACGAGAGCGCCGGGGCGTCAGGTGGTACAACGACTCCGCGGCCACCGTTCCCGAGGCGACCCTCGCCGCGGTCGAGGCGTTCGAGGAGCCCGTGGTGCTCATAACCGGCGGAACCGACAAGAAACTGGACTTCGAGGTGGCCCGCGCGGCATACGGCAAGGCAGACTGTCTCGTATTGCTGGCCGGCACCGGCACCGACAAGATCAGGGCCATGCTGGATTCCGATGCCATCGCGTATCGCGGTCCCTATGACGATATAGACAAGGCCGTGGCAGAAGCGGCGCGTCATGCAAAACCAGGATCCGTGGCTGTCTTGTCGCCGGGTTGTACATCGTTTGGCATGTTCAAAAACGAATTTGACCGTGGCCGAAGCTACAAGGCCGCGGTGGCGGCGCTGGCGGACTGAGACTCAGCGCATAAACGCGACGGCGCAGTAGCCCACCGACGAATCGCTGCCGGGCGCCGACTCGTCGCTTGACCCCCGCATCAGTAGCCGCGGGCGTAGCGCCTTCATGTGCCTGGCGTATGCAATCGCGGCGATCGCAGCCCCGACAGAGCACGCGGAACTATCGACTTCGGCTCGTTTGAGCGCGGCGGCCTCGTCCATCGCGACAAACGCCTCAACGATGGCCTTGTCAGCGCGCCTAGCCCACGGAAAACCTTCCGGGCCGCGCCCCGCCGGCTCGAAACCGTAGGTCGCGCCATAATGGGTAAGGTCGGTGGAACCAATAACGAAAACCTTCTTGCCTGAGGCCGCCGCGTACTCGGCTATCGCCAAACCAAGCTGGGCGGCGCGCTCGTCGTTGGGCGCCCTGAAACAGGCCACCGGGATGCCTGGAAACCGGTGCGCGGCCATAGGCAAGTGGATCTCAACGGTATTGTCGGCGTTTTTTTCAGGCACTGCCGACACAGCCCGAACGACGGCGTCGCTCAGGGCCTTGTCGGCAACGAGGGTGCCGAACGGCGTCTCGAAGCCGTCTTCCGAGTAGTACCTGAAATCCGAACCCGCAGGCAGATGGCCGCCGATGACGACGATCGCGTCGGAATCCGCGGCTGAGCGCCAGGCGGCCCAGGCTATCCGGCCGGAATAATACCAGCCGGCATGAGGCCCGATGCAGGCCAGTGCTTTTTCAGCATGAGACGCGGCATCAACCCGGTCCCAGGCTCCGAGCTTGGCTTCCGCCTCGCGGCGTACTGTCGGATACCAGCCTGCCGGCAACATCCTCGACCTTACGGACATACTGCCTCCTTTCGGTTCCACAAATCCCGATATAAGGATTATACTCTACCACCATGAAACGTGGACCATTACTGATAGCAA
The DNA here is from genome assembly GCA_964571545.1 of uncultured Treponemataceae bacterium. Classification (GTDB taxonomy): domain Bacteria; phylum Spirochaetota; class Spirochaetia; order Treponematales; family UBA12059; genus SZUA-370. Next base: position 25,383 of record CAZNCK010000026.1, on the reverse strand, counting down.
TTTGTTCTTGCCTCGTCGTCGCGGCCATCGCCGCGTGGCCAGTCCTGCGTATTTCACGCGCCCTCGAAGAAGGCAGACGCGAGTCGCTCGCCTCATTCTCGGAACTTCGCCGAACGGCCCTGAACACCGTGGCTCAAGCCTCCGACGTCTCAAGCGATGACTGGAGGGCCGAAGCGGGAACCGCCTGGCGCAAACAGGAACGCCTGCTTGCCGTCATCCTCAAGGATTCTTCTGGAGAAGTGCTCTATGCCAAGCCGAGCGCGTCCCCGTACTACAAGCGCGCGGCAGACGGCCTGGCGTTTGAACAACCCGAAGGTACGACAACCAGGCTGAGCGGCACGCTGTCCTCAGGAATAGCGCTTGAGGCCCTCTACGTCACCCTGAGCCAGGAAGCGGTGTTCTACGCCGTCAGGGACGCAGCCGTAGTTTTCGCGGCGTTACTGGCCATGCTCATAGCCTGGTTGTTGATAATCTCGAATACGCGACCATCCGCGCTGAATGTGCTTGACGAACAAGAATCGACGCCTGAAATTCCTGTCGAAATAAGGCCGACTCATGAAGACTGGTCGCCTGATATTCCCCACATGCTCATCGAAGAATCATCCTTGTATTCTGAAAATCCTTTCGAGGATGCCGAATCAGCGCCTAAAACCGAGCCTTTATCGAAGGTCGACCCTGTCAGTCTTGAGGAGGCGAATCCGCCGCAGGCTGCCTTCATCCGCCCGGCGGACCTACCTGAAGGTATTCTGGATGGCCCTCGCGGCCTCTTCGACGCCGAAACAGGGCTGGGCTGGGAAGCCTACCTGAGGGAGCGGCTGAGTTCAGAACTTCGACGGTCCGCGTCGTTCGAACAGGATCTTTCACTCCTTATTACATCGTTTAACGGTTGGAAACGCGGAGACGAGGAATTCAATTTATTCGCGGCGACGGTGCGAGATTTCTTCAGCTTTAAGGACATGGCCTTCCTCTTCGGGGAAGGCGGCGCCGCCTGCATTCTGCCTAACATGGATGTGGATCATGCGCTTAGAATGAGCGAGGAACTCCTCAAAAAACTGGCGCTCATGTTCCGAAGCGAGAACGCCAATGGTTCCACGGACATCCATATCGGCTTGAGTTCCCGAGCCGGACGCCTCGTGGACGCAGATCGCATCATAGGCGAGGCGATGGCAGCCCTTGCCAAAGCCAGCCAGGGTAGCCGCGCCGGGATCATAGCGTTCAGACCGGATCCGGAAAAATTCCGGGCGTATCTCGCGGGACAATAAAAACAGCCGCGTAGAAAACCCTGGTTTCCTGACGCGGCCGTTCTTTCAATATAACCTTTAGGATCCTGCTGCGGCCTTCAGTTGATCAAGAGGCTTCAGCGCCTCTGTAAGCGACCAGGCAGGCAGGTACAGCCGGCGGTCTCGCTGAGATGAAAGGGCGGGATAGCGGCCATCTTCACGCTTGGCTTCTACGGACAGGTTCAATGAACGGCCATTGCCGAGTTTCAGCTCCACGGTAACGACAGCCTCGCCTGCGGGTTCCGCGGCGGGAGCGTAATCCTCGCCTCGGAGCGTGGCCAGAGCACGCACGAGCGCCTCTACCCTGGCTCCATCGAGGGCTATGCCGTCAGAGACCCAACCGGCCCCCGAACGGGTGGCCGTGTAGGCCAATTCCTGCATGTTTCCGCCGGCGCCCTCAAGAACGCCGCGTACGATAAGTTGCTGCACGGATTCAGCGGCAGGCGGCGCGGTCCAGGCCCGGAGGTCGAGCCACGAACTACGCTTGCCCAGGATGTACGAGGCCATGCCCGCGGCAACGCTGTAGGCCTCCGGGCCATCGGAGAGCGCAAAATAAACAGCGCCCGGCGACGGCGCATAGTTGCCCAGCATAAAATCACCCTTGATGGCGCCTTTGGAATCCGCCAGCGTGATTCTGCGGACGGAAGTCCCCTCTAGTCCCAAGGCAGACCATGAAACCTTATCCTTGGCCACGGGCTCGAGGCGCGAAACCGAATCTACGGTCTTGAGGAAGGACTCGATCCTGGCGCCGTCGGCCGGCAGGGCGCCGTCCGGCGAGTTCATGGTCCAGCCGTTTCCCGCGCGGACG
>CAZNCK010000026.1:2990-23285 GCA_964571545.1 uncultured Treponemataceae bacterium | reverse complement strand
GAGTTCCACGGCATCCGGGCCGTCTATCCCGATGGACGATATCGACGCGGCCGATTCAAGCAGATCGAAGCTAGTTGAGCGGGCGTCTGACGAGCGAGGGGAAAACACGAACCCAAGTGTGATGGCCGCGGTCAAAAACGCGTCGACGGCGATCAGTATCCGGAGCTTGTTTCGGTAATCGGTCATGCCTCGCCTCCCCTCGGCGCGCGAGATTCACGCTCGGCTCGGTTTCTCTTCGCGAAGCGCACAAAGCCCCAGACTATGACGCAAAACGGCACGAGACCGAGCGTAACGATGTAAGTCAAGACTATAAGGAACTCGCGCAGCCCCTGGTCCTTTATCTTATTGAGGCGAATATCGGTCACGGCTCGGGCGCGGATGGCTATGAGATCATCGCGTGAACTCAACCAGTCGGCGGCTGAAAGCGCGAACGCCGCGTTAAAACCCGAGTCGCTCATCTTCATCAGATCAGTAAGAAAGTCAGCCGACGAGACGACGACTACGCGGGTCGGGGAGGAAGTAAATGATACGGGTTTCGGGGGCGGCGGCGCTCCATCACGGAAGGGAAGATCGCCAGTTGCGAAGGCGCTCTGGAACGAGCCTGTCGCGGAAGCCGCTACGAGGTATTGCCCTGTAGTCTCGGCCTGTTCGAGGGCGTATCGTGGCTGGTCTTCTGGAGCCGCCGCAAAATCCTGAGTTTGGAGCCAGGCCTTGGGCGTTGTTTTAGCGAGTTCCTTGTATTCCACGCCCGTGAGGGGCCTGAGCGTGATGGGGCTGGGCCAGTAGAGATCCAGCCCGGCGAAGCGTGCCGTCATCGGACTGTCGGGGTCTACGAATCGCGCGTCTACGGCAACCCAGTGCGGATATCGGAGGTACTGGATCTGATAGCCGCCGCCCTGTCGCTGCGTCTGAAACGGTACGGTCAAGTTGGATTGATCTAACACGAGTCGCCGTTGCACATCGAAACCGTACGTGGCCAACAGCGAAAGGAGCCCGCCTTCGGGCACAGCCGCGGCGGCGAGGCCGTAGTCTGGATTGACGCTGACGCCTTTTACCGCGAAGAAGATCTTTCCGCCGCGCATCAGGAAGGCGTCGATGAACGCCGCGTCGTAACGGTCAAGGGACGCGTTGCCGAGAACGTATAGCAGGTCTACGTCGTCCTCTATGACTTTTCCGCGGGTTATCTCACGAGGCTCATAACCGGCCCTTGCAAGACTGCCTGAGAGGGTCTGATAGTCGTTGGCGACTGTTTTGTCCTCATCGCCAATCAACAGACCGGCCACGAGGTGAATATCTCCCACCACCGCGCGTATGGTTTTAACGAGTTCATATTCAAGTGTTTCGGTAGCCAGCACAGCGGGAATAGTCTCATGCCTGTCCAGATATTCGATGACGATACCGGTGTACACCATGGCCACGCGTTGTTCCGATCGCTCCACCACCTGCATCTGCTGCGCCGCTACGCCGAATTGCTCGGCTTCGGTCGGATCCTTGGTGGGATCGACCACCCTGACGCGAATCTTGCCCTTGTTGGCTGCCTCGAGTTCTCGGAGGAAATCTTCGATCGCGGCAGGGCCCGGATGACGGTCGGCTAGGCTCTTTGACACGAAGTAGCTGATCCGGACACTCTCGGGAATTTCCTCGCGCAAGGCGCGGGCGGCCTTCGACAACGTGAAGGTCCGGCTGGAGGTCAAGTCCAACCTGATATAGAACATCGTCGAGGCTATTGCCGCAAGGACGAGGCCGAGCGTGACCAACAACGCGAGCCGTCGTTCTTGCTTCTTCAGTCTTGTCATCATCTGCTCACCTCCACTTGCCAGCGGACAAGAGCAGCGTCGTCGCATAGAGGCAGGCGACGGTGATCAGTATAAAGTACACAACGTCTCGCGTATCAGCGACGCCCCGGGAAAATGACGAAAAATGGTACGCCAGTGAGACCCAGTTGATGATGTTGGCCAGAACGGACGGCATATCGATCAGCATGGTCAGCTGGGATAATAGGCTGAGCGACAAGAGTATGAGTACGGTGGCCATGAAGGCGCTCATCTGGTTCTTCGCGGCTCCCGAGACCGCCTGCCCTATCGCCACGACGGCTGAGGCCATTAGCAGAGCCCCCAGGTATTCCGCTACTATAGTCCCCGCGTCAAAACGGCCGAAGAGCGAAGCGAAGAGCGGCACCGGCAGGCTGAGCGCCAGAGCCGCCGCTATCACAGTCATCGCCGCCGCGTACTTGCCCACGACGAGTTCGGCATCCGTGAACGGCATCGTAAGGAGTAGCTCATAGGTGCCCTGTCGCCGCTCTTCGGCCCAGAGCCGCATCGTAAGGGCCGGCGTCAACACCGACAATACGATGGGCATCAAAGAAAAATAGCCTCGCATCGTGGCTTGACCCGCCGCAAAAAACGTCTCGAAAAAGAAAAATAGCGTTCCGCAGACCAGCAGGAACGCTATTATGAAAATATAGGCGACAGGCGAATTGAAGTAACTCGCTATTTCCCGTCTTGCGATGGTTACCGTACCGTTCATCGTCCAGCATCCTCCCTGGTGAGCCTTACGAAAATATCCTCCATCGAGAGGCGTTCGCGCCGCATCTCTAGAAGCTTGCAACCCGATGCGGCGGCCCAATCAAAGACGGCTTCGGCAACAGCATCGCCATCGCCCGGACCCGCGACAACGCGTATCCTCTCGCCATTCCTGACAATGGAGCCTGCCGGGGCCTCGACATTCGGCAGGCCGTCGTGCGCAAGCACTTCAATAGAACGCACGAGAGGAAGGCCGCGAAGGATAGCAAGCGCCTCGGGAGTCACGCCTTTGACGGCGCATTCGAGGCGTTCCTCGCCCTGCATGCCCGCGGCTATCGCCGCCGCGCTGCCCTGGGCGACGATGAGGCCCTCATTCAGAATGAGCACCTCTGAGCAGAGCGCCTCGACTTCCTGGAGTATGTGGGTGGACAAGATTACCGTTTTTTCGGCCCCTAGGTTGCGTATAAGCGAACGTATTTCGAGTATCTGGTTGGGGTCCAGCCCCGTGGTCGGTTCATCAAGAATGAGAATGGCTGGATCATGCACAATGGCCTGCGCAAGGCCGACACGCTGCCTAAAACCCTTGGACAGCTTTTCCATTCTGACGCCCGCGACGCTGGTCAAACCGCAGTCAACCAGGGCTTTCTCTATAGCCGACCGGCTCGCTGCCTTGCCAACGGTTTTAGGCAATCCTCGGGCAGCGGCCGCAAAGCACAGGTATTCGGTCACGGTCATATCTAGATACAGCGGTACGCCTTCGGGCAGATACCCTACCAGCGACTTGACGCCCAAGGGATCCAGTACCACATCCTTGCCGCCCAGAACCGCGGAACCGGCGCTCGGCCGATGGTACCCGGTCAGAACTTTCATGATGGTTGTCTTGCCGGCGCCGTTAGGCCCAAGGAGTCCGACGATCCTGCCCGAGCCTACCGCAAAACTTACTCCGCGTACGGCTTCAAAAGCGCCGTAACGCTTTACGAGCCCCGAAACTTCAATCATTACATCCTCCCGCTGCGTATGGGCTACAAACAAATGACCGCTCTCGCGGTTACGGGTACTTTTTAGTCGATGTAGTCTATAGAGAATCGCATGCGGTCCTTTGAGAGTACCGTCTCGGGAAAAATCTCCCGAGCCTCGTCCTGGAGTATGCGCAGTTCCTGCTCCGCGTAGCGCGGACTGTAATGGATAAGCGCCAGTTTCTTAATGGCGCCGGCATCCCGCGCGAGCGTAGCGGCCTGGAACGCCGCCATATGCTTCTTTTCGATGGCGCTCTGCAGCAGTTCCCGTTCGAACATTCCCTCGCATACGAACAAGTCGGAGCCGGCCACCTCTGGCGCTATTTCCGGAAAGTACAGCGAATCGGTGACGAAGCTGAACTTTCGTCCGGACCGGGTTTTCCCCAGCACGTCTTCAGGATTCACTATGCCGCCGTCAAGGGCCGCGACGCTCTCGCCCGCCTGCAATTTTGACCAGAGAGGCCCACGCGGAACGCCAAGTTCGACGGCCCGCTCCGGATGAAAGGCGCCAGGACGCGGGTCTTCCTCCATGGTATAGCCGTAGCAGGTCTTGGTGTGCCGGAGCGGAAAGGCGCGTATATGAAAACCCTCCCCCTCATAGCAGACGCCTGGAGCCTGGATTTCCTTGATAATTATCTCGTAGTTGATGTACATGTCCAGCACGCGCCGACTGGACTCAACGTATTCGGCAATCCTAGGAGGACCGTAGATGTAGAGCGGTTCATCCCGGTCGACCTGGCTAGACAGCATGAGGAGCCCGGGCAGGCCCGTCACGTGGTCGGCGTGCGTGTGCGAGATGAATATGGCGTTTATCTTCTTCCAGCGCAGGTTAAGCCTGCGGAGCGATACCTGGGTACCCTCCCCGGCGTCGAAGAGGAACAGGTCTCCCTCACGGCGCAGGAGCACGCTGGTCAGATGGCGATGCGGTAGCGGCATCATGCCGCCGCAACCGAGTATGAAGGCTTCTAGATTCATTTCAAACTACTATACGGAATAAGGGCCCTACATGGCAATCGCAACCCGCGAGCGAGAAAGGACTTCGATACTTGCCCAGAGCGGCACTTATATGCGATTATCTGCCGATGCAAGAATTTACGGACCTCGGGCTGAGCCTCGCCGTAGCAAAGGCTTTTGCCTCGCTAGGGTTCGAAGCCCCCACGGAAATACAGAAACTAGCCATACCGGCAATCCAGGAACGGCGCGACGCCTACTTGAGTTCCGCTACTGGAACAGGCAAGACCTTTGCGTACCTCGCGCCCATCCTATCGTCACTCGACGTCGACGCGCGGATACTCCAGGCTATCATCGTCACGCCAACCCATGATCTGGCAGCCCAGATAGAACGCGAAACTATCCGACTCGTCGAAGCGGCAGAACTGCCGATCCGCGTCGCATCGGCTCTTGGATCAATCCCGCTCAGGCGCCAACTGGACAGGCTCGCGGAGAAGCCCCACATTCTCGTGGGTTCCGCCGGCCGCATCCGAGATCTCGCGCTAGCCGGGCACATCGACCTGTCAGCCTGCGCCTGGGCCGTCCTTGACGAAGCCGACCGGCTTTTCGAGAACGAAGCCATCGATATTACTTCTGAATTGCTTACGGCCCTTCCTTCTACCTGTTGTCGACTTCTGGTATCGGCCTCGCTGCCCAACCGAACAGTGGAGCGCTCGTCGGCCTGGTTCCGCGATCCGGTAAAACTGATGATCGACTCTTCGGAATCGCTCAGGACCTCAATAGAGCACTGGTGCTTCCATTCGGCGTCGCGCTCCAAACTGGAGTTTCTGAGGCGCTTCGAGGCCGCGGTCAAGCCGGAACGCTGCCTCCTGTTCGCCTCATCCAACGCGACCATCTTTACCATCCAGAAGCGGTTAGAGTACCTGGGTTTCCCCGCCGTTGTGCTCAAATCCGATAAAGACGGCACCGAACGTCGCAACGCGCTGCAGGAATTCTCCTCCGGCGCCGCCCGCTGGCTTATAACCACCGACCTCGGCGCGCGCGGACTGGATCTGCCTGATGTATCTCACGTGATCAGCTTCGATCTCCCCGAGGAGCCGACGGTCTATATGCATCGCGCGGGCCGCACAGGCCGCGCCGGCAAGCACGGCGTCTCGGTGGCGCTCGCCGACCTGGTGGAACTCAAGCGCGCCTCCAAGATCGCCGTACGCTACGGTTTTCCATTCGTCTGCAAGTTACTTGATTCCGGCGTCGTCCACGATATAGAGCCTGAGAATTTCTTTGCGATAGCCGAAGAAGAAGAAGCCGCCCGCAAGGACGTCAAACTCGAAGGCACCAAGCGCCCCGATCCCCGAAGGCGCCCCCGCGTCGGCGGTAGCCCCGCGGAACGACCCCACCGCCCTATGGGCGAAGAAGACAGGCGTCAGCGCAGGGAACCAGGCCGCGAACCGTTACGGCCCGCCAACCGGGAACCCGCCCGTGACCCAAACAGAGACCCCGGCCGCACTCCGTTCAGGGACCCTTCCAGGGAACAGAATCGCGATAGGCCCCAACGGTCTTACCGCGACTCTTCCGGGGCCGACCGTCCAAGGCGCGCGCCCGTTTCTAGACCTCAGCAGTCTTCTGAAAATGCCAATCCGCCGGCGGGTATGCAACCGTTATTGCCGGGCATGCCCGTAACGCCCTCGCTCCCCGCAGTCCCCGCCGGCAGTGGTCCCGCCAGTAGCGGCGCGACGCCCGGTACATCAGGCGGATCTGCTCCCTTGCAGAAACGCAGGCACAGACGCCGAAAGAACGGCCCCAAAGACGGCGGCGCCAAAGACATCCCAAAGCCGCCGGCTTCGGAGTAACCAGGTTCAGTTTTTCCGGACGGCACGCAGTTGCGCGTCCAGAGCCTCAACATTTTCAACATTGGCCTTGCCGATCTCGGCGACGCGCTCCAGTTCTCGTTCTATCGTCGAAAACGCCGCGGCGGTTTTTACCACCTTGGCTTCGACGACAGAAGCGAATTCCGTAATATGCGCAACCCGGCCTCCGGAGTTTTGAATCTCTCCGCTCACGGCGATGACATCCCTGGAAACCGCGTTTGAAGTAGCTACCATCTCGTCTGTTGCCGATGACAATTGCCGGGCGCTCGCTGAAATATTTCCCAATCCGTCTATTATTTCGCCCATGGCGTCGAAAGCTCCCGCGACCGTGCCGTTGAGCACTGCGAGTTCTGCTACGAAACGATCTATGGTCTTGGACGCGCCTTTGACGACGTCGCCGTTTCTGGCCAGAGCTTCACCTATGGCAGTAGTGTTGATACGCGATTCTTCTGATAGCTTCCGTATTTCCATAGCGAGTACGGAGAAACCCTTCCCGGCCGAACCAGCGTGCGCGGCTTCTATGGAGGCGTTCATCGCGAGCATATTTGTCTTTTCGGAAATATCCATTATCCCGCTCGCGACGCCAAGCACATTTTTTGAGGCCTTGCCTATTGAATCTATGCCGTCGGCGATTTCGCGCGCCTTTCCATGTTGATCAGAGAGTTTCTTGACTGCCTCGTCCAGAGCCGCTTTCTTCGAGCGGGCGATCTCGGCAAGCGCGCTTATTGTCGTCAGGATCTTAGAAATCGCTTCGCTTGTCATTGCCAGCGAGGCGTTCTGCTCGGTAACGCCTGAACGCATGTCGTCGGCCTTGCCTATGATGCCTGTATAAACCGCATCGACGGCCTTCGCGTCAGCCGCAAGCCCCATTGAATCCTGACGAATTGAATCTATCGACGCCCGTATCTCTTGCCCGTTACCCTTGGCGCGTTCAGCGGCGCCCACGAGTTCGTCGCCTATGCGAAGGTTCTCCGCCGCTCGCTGGAGCACGAGAGACAGAGCGGCCGCCTTGCGTTCATTGGCGGACAAGCCATCTTCCGCGATTACCACGAGCCCTATGGACAGCCGCTCGCTTAGTATGAGGCATAAATCGATGGCGATGGCGAGCAGTAAGGTGGTCGTGGATATCATCTTGAGCGCGGCCAACTCGTCAGGCAGAGCCGGAGCGTAGACCAGAAACAGGCAGATTATGAACGCCGAGACGCTCACGATTGAATACGTCGCGATTTGTTTTCTATTGATGGCAACGAGACTGTTGGCTACTCCTGATCCCACCAGATACAGGGTAAAACGGTACACGTCGGCAGCGCCGGTTATAGGCAACAGGACGCCTATCCAGAGCACGTTCAGAAACATGGCAAACGTACTGACCCAGGCCGCCGCTCCGTAGCGCCGTCCTTTGACGAGAGCCAGTGAAATCGGGTACAGCACATCGGTAGCGATGACTGCGATGAGGAAGCTCCGCGTGCCCGCGGGATCGCCTCGATACCGGATGAACGTTGCGGCAAGAAAATACACGAACAGCAGCATATTCGCGTTGATGAGGATAGGCAGACGTTTTTGGAGCGAAACAGAAAGCGACGAGCGATCCTGTACAGGGAAGAAAAAACGCATCATGACAGTGTACCTTTCTCGTTGGATCTGAGTTGCATAAGCTGTTCGAGATTCTTCAGCTTTGCCGAAAGCCCCACGCTATTGCACGCGGCGCCTATCGCGTTGAAGGTGACGATGAAGCGATCGAATTCCTTAGCGTATTTGTCGTGCGCAAGTTTTCGTATCAAGCGCGGCGCTTCTCCTGAAATCCGTCGCGCTCCGGCAAGGTCTCCCTTGCTGACGAAACTGACGGCCAATGACTCAAGAACAGTCAATTCATCGACGATGTCACAACAGGCGCAGGCCGAGAGCGCCTCGATGAAACGGCCTCTGCGTCTGGGCTCCATGGCTGTCAGAATGTCGGTAGCCGCGTCGCCTGGTTTCCTCAGATCCTTGGCGAAAAATACACCCGATTCGGGGAATTCGTCGAGGCCTGAACCGAGGCAGAAAGCCGCAGTCACTTTTAAAGGATCGTAGGACGATCTCAGGGCTTCATCCCGCCCAGCCAGCTCTGACAACGAAAGCCTGGCCAGTCCGGAATCGCGGGATGCGGCGCGGGTATCAACAACGAATAGATATTCACGGCTGCGTGCGCTCCGGCTGGCGGATTGCCTGCCGCCGCGGTACGACACGTAGTCGAGGGCGACGATGTCGAGCTGGCCACGCGGTGAAAGCAATTCCACCATATCCTCGCCGCTCAGATGACCGTCGGCGTTCCAACTGAAGACCAGCTTGGCCGCATCACAGGCATCTAGCAAGGCCGCGATTGATTGCCGGGCTTCTCGCTTGACGCAGAATTGCGATCGTGTTTGTTTCCACTCGACGGGGATCCCGGCCTTCTTCGATAAGCCGTCTTCCAGAACTGGATCCAGCAACATAGGTCGTCCGTCCCAGCGCAATATCGTATTGAGCAGGTGGTAGTTTGAACCATACTGATGCTGATTATAGGGTGGATCGAAGTATGCTATATCGGCGCTCTCGTGCGTCATGAATACGCGCGCGTCTTCCTTAAAAAGCCTCGCGGGAATAGCTTCGGGCAAAATCGGCGCTTCGAGCTCCATGCGTCCCAGTATGCGGGTAAGCGCGTCCTGGCCGTTGCCGCCAAATCCTCGGTGATAAGCCTTGAAGACGCCCGAGGTGTTGGCATGCACTGAAGCTTCCAGGAGAATCCCGCCAAGCAATATCTTACGACGTATATCGTCGGCAGAGCCAGGCTGGGGATTCGGATATTCGTTTTCAAGCCTCGTCCTGACTCGGTCTATGAAAGCGGCGTTTTCAGCGGTATAGAAGAGGCGCTCTTCGCCGAGTCTTGGGTTGGCCGTATCTGCGGGAGCGTACCAGCGCGCGATGTAAGGCTCGCCACGGGCGCTAGCAGGAACAAGGGGATAATCCGCGGCCGGGTGCATAGCGTTCCAGTCGGCCAGGACCGAGGTCAAGCCTTTTGTTCCACCAAAAGCCCGCTCGATGTCGGTGGGACCGAGGCAGAGCCAGCATGAATTTACGGCCTCGCTGTAAGGTTCCCAGTCATTGGCGGCCACGTTCATGCCCATGGCTCTGGCAAGTCGTGAGACCGCGCCGGAACCGGCAAAACAATCCAGAAAACGCGGTGCCGTAAGCCCCTCGGAGAGCCGTTCAAAGACCGGCATCAGACGCGGCAGTAACGCGCGTTTGTTGCCCAGATAGGGTATCAGCTGGCTTGAACAGTAGCCGGCAGGCTCTGGCAAAACGGACAGCGTTTGCTGCCTAAGGCTCATACCGCGCCATGCTCGTATCCGTCTCAAAGACTTCCATCGCGGATAGCGGCAGAGCCGGATCGAGCTTCATCATCTCGTCAAAAACATAACGGGCGATCCGTTCCGCGCTCGGCGACGAGGCAAAGGCGGGATTGTCGTTCAGGCAGGTATGGTCGAGCCTGGCGCAGACAGTCCGTAGATTGTCCTTGATAACGCCAAAGTCCACTAGCATGCCGGCTGAATCCAGTTCGGCGCCTCGTGCAAAGGCCCGGACGAGGTAATTGTGACCGTGGAGGCGTTCGCACTTGCCGTGGTATTCAGTGAGGAAGTGGGCGGCGGCGAACGTCGTCTCTACGCGGATTGTATACATGGTGTTCTCCCAGGACGCCAATGATACCCGCCATCAAGGCTAGCTTCAAGCCAATAAGTGAGGCAGTCAATGCTTCGGGTTATTGCGCAAGAACGCCTGCCTCGCTACCATCTGGGCATGACCATGAGACTTAACGATATCCTTTCGCCATCCCAGGCAGACACGGCAGTCGGCAATACCGATATCACTATTGAGGGCCTGGCCTACGATTCCAGGGAAATCCGCGCAGGATTCCTGTTCTTCGCCCTTCCGGGACTACACAGTGATGGCCACGATTATATAGGCAGGGCAATCGAGTCCGGGGCCGTTGCTATCGTGCATGAACGAGTCATTACCGATCCAAAACCCGGCATTGCCTATGTGCGGGTGCCCGATGCGCGCGCAGCCATGTCACCTATCGCGGCGGCCTTCAACGGCTACCCGTCAAAAAAACTGGTCGTCATAGGCGTTACGGGGACCGAAGGCAAGAGTACTACGGTTTGGCTCATTTACCGACTGCTTGACCTCGCCGGCGCCAAGGCGGGCTTCTTCTCGACCGTGGAATACCGCGTCGGTGAAAAGGTTGAGGCAAACCCAAAACACCAGACTACGCCCGAGGCGACCACCGTGCATGAACACCTAGCGCGCATGGTTGCATCAGGCTTCGAGTACGCGGTCGTCGAGGCTTCGTCCCACGGGCTCTCGCCCAAAACCGGTAGGCTTGCCGACATAGCCTTCGATGTGGGCGTCATGACCAACGTCAGACATGAACACCTGGAGTTCCATGGCACCTGGGAAAAATACCGCGACGACAAAGCCAACTTGTTCCGCGCCCTCGATGCCGACCCGCACCTGAAATCGATAGGCGGCGTCACAATCGAGGTTCCGAGCTTCGGCGTCGTCTGCGCCGACGACCCGAGCGCCGCGTACTTTGCCGACCTCACCGATAAGCCGGTCTATACCTACTCGGCCGGGCAAGCCAGCGCGACGATGTACGCCAGCGACGCCAACGTCGACGAGCGCGGAGCCTTTTTCATGCTCCATGAGGAGTTGGATTCCTGGCCGGCCCGTATTGAACTACCAGGCGCCTTTAATATAGAAAACGTGCTTGCCGCGGTGCTTGTAGTCTCAAAACTGACGACGGTGCCTGTCGACGACCTTGTGGAACTGCTGCCGAGCCTGGAGCCGGTGCTGGGCCGCATGACCCGTATCGACAGAGGACAGCCCTTCGAGCTAATCGTCGATTATGCGCATACTCCTTCGTCATTTCAGGCCATACTCCCGTCGCTCAAGGAACGCGTCAAAGGCAAACTGATCTGCGTGTTCGGCTCGGGCGGAGAACGGGACGTGCAGAAGCGACCAGCGCAGGGCAAGATAGCCTCGAAATACTGTGGAGTGGTCATCCTGTCGGACGAGGATCCCCGGGGCGAGGATTCCATGGCGCTACTTGAAAGCATCGCCGCTGGCTGCGAAGGCCTGGAGCGTGACAAAACACTGTTGCTGATTCCCGACAGGCGGTCGGCAATCAGCAAGGCGGTATCCGTGGCGCTCCCGGGGGATGCGGTGCTCCTCCTGGGCAAAGGCCATGAGAACACCATAGATTACGCCAGTGGAGCCATCCCCTGGAATGAGATTGCCGAGGCTCGAGAATCACTTAAGGAAGCAGGCTATTCTGCATGAAAATAAAACAGCGTAGCGAGAAAACATCATGCGAGTAGCAATATTGTACGGCGGAAAATCCGGAGAACACGAAGTATCGTTGCGATCGGCCGCCAGCGTCCTCAGACACCTTGATAAAAAACACCAGGTACACCTGATAGGAATAACCAAGGCAGGCGCGTGGCATCTCCAGCCGGATAGCGTGCTGGCTTCGTGCCTTGAGGGCGAGGAGGTGTTGGAACTGCGCTCGAACGCACCCTCGGTATTGGTGGTTCCCGGTACCGGGCTTCGCGTCTACGGGGCCCGCGGGGCGGCCGATCTCCCGCTGGATGTCGTCTTTCCGGTGCTCCACGGCACCTTCGGCGAGGATGGCACCGTGCAGGGCCTCCTTGAGTGCGCCAACTTGGCCTATGTCGGCGCGGATGTACTCGGCAGCGCAATCGGAATGGACAAAGAACTCGCAAAAAACCTTTGGAGCGAGGCAGGCCTCCCCGTCGTCCCCTCCATAACGGCCTACGCCATTGATGTGGCAAAAATCGATGACCTGGCCGCGAACGTGGAACAGCGGTTCGGGTGGCCTGTGTTCGTCAAACCAGCCAGATGCGGCTCCAGCGTTGGAGCATCCAAGGCTGAGACCCGCGTCGACCTGAAATCTGCCTTGCTAAAGGCTCTCGCGTTCGACACAAAAGTGCTCGTCGAGCCGTTCATCCCGGCGCGCGAAATAGAATGCTCGGTGCTCGGCAACGGTTCGCCCCGTGCCTTCCCGGCCGGAGAACTCATCCCGTCCCACGAGTTCTACGACTACGAAGCCAAGTACATCGATCCCGATGGGGCAAGAATAGTGATACCGGCCCCCCTCCATGAGGAAACCGCCGCCCGCATCAAAGAAATCGCCCTTGCCGCGTATACCGTCGCGGGCATCTCGGGCATGGCCCGCGTTGATTTCTTCATAGACAAAAACGACGGCGCCGTGTACCTCAACGAGGTCAACACTATTCCTGGTTTCACGTCTATTTCTATGTATCCCATGATGTGCGAATCAGGAGGATTGCCCTACTCCGCCTTGCTCGACGAACTGCTAGCGCTGGCCGTAGAACGTAAAAAAGAGAAGACCGGCTTGAGGTACGATCGCGTATAATCATACGCAAATTCTGCATAAATATCTATATTGAAACATTTTACATATTTCAGCAGAATGGAGGCGCTGGAATTAAGACGCAGAGTAATAGAACATCCTAGGAGGACCGAATGAAGAGCAACGATTACATTGCCCTGGACGAACAGTACGGAGCCCATAACTACCACCCGCTTCCCGTAGTTATTTCTTGGGCACTCGGGGTCAAGGTCAAGGATCCGGACGGAAAGGAATACTTCGATTTCCTCTCCGCCTACTCCGCCGTCAATCAGGGACACCGACACCCCAAAATCATCAAAGCCCTCATCGATCAGGCCAATGTGTGCACGCTCACCAGTCGCGCTTTCCACAACGACCGCATGGGCTACTTCCTCAAGAAGCTCTGTGAATTCACCGGCTACGAGAACGCCCTTCCGATGAATACCGGAGCCGAAGCGGTAGAAACCGCCCTTAAAGCCGCCCGTCGTTGGGGTGTCGAGGTCAAAGGCGTTGCGAACGGCAAGCAAGAAATCATCTGCGCCGACGACAATTTCCACGGCCGTACCCTCGCGGCCATCTCCATGTCCAACGACCCCGATTCCACTATCAACTACGGCCCCTACGTGCCCGGCTTCGTCCGCGTGCCATACGGCGACGCAGATGCCATAGCCAAGGCCATCACCCCCAACACTGTCGCCATCCTCGTCGAGCCCATCCAGGGCGAAGCCGGCGTCGTCGTTCCGCCCGCCGGCTACCTCAAGAAGATCCGCGAACTCTGCGACAAGAACAAGATTCTATTCGTTGCAGACGAAGTCCAGACCGGATTTTCCCGCACCGGCAAGCGATTCGCTTGGCAGCATGAAGGCGCCAGGCCCGACATCATGTGTCTCGGCAAGGCCCTCGGCGGCGGCGTACTGCCCGTCTCAGCGATCGTAGCCGACCACGCCGTGATGAAGGTCTTCACCCCCGGCACCCATGGTTCCACCTTCGGCGGAAATCCGTTGTCAAGCGCCGTGGCCGTTGCCGCCCTCGAAGTACTCGAAGACGAAAAGCTCGACCAAAACGCTGAAAAACTCGGTAAAATCTTCAGGGAAGAACTCTCCAAGATAAAGTGCTCCAAGATTGTCACCGTCCGCGGCATGGGCCTCCTCAACGCGGTCGTCTTCGAGAAGGGCTTTGAAGCCTGGAACGTCTGTCTCGCGCTCCGCGACGCCGGCCTTCTGGCTAAGCAAACCCACGGCAACATCATCCGTTTCGCCCCTCCCCTCGTGATCGACGAGAAGGAACTTCGCGATGCCGTAGCAATAATCAAGAGCGTCTTCGAAAAAATCGCTTAATATAGAAGACAGGAATTTTGGGCACAGAGCCACAGAGAAGATGAGGGGGATAAGAGAGATTGTGAAAGAAAAGAAGTTTAAAACTTCTTGACCTTCTTACTCATCTTCTCTGTGGCTCTGTGCAGAATTCTTACTCAATCAATCGGGTTTTTCAAGGGGCAGGGTTACGGTAAATATGGAACCGCCGCCGGCGCGGTCGGTGTGGGTTATCGTGCCGCCAAAGGATTCTACGTTTTTACGGGCCAGGGCCAGCCCCAATCCGCTACCTCGGGCCTTAGTGGTAAAAAACGGTTCGAATATACGGCTTGCAATCTGAGACTCAATTCCAGGCCCCCTGTCGAGGGTACTCACGTTCAGTCTGTGCGTCTTTATACGTACTTCCATACGTGGTTTTTCAAGCCCGCCGTCACTCGCCTCGATAGCGTTGGTTACGATATTATCAAGCGCCTCGGTGATCCTGGCTTCATCGATTGTAACCAAAATATCTTCGGCGATATCAAAATCGGCATCTAGCTCGCCTGCATATCTGGCCATAAAATCGCTTAAATACCGGTTGGCTTGCACAGGCCTGGCACCTTCGTCACCAGATTTGAGAAAACGCCTTATCCTGTCGGCCAACTCGGCCAGACGCTGGGCCTCGTCGTCTATCACCGCTAGTCCGGCAACAGTCGCATCGTTGGCGCCCTTGCGTAATATGCCGCACTGTATCCGTATAACGCCGAGCGGGTTCTTAATCTCGTGCGCTATCGTCCGGGCGGCCTGACCTAGCTCCACGAGTTCGTGGTCCCTCGCTTCGCGATCCTTTGAAGCGGCGTAACGTCGGTTCATCGTTACGATGACTAGCCATAACCCAGCAAGCGCGAGCGTCGCGCCCGAGGCGGTAACGAGGCCCATCATCTCCTCTGATTTGAATCCAACCGTTGAAATTTCTATATACGAGAAGGCTGGAACCAGAGTCAATGGATCAGCTAGTCCCGGAGGTTGAGAAAAAGGAAGCGCTTGGTTACGCATGCGACCGGTCCTGTCAGAACCCATCATCATTCTGCGGCCCGGCAATTCACTTCCGAGCGCTCGTATCAGGATAACCGAAGATTCTCCAAGCATGAAACGTGAAGAGGGCGTACCGGGGCCAAACGCATCCAAAGTTCGAGGCGCCCTTCCGTAGTTTGTAATTGCGCTTCCGTCAGGCGCATAGAGTCCAAATGCCAGTACGTTCTTGAAGTCTTCATCTCTGAGCGTCTCCAGCCTTACGAGGTCGGTCAAGGAAGTCACAGACTTATGTACTTCGTATTCCAGATACAGACGCTTGTTGGCGCGCTCTCGCAGCGTGAGGGTCCAGACCGACGCGGCCAGCGCCAGCGCTAGAACTCCAGCGCCCAGAGGCACAATAGCGCGGCCGATGAGCCGCTGGTAAGGTTTCCGCATGAAAGCATTCTATGCTCATGAAGCCAGGGCCGCAAGCCAGCGCGGCGATGCCGAGCTTCCCCTTGTGGCCCTTCATACAGTCCTGTACATTGTTGCTTATGGCCAAGACTTCATATGCGGCGCTATTCGCCAAGGCTCAGGACGCTGGAACCCGAAGGGATTACGCCGAAGCCGAAGCCGTCCTCACCAGGATAGTAGCAGAGACGGAATCTATACCAGCCGCCTGGCTGTACCTCGGGCGCGCCAGACACGCGCTTGGCGACCACGACCGCGCCATATCCGCATTCGCGGCCTTCCTTGGCTACCAGCCTGAGGACGGCGCCGGCTGGTTTTTCATGGGCAGAACGTACCTGGTCCTGGGCCGCGCTCGCGAAGCTACCGCTTGTATCCGCTCAGCGATAGAAAAAGGCCGCGAAAGCGCTGAGACCTGGGCCCTGCTCGGCTTTGCCGAACTAAAGCTCAAGCGCTCCGCAAAGGCCATCGCCAGCCTGGAACGCGCGGTAAGCCTTGCCCCCAGCGATGTCCGCATCTTCCGGGCTTACCTGAACGCCTTGTACGTGCACGCCATCCGTACCTTATCGCGTGGCAACGCCAGTGAAGCCTCAGGTATGCTCGGATTCGTCATAGCCAATGGTCTGTCCGACCCCGCCCAGCGCCTCTATCGCGCCAGGGCGCTCCGGGCGGAAAGCAGATTCGCCGAAGCGATAACAGAACTCGAAGCCGCGATCAAAGCGGCGCCCGACGACCCCTCTCTACTCCTCCAGGCCGCAACGCTTCGTTTCTCGATCGGCGATACGGCGGGGGCCATGGCCGATATTCAGCGCTCCGGTGTCTCGTTGCCAGCTCAGGAGGGAGCTCCATGGACAGCGGACGCTATAGATCGCTGGCGCATACTCGTAGCACTCAAGGAAGGCGACTACAAGACCGCCCTGAATGCCGCGCTGGATCGCATACGAAACGGCGAGTCAGATGCGGCTATCCGCGCCGTGGCCGCTCAGGCCAACTATGAGCTAAAGCGATTCGACCGCGCCGCGGCCCACTACAAGCGGGCCATCGAGGCGGATCCTGGTTCGCCGGACCTTCGCCTGGGTCTTGCGCAATCGCTGTGGGAACTCGGTGACTACCCGGGAGCCCGTAGTGCGGCCAAGGCCGCGTCTGCCAGAGGAGCCCCCCGAGAAGATGCCTTGTACGTGGAGGTCATCTGCGACATCAACACGGGGGCCGATCCCTCACAACTTCTTACAAAGGTGCAGACACTGCTCAGATCGCGCCCAGGCGATCCCCGATTGATGTTGGCCCTTGCGGAATGCCTATACAAGACCGGCCGGCCCGACCTCGCGGATGGCTGGTTCCGTGATGTTCTTAGCGTTTGGCCAAAACATGAAATTTCGCTCCTGTACCGTATATCTGTTTCTGAATCGCTTGGCGCCTTCGAGCTTGCCGCCGAACGCTATGCGGAATATCTCCAGGCCTTCCCCGACAACGCTTCTATCAGAAAAGACTACATAGACATCCTTGTCGGCTCGGAAGCCTGGAAGAAAGCTTCGACGGTTATTGAAGAGGGTTATGCCTACGGCGGAGCCCGGGGATACGACGGCATACTCGCCCTTTGCTATCGCAATTCAGGACGCTATCGTGAAGCAGCCGCCCTCTATCGCGGCTTACTCCGCGCCGACCCTGCCAATGTTGAATTGTTGCTCGGACTTTCGTATTCACTCTATAAATCAGGGGCAAAGACTGTCTCGGTGGAGCTGCTGGAACGAGGCGCGGCATTCATAGGCAAGAATTCAGAACCCTATCTAGCACTTGGCGTACTCAGAGCCAGGCAAGACGAGGCGGAAAAAGCGGCGGCGGCTTTTCTAAAGGCCTCGGAGCTGGCGCCCGCCGATCCAAGACCGCTACGCAATCTGGCCAAACTCTATGCCAAGGCGGGCATTCCAGATACGGCTACGCATTTTGATGAAAGAGCCAGAGCACTGGAATCTCCAAATTCATCACCCAAAAGACATAAAAATGGTTGAGACAAGGCGATTTATAGCGTATTGTTGATTCAAGTGTACGGAGGAGGTTTCAATTGCCGGTAAAAGCCATGGATCTGTTCGACGCCTATAACAAGAACATGCTTCCCAGTGAACAGGGATTCATCGTCTCATCGTATTTCAGCGCGCATTCAGCGTACTCGCGGTACGAGATCGTCTCGTACAATAACGTCAAGTCCAGCTACCCCGCGGATAACGGTCTGACGTTCCAGACTGACGGTAAGAAGCTCCATGTACTCATCGAACCATCAAACTATCCCAAAAAAGGCGAAGAACCTTATGTACGTTCAAGTACGGAACAAATTCCTCACCGTTTCTCCGAACTCGACCTCCATACCTGCAAGAACCAGACGAAGATTTATTCAGGCAAAGAAGCCATCATGTCCTATACCTCATTCACCATCATGAAGCCCCAGGGCGTCAATTTCTCGTTCATCTTCTACAACTTACCCGATGTCTACGAGAGCATGACCCTATTTTTTGAAAAAACCTTCAACAAGGAAGCGGGCGTGCCCATGCCCGATGCCAAGAAGGTAGCCAAGGAATTAGGCATCAAGCTCAAAATGACTATGGCCTGGGATTATTCAAGCTAATAAGGGTCCAGTAACGGCCGCTACATGCAAGCTGTGACCTGTATAGAAAGGCGGCCCCTTCGGGGCCGCCTTCGTCTTTTCTGGTCGCGCTTCGCTCTCAGCCAAGTTTCTCGAGTTCAGCCTGGGCTACGGCAAGGCACGCTATCGGTACCGAATACGGAGAACAGGAAACATAATCCAGCCCGGCTTCCATACAGAAGCGCACGTTGTCTGGGTTGGCACCATGCTCGCCGCAGAGCCCGACCTTGAGCGTAGGCCTGGTCATGCGTCCCCGTCTCGTAGCCATAGCCACGAGTTCCTTGACCGGAGCTACTAAATTGGAGAACGGATTACCTTCTATCAGATCGTAGAGTGAATAATCAGGCATGAAGGCGTTAAAATCGTCGCGGCTGATGCCCAGAGTTGTCTGGGTAAGGTCGTTGGTGCCAAAGCTGAAGAACTCGCTGTACTTAGCGATTTCACCGGCTACCAGAGCGGCGGCCGGCAATTCTATCATCGAGCCAACCTTGTACGCGATCGGCTTGACGCCCAATTCCTTACGCACGTCCTCTTCGATGTCGACGATGCCCTTGTACGCCTTGCCCTCGATCTTCTTGCCGTAGATTATCAGCTTGAGTTCAGAGGCGTTCATCACGATGGGAATCATGAGCTCCATCTTGACATCTACCTTCTCAGCCTGCAGCTTGTAGGCTGCCTGGAATACGGCGCGCGTCTGCATGGCGTATATCTCGGGGTAGCTGACCGCGATGCGGCAGCCGCGATGGCCGAGCATCGGATTGAATTCCGAGAGCGTCTCGATGCGCGCGCGGATCTCTGACTTGGATGGCGTCTTGGCTGATTTCTTGCCCGACCCCAGGTACGCCATGAAGCCCTCGAACTCGGCGTCGTTGTGCGGCATGAATTCATGGAGCGGCGCGTCGAGCAGGCGGATGGTAACTTCCTTGCCGGCCATGATCTTGAAGAGGCCGTAGAAATCCTCGCGCTGCATCACCTCAAGCTTGGCCAACGCCTTTTCGCGCGTCTCCAGGGAATCGGCTAGAATCATCTCACGGAATACGTTAATCCGCTTCTCATTGAAGAACATGTGCTCGGTACGGCAGAGGCCTATGCCTTCGGCGCCGAAAGACAGGGCAAGCGCGGCATCGCGCGGGCTGTCGGCATTGGCGCGAACGTGGAACTCCTTCATGTGCTTCTTTACTATGGCTATGAACTCGAAGAGCCCCGATTCTTTCGGATCCGGCTCGATGAGGGAGGCCTTTCCTAGCCATATCTTGGGTTCGCCGTAATACGGCACATTGATAGTGATGTAGTCGCCTTCAGTTACAACGATTTCGCCTATCGTGGCCTTCTTGCCGCGAATCTTCATCTCAGGCTTGACGAGCGAAACCTT
This sequence comes from uncultured Treponemataceae bacterium, assembly GCA_964571545.1. Lineage (GTDB taxonomy): Bacteria > Spirochaetota > Spirochaetia > Treponematales > UBA12059 > SZUA-370. Next base: position 3,696 of record CAZNCK010000026.1, on the reverse strand, counting down.
GCCGTACTGGCGGGCTACCACCGAAGCGTGAGCCGAATATCCGCCTTCGCAAGACAAGACGCCGGACGCCACTTCTATGGCTTTAACGTCTTCAGCGAAGGTAGAGGTCATGACCAGTATCAAGCGCTTGTCTTCGCCTTTCTGTTGCGCTGTGCGGTATGCTTCCAACAGCGTCTCAGTGCTAAAGTACACGCGGCCGATAGCCGCTCCGGGCGCGCCTGTAATGCCGCCGTTCGTAGCTGGCAGTTTCTTGACAGTAGCCATATCGACGATAGGGTGCAGGATCTCGTTCAGCCGGCCAGGCTGGATGGAATTGATGACGAACGCATCGTCAACTACCTTACGGGAATTTAGGTCAAGACCCAGCTTGAGATCCGCCTGGGTGCTCTTGGCTACCACCTGGCGTTGCTCTATGAGCCACAGCTTGTTCTTCTCGATAGTGAACCGGATCTGCCGTATTTCCTTGTGGTGATCTTCAAGGGAATTGGCGATAGCGGTCAGTTCCTTCAAGTGGGCCGGCGCGATCTTATTAATGTCGTTTCCCGCGGCGCCGATTTCGTCAAAATGCTCCTCGAAGTATTCGCCCTGAAGCGTCTTGCTGCCGTTGACCACGTTGCGCGTAAAAAACGACCCTGAGCACGAACCTTTGCCATAGTTGCCGTATACCATCGGCTGAATGATCAGCGCGGTATCTTCCTGGTTCTGG
>CAZNCK010000026.1:0-2980 GCA_964571545.1 uncultured Treponemataceae bacterium | reverse complement strand
AAGAACCCCTTGGGTATCAGGTCTTCATAGGCCGCCATCAGCGCCTCGGCCTTGGCTCCGGGCTTGTTGGAATCGAGCGTATTGCTCGCCAGAACGATGCGTTCCTTTATCTTGGCTACGTCTTTGGTTCGCCCCTCGAGCTCGGCGATGCGCTCCTCGATCTTCAGAATTCCGCGCGCAAGAAATGCGACTTCGTGAGTTCCGAAATTCTCTCCGACGTTTTTGTTGAATCCCCCAACCGTGGAACGGACGAGGCCAAAATTATGGAGCGTTGGATAGTTTGATATGGTCAGGTTTGGTGAAATGACGATTTTCAACAGCAGGGGTTCCTTAGCATCGCCATAGGTCTTGGCGACGATCCCGGAAACTTTCTTCATGTAGGGTTTTACCGCGTCCACGACATCATACTTCGCGAGCTTTGAAGCTACGACAGAATCAATGATGAATCCGGGCAGAATAGGGAATCCGAGTTCGGAGAATTCATTGGCCTGACGCCCGCGCTGGCCGAGCGTCTCTATATCAACGCCTTTGGCGATTGAATCTTTCTGGCTGAAGAAGTGTACATTGGCTTTCATTACGTTCTCCTTACTCAAAAGAGGGCCAGGACGCCGTTGACCGGCCCGCGGAGGAAGGCTTCGAACATCGAACTTGCGCCCTGAGCCAGGTACCGCTGTAGCTTGGCGACATCGCTAATATTCTCTCCGGCTACGGCAAACTGTATGACACTGCCATGCTTGACCTTTCCCCACTTGAAGAGCGCATTCAGGTTCAGGATGCGTTCTCCATCGTAATATACCAAGACATCCAGTTCAGGATGCTTTGTCCTATAGCTGTCGATGATGCGTTTCCAGGCTTCGACATTGCCATTATGAAAAAGCTCATTCGCTACAGTGACGCCGTACATCGGAGTCATCCGGGCACCGGGCTTTGGTCCCGCCGCGTGTTTTGGCGGGGCAACCGCCGGAACAGCCAGAGGAGCCTCGACCTGGGGCGCAGTCTGGGACTTGAGACTTTTACCCGCTGATGCCTTTCCTGCGGGCTTGGTCTTTACCGGAGCGACTTTTTCGGCTTTGGCTGGCTTGGCTTCACTTGGAAGCTTGTAGGTACAAGGCCCTTTCTGTAACGCGGGAATATCCTTGACCTTTGCGCCGCCGTACAAGGACAACAGCGTTTCGGCAGCCTTCGAGGCCAGCGCGGCATCAAAAGCCTTGCCGTAACATCCTAGATAGGCTACGAGCAATTCCGATTTGTTTATCCTGTCGATCCTGCCAGCATGCATGGGGTTTTTAGGATTTACTGCGATGACGCCCAGGTCAGGATGGTTATACACCACGACGAGGTCAAACGCATTCCAGCCAACGACCGTCTTTTGGACGAGCTCGAGTTCGGAAATGGTGCAATCCATATTTTTGGAAGCCGTGAAATACCCAAATTTATCTATGAGGAGCATCGAGACGAACGGAAGAATCTCGTCGTTGTTCAGTGTCTTGTCATCTATCAAGGCAGTCAGGGCATCGGCCAGGTTCTCTCCATCCGAGATGCGCCCAGCCAGTCCAACCGTTGCCTTGACGTGTCGTACAGAAGCGTTGAAGGATTCCTTCGATGCCAAGGACTCGTACTTGCAACTTGAGGCAATCATGCTATCCCCTTCCTTTGTAAAAAAAGCGCCCCCCGATATCCGGGGGGCGCAATCGCTAGTCTCTGTTAGAGTTCGCGGATGCCGCCCTCATCCTTGGAACGCGGTTTTGGACCGCGTTTTCCAGTGGCTTTCTTAGGAGCCTCATCTACAACGCCCTTCGGCCTGCCGCTGCTCTTCTTGCGGGGCGCCTCTTCGGCGGTTGATTCAGGAAGTGCTGGAGCCGAGGGTTCGGCGTTGAGCATCGCAAGGTATCCGGCCGCCGCGGGTTCTGCTGAGTCTTCCATCGATGGCGGCGCAAAACTCTGGGCAATGTCTTCGCGGACAGTAGAGCGCCTGCGGCTGAACGACGCAAACGCCGCATCTTGGAAGCCCTTTGAAACGCCGTGCAGGAATTCGTTGAGCACGTTGGCCATACCGTCGAGCGTGGCCTTCTTGCGCTTGATCGAGCAGATATCCACATCAAGGAGGAGGCCCGGCTGGATGTGATAGGGGTTGATCATGTAATCAAAGCGCTGGAATTCCTTCTCAAGGAAGGCGAGCCTGTCTTCGAGTACGCGGCGCTGGATTGGGTACTGGTAGGAGTACATGCTCTTGAGTTTGTCGCGCATCAGGATAAGGCGGTTCTTTACCTTGTCCTTCTCGTAGATATAGGTGCAATTCAGGCTCTCCACATCGGTCTCGGCCGGTTTGACGAACGAAATCTCGTCCCAGACCTTGGCAATGTCTTCGTAAAGCGGCTCGCCGGAGCGTTCCTTGATGCGTTTGCGGATCTTGCTCTTCATGATCTTGGCCAGATCGTTGTAGTCGGAGATGCGTTTGAGGAACTTGGAATCCTCGTACATCATGTCGAGCACATACCAGAGGTGCTGGACTTCCGTCTCGAAGCTGGTGATCTGGACATCATACGCCTTGCGCTCTTCGATAAGCTGAGCGTTATCATAGTACTGGAGGCGGATCTGGTAACGTTCATCGGGAAGGTGGGCGGTATCGGTGTCTTCATACTCGCGAATATAGAGCAGGCGGGCATTCTTGAGGTTCTCGATGTACTGGTAGCCCATCTTGGAAGTATCGAGGATCGAGGTAATCGAATTGACGGCGGTGTTGAAGCCGCGGTTGCGGATATTCTCGATATCGATGATCTTCTTGAGGTTTTCCCGGACATTGAGCTGGTCAAAGGTGGTCGGGTCGATTTCGGCGCGGAGATCGCTGAGCCTGTCCATCAGGTCCTTCGCGACTATGGAGAAACGCTTGGATTTGATGTTCTCCGCGTCGTCGTCGGTGTGATCCTTTACCTTCTTCATTCTCTCGAAGATGATCTCGGTATCGTTGAGTTCTTCCTTG
>CAZNCK010000025.1:21345-34824 GCA_964571545.1 uncultured Treponemataceae bacterium | reverse complement strand
TTCCTCGCGCCCATCCTCGATATGTTAAAAAAGGTCCATTGGGTACTTTCGAGGCGTTCGCTTCGTCAGAACGCGCTCGGGTCGACTCGGAATACAGAAGTATGCCTTCGTCGCCCTTCGCGCATTCTTCCTCGCGCCCATCCTCGATATGTTAAAAAAGGTCCATTGGGTACTTTCGAGGCGTTCGCTTCGTCAGAACGCGCTCGGGTCGACTCGGAATACAGAAGTATGCCTTCGTCGCCCTTCGCGCATTCTTCCTCGCGCCCATCCTCGATATGTTAAAAAAGGTCCATTGGGTACTTTCGAGGCGTTCGCTTCGTCAGAACGCGCTCGGGTCGACTCGGAATACAGAAGTATGCCTTCGTCGCCCTTCGCGCATTCTTCCTCGCGCCCATCCTCGATATGTTAAAAAAGGTCCATTGGGTACTTTCGAGGCATTCGCTTCGTCAGAACGCGCTCGGGTCGACTCGGGTCGCTCAGGTCCGCCAGGTCGCGCCGGAAAACACCGAACGCGTTGCTGCTTCGTAGGCCGGAAACGTCAGGGCCTTTGCCAGGCATTTGTATGCCTCGGCCTCGGCAGGCAGCGATTGTCCAAAATAGGTCCAGAGTTCCTTCATCTTGTCGAGGACATGCCTCTGGCCATCAAGGATTTCTCTATAGCTGAAGTACAGCTCGTCATGAAAGTCGCTGATCGTCCCGACAGGATCGGGCGGTAGGCTCGAACCTTTGATAAGCCCCGGCAGAAACGGATTGCACATGGCGCCACGGCCTATCATCCATTCGTCGATCTGAGGGAACCGCAGCTGGAGCGATTCGAACGAAGCCACATCCCTGATGTCGCCATTATACGTAACGGGATGAGCGGAAATAGCGGCTGCCGCTGAAAATCCCTCCAGGTCTACTATTCCTCCGTATAGTTGAGAGCCGACCCTGGGATGTATAATGACGCGCCTCAGCGGATACTCGTTGAGTATAGGCATGATTTCAAGAATTTCTTTCGCATCGTCGAGTCCGAGCCTTAGTTTGACTGAGATAGGCACTGTAGATCGCCCGCACGCCGATTCAAGAAACGATTTGACCAGGTCGGGATGCGGCAAGAGTCCAGCGCCTCGAAGCTTATTCGTCACCATGGGATAGGGACAGCCCAGATTCCAGTTCACTTCCGCGTAACCAAGGCCGGCGACAAGATTGGCTGTGATAGCGAAATCCTCGGCGTCGTTACTCAGGATCTGAGGCACCACCGGCAATCTGATGTTGTATTCCGGCAACAAATCCTTGAAATGCGCGCCTCGCGCATCCGAGGCGGGCACCGACAGAATGAACGGCGCCATTGCGCTGTCGAATCCGCAAAAGCGTTTGGCGAAGGCGTTCCTGAAAACTCGGTTGGTTACGCCATGGAGCGGGGCGAGCTGAAGAATCGGGGGCATGAAGCTACCTCGCTTTCAGAGGGAGAATACCCGCGGATGCGGAATTGCGCGAGAGGCGCGCCGGATGATTCCTTTCCCTGGTGAAACTCACTATACAGCCAGGTCTGTCTTTTGGTATGGTTCTGGCATACGAACCAGGGGATACATGAACGAACTAGACATCCAGCTACGCAGGCGGCTGACCTTCGCCATCATATCGCATCCAGACTCCGGCAAGACGACGATCACCGAAAAGCTCCTGCTGTTCGGCGGAGCCATCCACATCGCCGGAGCGGTCAAGAGCGGCAAGACGATGAAGGCCTCGGTATCCGATTTCATGGCCATGGAGAAGGAACGCGGCATCTCCATAAGTACCTCCGTCATGGGCTTCGAGTATGCGGGTCGCAAGATCAATCTCCTCGACACGCCGGGCCACGCTGACTTTTCCGAAGACACCTACCGCGGGCTATCGGCGGTGGACAGCGCGCTCCTCGTCATCGACTCGGTCAAGGGCGTGGAGGAACGCACGCGTAGGTTATGCGAGGTCTGCCGTATGAGGCATACCCCTATCGCCACCTTCATGAACAAGCTGGACCGCGAAGGCAAGGATCCGATAGAGCTCCTAGACGAGACAGAGCGCGAGTTGGCCATTGGCGTGAGGCCTGTTACCTGGCCGGTGGGTCAGGGCAGAAACTTCAAGGGCGTTTACGATCTCGTTCAGAAGCGGCTGCTCCTCTTCTTCCCAGGCGAGGTGCAGAGACCGGCGGACATCGTGACGATACGCGACCTCTCCGACCCGTTGCTCGAAGAGAAGGTAGGCGCGTCACTGGCAGAGAAGCTGCGCGAAGACATAGAACTCCTGGCGGGCGTGTACCCGCCCTTCGATCCGGCCGAGTACCTTTCAGGCAGGGCGACGCCGGTGTTCTTCGGTTCGGCCATCAACAACTTCGGCATTCGCGAACTCCTGGACGCCATGACCTCGCTAGCGCCCCACCCTACGCCCAAGCTCAGCGAAGAGCGTATGGTGAACCCCGAGGAAGAAAAATTCTCCGGTTTCATATTTAAGATCCACGCCAACATGAATCCCCGGCACCGCGACCGCGTGGCCTTTCTCCGCGTGTGCTCGGGCAGCTTCGAGCGCAACAAGACCTACTACCACGTGCGCTCCGGCAAACCGTTCAGGACAGCCAACCCGACGGCCTTCATGGCTCAAGACAGCGAGATAGTCAACCAGGCCTGGCCCGGCGACATAGTCGGCATCCACGATACAGGCACCTTTAAGATAGGCGATACCGTCACCGAGGGCGAAGCCATCAACTTCAAGGGTATCCCGAGCTTTGCCCCGCAGATATTCCGTTTTATAGTCAACGCCGATCCGCTCAAGGAAAAGCAGTACCACAAGGGCCTCGACCAGCTCGCCGAGGAAGGCGTGGTACAGATATTCTCAAAACCGCATCAGCCAAACGTGCGCGTCCTGGGTGTGGTGGGACAGCTCCAGCTTGAGGTGCTACAGTACCGGATGGAACACGAGTACAACGCAAAATGCGCGTACCGTCCGATAGACTTGAGTATCGCGCACTGGATCACCTCGGACGACCAGAAGGCGATGAAGGAATTCCTGGACGAGCATTCCAGACGCATCCTCGTGGACATCCGCGGTACGCACATCTTCATGTCAGAGTCGTCGTGGCAGTTCGAGCGCATCAAGGCCAACAATCCTTCTATACGCTTTTATTCCACTTCGGAAATGGTCGAAGACCGTAGCGCAGGCTAGTTTCAGAGCAACAGGACCTGACCCCAAAAGTCAATATAATGTTTGTCTACAAGCCAAAAAACGCTTGTAGACAAATGTCTACAAGAAAAAAATGATTATCCGGTTGCGGGGCGTATGATAGGGCTATACGCTCAGCTCACCGGAGGCACAGAGCATGAGCGTCGAACGGCCAAAGACCATCCTGATCGTTGAAGACGATGCCGTCGCGGCATCGTCAGCGCGCGAGGCGCTTGAGGAATACGGGTATGCCACACTTGTTGCCGGCTCTGGTCAGGAAGCGCTCTGCCTTTCCGACTCTATCAGGCCAATAGACCTTATCCTTATAGACCTGCACCTGGGCGCAAGCCTGGACGAAATAGACGGCATCGATACGGCCCGGATATTGCAGAGCGAGCATTGCGTTCCGGTCGTGTTCATGGCATCGCACGTCGAAAAAGAAATGCTCGCGCGGATGGATCTCGTCGACTCCTATGGCTGCCTGGCCAAAAAAGCGGACAGCGCGGAGTTCGCGGCGTCCATAGCCATAGCGTTCCAGCGTCAAACCGCCGAACGTAAGGCAAGGGAATCTGGCCTCAGGAAAATACTGGCGGCGATGCCTGACATCATATCGATCAATTATCCCGAGGCGGTCTACTCGCTGTAGCGAGTAGACCCCTGACGACATTCTAATTCATCAGATTCCGCAGGACTTTCTCGCAATCGGCCTCGGTCATAAATTTTGGAACGGGATACAAAGGATGCGCCTCGCGAAACGCGCGCTTGATGATGAGCGGTATATCGGCTTCCTTGATTTGCGCGAACTTAGTCGGAATGGACATGCGCTGGTTCAGGCCGCGGATGGCCGCGATGAAGGCGGCGGCCTTGGCAGCGTCGTCCTGACCCGGTTGGGCTACACCCGCGATGACAGCCAGCCTAGCCAGCGGCTCATGCGCCGATTCTCCGAAGAAATCCAGAACATAAGGCAGGACCACAGCGTTGGCAAGGCCATGCGGTAGACCGTAGAGCCCGCCCAAGTTGTGCGCAATCGCATGCACGTAGCCCACATAGGCTCGCGTGAAGGCTATGCCGCCATAATATGAAGCCAGCAACATGCTGGCCCTGGCATCGAGATTCGAGCCATCGGTATACGCTGTCTCGATATTGCTGAAAATCAGTCTTACAGCCTTCTCGGCCTTGTCGAGGGTGTTGGCTGTGTTGCTGCGGCCGATGTACGCCTCCACCGCGTGAGTCAGCGCGTCCATGCCCGTGGTCGACGTTATGTGGGGCGGCAATCCTACGGTCAGCTCCGGGTCGAGCACCGCGTACGGCGGAATCAATTTGGGGTCATTGATGGCGTATTTTTCGTGTGTCGTCGGATCCGTTATGACCGCGGCGATAGTCGTCTCCGAACCGGTGCCCGCGGTCGTTGGCACGGCGAACAGGGTCGCGGGTTTACGGGTAAGCTTGAGGAGCCCGCGTAGCTGAGGCACAGTCTTCCCTGGATTGGTCACGCGGGCCGCGCAGCCCTTGGCGCAGTCCATGGCTGATCCGCCGCCGAACGCGATGATGCCCTGACAGCCGCTTGCCGAATAGAGTATCAGCGCGTCTTCAATATTCTGGATAGTCGGATTGGCCTGAGCTCCGTCAAAAACGACATACTGGACGCCCGCCTTTTCCAGACTGGCAAAGAGGCTGTTAAGCAGACGGACAGCCATCAGGCCCTTGTCGGTAACCACCAGCACCTTGACAAAGCCCTTGGATTTAATGAACGCGGGCAGTCGCTTAATGCTGCCTGGCCCCTCGAGTAACTCGGGAGGATCGAAATTCAGAAAATTGGTGGCAAAGCGCATGACGCCTTGATACGATCTGTACCAACCGGTTTTAAATGACATGAAAACTCCTTGGATTACGGCAGTACACCGTACTCCGGCGCCGGTAACCAGTCAAGGAAGAATCGCAGGCTAAGCGGGCGACTTTCCGGGGTGCTTCGGTGTACCGAACACATGGACGAGGAGTCCGGCCAGAACGAGAGCGGCGGCTATACCGTCCGCCGGCGAGAAACGTTCGCCCAGCACGAGCGCGCCCGCGCTGACTCCAAAAATTGGTACGAGGAGCGAAAACGGCGCTATCTTGGATGCGCCGAACCGCATGATGAGCTGGTTCCAGACTCCATAGCTGAACAGGGTGGAGAGTAGCACCAGGTAGGCCAACGCTCCGATCGAAACCAGTCCAAAGTTGCCGAGCGAAGCCGCGATAGCATCTTTGCCTTCAATCAGGAACGAAAGCCCGAATAGCGGAAGAGGTGAAAACAGGCTGGACCAGACGATCAGCGACAGACCATCGGTCTTGGGCATGGCCTTGGCCACTATGTTGGCGGCGGCCCAGAAGCCCGCGGCGCCCAATATCATAGCCGCAAACAAGGGTGTGAGCGTTCCCTTATTGCCCGAGAATACGATAGTAGCCAGCCCGGCAGCGGCGATGGCCATGCCTACGACGCTGTTCGGCTTAATGCGTTCTTTGAGGAATACCGTTGCGAGCAGGGCGGTGAAAAATGCCTGCGATTGTAACACGATGGAAGACAGGCCAGCCGGCGCCCCCATTTTCATAGCGGTGAAGACCAGGCCGAACTGGCCCACTCCCAGGAGCAGACCATACGCCGCGAGGTAGCCGAGCGGCACCTTGGGACGCTTTATGAATAATACCGCGGGAAACGAGGTCAAGATGAAGCGTATGGCCACCAGGAAGAGCGGCGGTATCCCGGCTACGCCTATCTTGATGACGATGAAGTTGAAACCCCAGATCGCGGCGACAAGAAGCGCTCCGACGAAGCCGATGGCAGGAATTCTATGTGCATCTGCGGCATTGTTCATGGGCCGCAGTATATATGGTTTATTCGCTATTGTTCCAGATCAGACAGGGCCGGCCAGAGCGCCAGCGACAGCCTTCACGAGCTGTTCCAGCGTAAAAGGCTTGGCAAGGGAGCTCTTGATGCCGAAACGTCCATTGAAATTCTTTATCGAGTCAGCCGCGGTAGACACGCGACCGGACATGAGGATGATGGGCGTAGTAGGCCACTTATGATTCAGGTCCAGGGCCAGTTCGAGACCGTTCTTGCCTGGCAGCACCACGTCGACCAGCACCAGATCGACCTTGTTGGTCGCCATCATGGCCAAACCTTCATCTGCAGAGGCGGCGCCCAGAGCCTGGTACCCGGCGCGCTCCAGCATCAAAGCCGTCATGTCGCGGATCATCGCTTCATCGTCTATCGTCAGAACCGTTTTCATCAAGCCTAACCTCAAGCAGACACATTAGGGCAACTGACTGCAGCGCAGACAGCCCACAAAGATTACCCACTATACGTCGCGGGCACGGTACAATCAAGCCTATGCCAGAGCGACCGCCAGAGCGACCGCCAGAGCGAGTCGTCTTGACGGCGTCACGCCCACCGGCTATCATTGCGGCGGTCCGCCGGGGTTTTCCCCGGCATCCCTGCCGGGGTGGTGGAATCGGTAGACACCAGGGACTTAAAATCCCTTGTGCCGCAAGGCGCGTGCGAGTTCAAGTCTCGTCCCCGGCAACGACGGCCCTTATATTTAAACCATTATATACGCCGCTCAACACTATAGGACGTTTTAATGAGAAAAAATTCAAAATGGTTTGCCCTGAGCATAGCGCTCTGCGTGAGCGCGGCGATCCTGGTCTACGGAGAATCGAAAAAGACTCCTGTCACGCAAGTCTACCATATTCCGGAATCAATCAAGAGCGTCGCGGCGCTTTCCAAGCAAATCTCAGCGATGACGCCCGCGCGCGTTATTCGCATTGTCGACGGCGACACGATAGTCGTGAGCTTCGATCCTGCCACCGGACTCGGTGACAAGGAGAAAGTCAGGCTTATCGGCGTGAATACACCCGAGACGGTGGATCCGCGCAAGCCGGTGGAACGCTACGGCGCCGAGGCGTCACGCTTCGTCTCGGATAGCATCCTCGGCCGAACTGTGCGGCTCGCGTTCGAACCCGCTATGCGTGACTATTTCGGGCGCCTGTTGGCGTACATATTTCTGGAGGACGGCGCCTGCTTCAATATTGAGATCATCGCCCAAGGCTACGGGTTTGCCTATACAAAATACCCGTTCCTGTTCATGGACGATTTCAGAAAGGCGGAACGGAAGGCGCGCGAATCGAAACGGGGCCTCTGGAAATAATGCCGCCCCCGCTTTTGAGCGGGGGCGGCATTATGAGTCAATAGCGTTGACTGGACCTAGGGCTAGCTTCTGCGCCCGGTGATTTCATCTATCACGGAACGAACATCCCGGCTGGAGCGAGACGGCGTCTCGTGGCGAGGGGCGTCGCGGCGATCCGCGGCGGGCCGAGGCGCTGCTGGTCTCGGAGCGGCCGGTCGGTCGATTGATGGCTCGCGGTTGCCTGACGGGGTCGGACGGCTCCTGGAATCGGGAGCGGAAGCTGATCTCGAAGCATCGCGCTGAGGCGAATCGCGGCGCGGCTCGTCACGACGGGGAGCATCAGGCCTGGGGCCATCGCGCCTCGGAGCTCCGCCGGCGGGGCCAGCAGGCCTAGCGGAACGACCGCCGCGGTCTGAAGTGCCCAGGCCAGGCTTATTCCCCGAAGGGCGGTCGCCCGACGGCCTGGCGCCACCGGAGGGACGTCCACGGCCCTGGCTGCGGCCGCGCATGCGTTCCTTAGACCGTTCCTCGAACATGGCGTCGCGCAGGTCTTCCTCGGTGGGTACGGGGCGCACGCCGGCGTACGGGTGTACCTTTATGACGGGTATCGTGGTGCCCAGCAGGTGTTCCACCTGCTTGAGAAGGCGCTTCTCTTCGGTATCGCAGAACGAGACCGCGGTGCCCGAGGCGCCGGCGCGCGCCGTGCGGCCGATGCGGTGCACGTAGGTTTCCGGCTCGGTCGGCATGTCGAAGTTAAACACATGCGAGATGTCGTCCACGTCTATGCCGCGGGCGGCCAGATCGGTGGCGACGAGCACGGGAGTCTCGCCGGCGCGGAACGCTTCCATAGTCTTGGTGCGGTTGCCCTGGCCCTTGTTGGCGTGAATGACGCCGGCCGGAATGCCGGCTATGTGCAGGGTCTTGGCAATGCGATCGGCGCCGTGCTTGGTACGTGAGAACACCACAGCGCGGGACACCTTGAGTTCCTTGATGAGGTGCACGAGGAGGTCGCGCTTGCAACCCTTCTCCACGTAGTAGAGGCTCTGCGTGATCAGCTCTATGGTCGGCTTCTCCGGCTCTATGTCGACGCGGACCGGATTGTCCAGCAGGGTGCGCGCCAGGGTATCGATTTCCGAAGGCATGGTGGCGGAGAACAACAGGGTCTGACGCTTTTTGGGCAGGAGCGCGATGATCTTGCGCACGTCGTGAATGAAGCCCATGTCCAGCATGCGGTCGGCCTCGTCGAAGATGACTATCTCCACCTGGGACAGGTCTATGGCGCCGTCGCCGATGAGGTCCAGGAGGCGGCCAGGCGTGGCCACGAGCACGTCGACACCGCGTTCCATCGCCTTGATCTGCGGCACCTTGCCGACGCCGCCGTACACACAGGCGCGCTTGATCTCGGTCTTGCGGCCATAGGCTCCGAAACTCACGTCGATCTGCATGGCGAGTTCCCTGGTAGGCGCGACGACGAGGGAGCGGGCCTTGCGGCTCTGGCGCTTTACGTGGTTTTCAGTGAGGCGCTGTATGGTGGGCAAAGCGAACGCGGCGGTCTTGCCGGTACCGGTCTGGGCGCAACCAAGAAGATCGCGGCCGGCAAGAAGGCTCGGAATCGACGCGGTCTGGATGGGCGTCGGGTGCTCGTAGCCTTCGTGGCGTAGGGCCTCCAGGCAGGCGGGCATGAGTCCGAGGGATTCAAAATCTGAATGAAGCATGAGTATCCTTGGGGCGAGAAGAACAATTTGGCCAGTCGAGCGGTACGGAACGACACGAACGGTCTTCCGAGGACTCTATTTAGATTTTAAAACGGCCGCTCCGCGTACATTCCTTCACGGCGTCGCGGATATTCTCGTCTGTATGAATATAGCAGAAAACTCCGCGGCCGGATAGAGCCTTGCTACTTGACGCTCATGCGGAAGACTCCATCCCAGTCCGAGGGCGGCGGATTGACTTCAAAGGCATCGATGCGGCGCAGATAGACCTCGCTCGCCTCGTCACCGTAGGCCTCATTAACCTTGCTGAAGAGTTTCCTCGCCGTTGCCCAGTTCCGCGCCCTGTACGCCACGAGTCCGGCTTCGAAGCCTTCCTTTATCGTCATGAGCTTGGGAACGGCCTGCGCCGATTCCTGGAGTATCTCGAAAATGCGGATGGGCTGGTTCTTGCCCTTGACGGTGATCAGGTCAATTTCCCTGCAGAGAAAGGTATCCTTGACCTTCTCGTGCACTGCCTCGCTGATGAGCGATTTTGTGCCATAGGTCTTGTTGGCGCCTTCCAACCGGGCAGCCAGATTGACGGTATCGCCAATACTGGTGAAGTCCATGCGATCGCGCGCGCCGACCGAGCCGAAGACTACCGGGCCTGAGTTGATGCCGATACCGATGGAAACAATGGCGCCGGAGGCTAGCCGGGCCTTCTCCTGCGCTTCCGCCATGACCTTACGGATATGCATGCCCGCACGGCAGGCCCGCGCTTCCTTGTCGGGGCCATCGAACATGGCCATCATCTCGTCGCCTACAAACTTGTCCACCTCGCCGCCGTTCTCGACTATAGCCGTCGTCTGGATGTCGAGGTAGTGGTTGAGCATCTTCACGACATCCTCGGGCAAAAGGCCTTCGCAGATGGTCGTGAAGCCACGTATGTCGGTGAACAAGAAGGCCAAGTCGCGGCGTTCGGTGGTCGGAGAAGCGCGCTCCGAATTCCTGAGCGTCGAAGCGGATATGTATGGTACGACGCCGCGTATCACGGTGGCCATGTTCCCTATCTCCACAGACAACTTCTTTATCTCGTCCTGTGTCGATACCCGGTCATGATAGTGGAGGTTATCGGCGGAAATGCGCACATTGCCCTTGACCATGGAAGACAGCCGCTGCGATATCGAATTGACGCTCATCCTGAGGAATAGGATGGGGAATACGATGCTACGACCGAAAAGGAAGGTCACGAATACCGACGCGTACAGGAACAGGAAGGCGATGATCACCGCCTTGACCTTGGTAAGGTAGTAAGGGCCGTAGATCGTCTCCCGGTCATAGATGACCGAGACGAAGCCGAGGTTAACGCCTGAAAGTATGACGGGAGCGCGGAATTCGATGCTGGTCTCGCCTTCGATCACGGACGGAACCGGCTCGACTGCCTTTGCCTCCTCGTCTGTAAGCACCTTGTCCATCAGACTCAGGTCGGTCGACGAGCGGACTGCGTACGAACCCGTCTTGGGGTCCCTCCGATACTGGGAGACGCTCGAGAACGGGAACGACGCGTCCGCGTTCTTTGCCGACTCGATGGCCAGGTAGTCGTCTATGGCGATGCGGTCGCCTATGTTCGTCTTGACGATGCTGGAGGTCCTGTCCGCCAGGGACCTGCCGTTGTCCATTATGGCCCGGAGCAGGGTTGAACTGAAATCGCTGAGCAGGGAGGTCGCGAGTACGATGACGACGATGAGGAGGAGTCCCATGAAGGCCATCGTGAGCCGGCTCTGTATGCCCCGGGCCTGTCCGCGCCTGAATATCGATGTCCTGGGCTGTTCCGTCCCGCGGCGGAACTCGATGTATTCCCTGTAGCCCGCATCGCGTTCGCTCAGCACCCTGATGAGCCGCATGATCGAGAACGCGTTCCAGACGAACGCTATACCCAACATCGCCCAGGTCCACCAGGCGAGGGAAGAGAAATAGCCGGGACGCGTGGCGAACGACATCGCGTGGTTGACTGGAATCAGGAGGGCGCAGGCCGATGATACCGCGTTCAGCGCAACCGCAAGCGGGCGCCCCGGATCGGCGGCGACGGCCAGCCTGTCGCGCAAGAAGAATGCGGCGGTTTTCCAGACTGTTACCAACGCGATCAGCCAGGCGGCGATGACCGCCACCGCCGCATACGCGCGGGGACCGAGCGCGGACATGGCGGAGCCGGCCCCGAAGGCCATGGGATTGGACGGTCCCGCCTTCGTAGCCAGCGGCACTATCAACCAGAGGGCGACCAGCAGTGTCCATGCCCATTCAAGCGCGAAGGGCCTGAGTACCTGTAGAACCGGTTTCCTGGGCATCGGGAGCCTCCGCTCGCTTCAATCAGTATTGGTCAAGGAGCTGCTGTTTCGTCTTTGCCTTTTCAAGGTATTCGGCAGCGTCTCCATACGTCGAATCGAGGGCCACGACAGTCTCGAAGGCCGTCACCGCGTCCTTGAACCGTTCATCGCGGTATGCCTTGACGCCGACGTCATAGACGCTGGCGACCGATTCGATCATCTTCTTGCGTCGCTGGTCGAGCGTCGCCCGCCCCTCTGAAGTGCTTGTCGACTTGGACAGCGAGGCAAGCAGGTGTTGGGCGCGCAGAAGCTCGCCGGCACGTATGTACGCATCGAGATTCTTGAGACCAGCATCAAAAGTTGCGCCGCGCTCCTCGACATCGGCTGCCTCGCGTATCCGCTTCTGGAGGGCAACGGCTTCGCTTCCTTTCTGGATGGCCAGCGCGGCCTGGATGTGCGTATTGGCCTTTGACCATTCCTTGCGGGACTCGTGGTACTTCGCCCAGGCAAGATAGAGCCGGTACTCGGCCTTCGCTATGTCGGGCGTAAAGGTGCCGCCTATCCTTGAATCCAGATCCTTGAGTAGCGACAGCGCCGACTTTGCCTCGTCGAACGAACGCTTGGCTATCTGGGCGTCGACGCCCGCCAAGCGCTTTTCGACTATAGCCGCAACTTCCGACTTAAGCTCCTTGTAGGCCTTTGAAACAGCCTCATCGCTCGGCTTGACGTCCCTGACGCGGAGGACCAGCCTAAACGCATCGATGTACGCCTTCTCTTTGACCGCCTCTTTGGATTCAGGCGTCACCGAGGCCCGCGTTTTTTCGACTTCAGCTAGCCGAAGGACGACGAAGCCGTCGCGGATTTCCGCGGTCGACTTGACGAGGCGCTGGGCGGATTCGTCGCGTGGATATATGGCCGAGGCACGTCGCACGGCAATGAGCATGCGGGACTCTTCGTCCGGGCTCCTAGAGGGTTTATTGAAAAGCGCATCGGCATCCTTAACGGCGGCCGAAAAGCGGCTGGCCCTGTAATCCTCGACCAGGGCCAGGTAGCGGGAGGCCTCGGCGTTGTTGGGGTCGTAACGAAGGGCAGCCTCGAAGTATCGTTGCACCTTCGCCGAGGCGGACAGGTCGCCAGCCGCCACGAGGCTGGTCCGGTAGGCATCCTTGCCGGCCGCGGTGATGGCCTCCGCCTGATACCTGCCGGCAACGTCGAAGGAGAGCAGGAAGGGATCGCCGAGCGAGGCGCAGGATGTCGCCAGGAAGGCCGAGGTCAGCGTAAGTACCAACTTGATGCGCATGGTGAACTCCGTGATTCAACGGTTGCCGATAAAGAATCCTACGAGCAACTAATCCTTGTATAATACAAATAATCAAGCAAGAAGACGAGTCTTAAGGCATACGAGCTTGCCGACAACGGCGCGTACAGGTACTATCGCTGACATGATCAATGATGGACACACAAACCCGCCGGACTCATTTCCGGGGGCCACCCTCGTCGCGGGAGCGCGCAGATTCATGGAAGCGCTCGTACCGGACCTAGGTATCCTGATGGACGACGCATGGGCCATAGCCGGCGCCTGCTACGACAGAGCCGATCTGGCGCACACCGATAGGGCGGCGTTCGCGGCGCTCAGCCTCCTGCCCTTCATGCGCGGCGACGGCCCGGGTCCTGACGGCATGAAGCGCTATTTCCGCGCCGATTATTTGACGGCCCGCGACCGCGAAGAGCTACTCGCCTGGCGCGCCGATATCGAACACCGCCTCGCCGAGAAACGGATGGCCGACTGGGGCTCCGGCCTCCTCGCGCTCAAGCGACGCGACGAGACCAAGGGAGGCGCCAGCTTCCACCGCGCGGCCGAGGCCCTGATGCAGTGGGCCGACATCTACCTGACCGCGGGAGGCCTGCCGACTGGCGCCGACGCCTTCCTCAAGGACCTGAACAAGCGCATTCTCAATCCCGAAGCTTCTGGACCAGGGGCCACAGGTACGGCAGCAGCCTTGAAGCAAGGCGGCTGGACCAATACCGCCGCCAAGGACCTCGACGGCGACGGTAAGCCCGACGCCGTCGATCCCGCCGACGAGGCGGCCCAGGCCAAGGCCCTCGCCGACGCGCTGGCCAAGC
>CAZNCK010000025.1:1271-21335 GCA_964571545.1 uncultured Treponemataceae bacterium | reverse complement strand
GGGCCTGACCGCCATGAAGCCCATCAAGGAACAGGTCAAGACACTGTCCAACTTGATGAAAGTGCACAAGAAGCGCGCTTCGCTGGGCATGAAGATACCGCCGGTAGCGCTGCATTCGGTGTTCACCGGCAGGCCAGGCACCGGTAAGACCACGGTAGCCAGGCTGATAGGCGAGATACTCGTCGCGCAGGGCTTCCTGCGCAAGGGCCACCTGGTGGAAACCGACCGCTCCGGGCTGGTTGCCGGGTTCGTAGGCCAGACCGCCGGCAAGGTGGACGAGGCGGTCTCGCGCGCGCTGGACGGTGTGCTGTTCATAGACGAGGCGTACACGCTGATACCGGACAACGCCGGCTCCGATTTCGGCCGCGAGGCGGTTGATACGCTCCTCAAGCGGATGGAAGACTACCGGGACCGCCTCGTCGTCGTCGTCGCGGGCTACCCCGACGAGATGGCCCGCTTCCTGGAATCAAACCCCGGGCTGGCCAGCCGCTTCAGCCGCCGCTTTAACTTCGACGACTTCGACCCTGCCGAATTGGAGGCTATCTTCCTCCGCTTCGTCTCGGAAACGGGCATGAACATCACCGACTCCGCCATAGCAAAACTGCGCGTCTACCTGAAGGTGACGTACGACCGCCGCGACAAGTATTTCGGCAACGGCCGCCTTGTACGCAACCTGTTCGAGCGCGCGCTAGAGAACCAGGCCAACCGCCTGGCCTCCTACCCGGAACTTACCCAGTCGTTGTTGTCCACCATAGAAGAGCACGATCTGCCCAATGAGTAGAAGCCTGCGAGAGCAGCTAACGGTAACATTCCTCGCTCGAGCCCCGGCTGTCTTCGAGCGCCGCTTGCTGTTCGCCGGGGCTTAGTCATAGGGCCCGCGCCGTATCCCATGATAGGGTCCTCGACTCAAACAGCGCCTCCAAAGAGGCCACGTATTCCTCGAGGCCGAACACGGGCTTAAAGCCGGCCCTGATCGAAGCCGCCAGCGCGCCGCCGTCCCGGGCCAGTTCGAAGGCCGCGGCGGCTAGGATGCGTGCCGGCTCGTGGTAGGCCCGTACAGGGTCTACGGGGCAGAAGTCCGGGCCGTGTATGGTACCCGTGAATCCGGAAAAGCCTAGCTGACAGGTGGGCACCAGCGAGGCCACGTCGCCTATGTCGTCGCTGGCGTAGGCCTGATCGTGGTAGTCGATGAGCGCCGGGTCGACCACCGAGCGCGCCGCCCCGCCGAGCACCTCGCCCAGGGCCCTGTCCGGCCTGAAGGGCTGGTATCCGGGCGAGTTGTCTATCCTGACGCTGGCGCCCACGGCCACGGCGCCGGCGGCCAGCGCGCGGTCCACCTTGGCGCTGGCGTCCTGTATGGCTGCCCATGATGCGCCCCGGACGTAGGTCTCCAGCACAGCCAGGTCTGGCACGGTGTTGACGGTGAGTCCGCCCGATTTCATCACCGGGTGCACGCGGATATGGTCGTCGTCCCTGAAGGTCTCGCGCTGGGCATGGATGGCAAGCATGGCTATAGAAGCGGCATTGAGCGCGTTTATGCCCTTCTCAGGCCAGGCGCCGGAATGAGCGCTCTTGCCTATGAAGGACGCCCGCTTGGCTATGAACCCGTTGAGGGTGCCGTTGACGGTGGCGACCCTGCCTGGCTGGTCTGGCATGGAATGGTACTTGAGGACTACGCTGGCATCGTTGAACATTCCGAGCCTGAGCAGTTCCTGCTTGCCTGAGAGGAATCGCACCTTGCCTTCGGCCCGGAGTCCGAGGCGGAACTCCATCTCCAGGTATTCCTCGGCGGGAACACCCAAGAACACGAGCCGCACGCCTTCCCGCTCGTGCACGCGGGCCGCGACAAGGGCCTTGAAGGCGGCCACCATGACGGTCATCTGAGCGTGGTGCCCGCAGGAATGCGCCACGCCGCCCTCTACAGAGGGCGTGAGGAGGGCGTCCATGTCGGCCACCAGGAAGATGGAGGGAGCGCCAGCCGGGCCGAGTTCGGCCCTGACGCCGGTAAGCGCCAGGCCGGTCTGGATGCGGGCGCCGGTAGACGCAAGGGCTTCTACGAGAATAGCGGCCGTCTTCTGCTCCCTGAATCCCAGTTCGGGGTTTTCGAGGAGCCGCGCGGCAAGCCGTTCTGATTCGGGCTGGTTTCCCTCCAGAGCACGTTCTACTTCACTATAATATGACTGATTTACCATGAATTGCTCCTTGTCTAGTTCATCGAAGCTTGTTACCGCCTGAATATATACAACTCATAGTACCAAAACAGGAAGGGAAGATACCCCCTGCAGTAGGGAAATGGCAAAAACACAAGCTTCGATGAACTAGCCTGGTATGACAAGAATACTCTTGAAATGTCGATTGATAGTAACATACTATTGAAAATCGTCATGCGGAGGCTCGAGCGCCTTGTATAGAAGCAGACGATTCATCAGGAGGATTTTATGAAACGATTCGCTCTACCTATCATCATGCTGCTGGCGCTGGCCATCGCCATGCCCGTAACCGCGGCACCCGCCACGACGAACGTATTCCTGCTCATCTCGGGATCGCTCGGCGACAAGGGCTTCAACGATTCGGCCAAGGCCGGACTGGACATGATCAAGGCCAAGTACGGCGCCGCGGTCACCACCAAGTACACCGAACTCGGCGCCGATACGGCCAAGTACGCGCCCTCCCTCGAAGACGCCGGAGCCGAAGGCTACGCTGTCGTGTTCTGCTCCAACAACTTCCGCAGCGCCGTGCAGGAGATTTCCGCCCGCTACCCAAAAACCCTGTACGTCATGTACGACGGCTGGGTAGAAGGCGACATCAAGAACGTCTACTCCATCCAGTACAAGAACTCTGAAGCCGGCTACCTCGCCGGCGTGCTCGCCGGTACCATGACCAAAACCGCGGGCGACACCAGACTCAACGCCGATAACGTCATCGGCTTCATCGGCGGCCGCGACATCACCGGCATCAATGACTTCTTCGTCGGATACATAGCCGGCGCGCAGAAGGTCAACCCGGCCATCAAGATAGTCTACAACTACGTCAACTCCTTCACCGACACTGCTAAGGCCAAGGACCAGGCCCTCATCCAGTTCGGCTCGTATAAGGCCGACATCGTCTACCACGCCGCCGGCCGCGCCGGCCTCGGCCTCTTCGATGCCGCCGTCGAGACGGGCAAGTACGCCATAGGCGTCGACACCGACCAGGCCTCACTGTTCGCTACCGAACCGGCCAAGGCCGCCCTGGTCCTCTCGTCGACGATGAAGCGCGTAGACCTCACGCTCTTCAACGCCTTCGAGCGCTTTAAGGCAGGAGAGACGCTCGGCGGACAGAAAGTCTACCTCGGCGTCGCCGACGGCGTCATCGGCTTCGCGCCCTTCAACAAGGCCGTCCCCGCCGCGGTTCAGAAGGAACTCGAGAAGAACATCGCTGAGATCAAGGCCGGAAGCGCCAAGATCCCCTCGGCCTTCAGCCTGAGCGCTGAAGAAATCACCAAGATGCGGGACGCTGTAAACCCCAACAAGTAAAGGCTACGGACCAGGCGAGGCGGCGGACCGGAACACCGGCTCGCCCCCGCCCGCACTCCGCTTGCCATCGCGCGCTCCCGCGGTTCAGGCGCGTTCGCCGGAACCTACTACCGAGGACCCGCCCCAAAGCCGGGACGCTGAGGTCCGGAAAGAAGCACACCGATGGATACCATTCTCGAAGCCGTAGACCTCTGCAAGGTATACGGCAACGGCACCGTAGCCAACAAGCACGTCGATTTTACCGTGCGCTCTGGCGAGATACTCGGTCTCGTGGGCGAAAACGGAGCCGGAAAATCCACGTTAATGAAGATGGTCTACGGCGAAGAGGCCCCCAGTTCGGGCACGCTCCTGCTTGAAGGCCAGCCTGTCAAATTCGGATCTTCCAGGGACGCCATCGCGGCGGGCATCGGCATGGTGCACCAGCACTTCATGCTCGTGCCGTCGCTGTCTCTGGCCGAGAACCTGGTGCTAGGCAGCGAACCGCGGAAGAAGTCCGGCATGTACGATTTCGCCGCGGCGGTGCGCATAGCCGAAGAGCTCTCGGAGAAATACAAGCTCCGCATCATACCCAAGGCCCGCGTCGTTGACGTCTCCGTCTCTATGCGCCAGAAGCTCGAGATCCTGAAGACCCTGTACCGCGGCGCCAGGATACTCATCCTGGACGAGCCGACGGCCGTGCTCACGCCACAGGAGACCGACGAACTATTCGTCGAGCTCAAGGAACTGCGCAACAAGGGTCAGACCATCATCTTCATCAGCCATAAGCTGGGAGAGGTGTTCAGGCTCTGCGACCGCGTTACCGTCATGCGCGACGGCGCCATGATAGCCACCCACGACGTGGCGGACGTTGACCGGCAGACCATTTCCAACGAGATGGTCGGCCGGGAGGTCCGCCTCAGCTTCGACAAGGAACCGGCCAGCCCAGGCGAACCGGCACTCAAGGCCAGGAATCTTTCCTACGTCGACGATTTCGGCATCACCATGGTAGACCGCGTCTCGTTTTCGCTCCGCAAGGGCGAGATACTCGGCGTCGTAGGCGTCGACGGCAACGGGCAGTCCGAACTCGTTCGCATACTCACGGGTTCCGCCAAGACCCTGACCGGCTCCGTGCACAAGGGCGACCAGGACCTGACCAACGCCGCGCCCCGCCGTATACGCAAGGCCGGCGTGGCGCACGTGGCGGAGGACCGCATGACTACGGGCACCGCCCTGCCGGCGAGCATAGCCGACAACCTGTTGGCCGACCGCTACGCCGACCCCACATACACGGGCCGGGGAGGTTTCCTCAAGCGTCAGGCCATGGCCCAAACGGCCACAGACATCGTTCGACGCTTCGACATCCGCTGCTCCTCTCCAAACCAGAGCGTGGCGAGCCTCTCGGGCGGCAACATGCAGAAGGTGGTCATAGGCAGGGAATTCACCGCGACCGCCGACGTGCTCATCGTGTCGCAGCCAACGCGCGGCGTCGACATAGGCGCCATAGAGTTCATCCACTCTACGATCATGGCCATGCGCGACGCAGGCAAGGCGGTACTCCTCGTATCGTCAGACCTAGGCGAGATCATGTCGCTCTCCGACAGCCTCATCGTCATGCACGCGGGAAGGATCGTAGCGTACTTCCCGAGCGCCGCCGCCGTAACCGACACCGAGCTAGGCCTGTACATGCTCGGCCTCAAGAGCCAGGACGAAACAGAAATCAGGATGGTCCTCCATGAATAAGCACCAGGAAAAGCGAAGCCTCGGCAAGAGCATTTCAATGTTCTTCACCGACAGGGAAGCGCTGGAGCCGGCCCTCATCACGCTGTTCGCGGCGCTGTTCTCGCTGCTCGCCGGCGTAGCGCTCATCTTCCTCGTCAGCAAGGAACCGGTGCAGTCGGTACAGAACTTCCTGCTCGGGCCCTTCCTCAGAAAATACAACATCTACTATATGATGATAGCGATGGTGCCGCTGACGTTCACGGGCCTGGCGCTGTGCATCATCTACCAGTCAAAGCACATGTCGCTCATTGTCGACTCGTCCTTCTACATAGGTGCGGTGGTGGCGACGGCCGTGGGCATACACTTGACCCTGCCCGCAGGCGTGCACCCTGCCGTGGCCATGCTGGCCGCTGGCACCGTGGGCGGCCTGATAGGCCTCCTACCCGCCATACTCAAGATACGATGGCGCGCCAACGAGCTGGTCTCGTCGCTCATGCTCAACTACGTGTTCTATTTCGTAGGCAGCTTCATCATCCTGTACTTCCTGCGGGACAGGAACCAGTCCATCCTGTCGTCGTTGCCGTTCAAGACGACATTCCTCCTGCCGCGGCTCGTCCCGAACACCCAGCTGCACGCGGGCTTCATCATCGCGGCCGTCTTCGTCGTGCTCGTCTCCATATTCATGTACCGCACCAAGTGGGGCTACGAGATCAGGCTCATAGGCGCCAACCAGAAGTTCGCCTCGTACGCGGGGCTATCCGTGCCCACGGTCATACTCTACTCGCACTTCGTCTCCGGCTTCCTGGGCGGCGTCGGCGGCGCCATAGAGATATCGGGCCTGTACAAGGCCTTCATCTGGCAGGTCAATCCGTCTTACGCGTGGGACGGCGTCATCGTCGCTATGCTCGCGCGTAAGAATCCCAAATTCGTGCCGATATCGGCGTTCTTCCTGGCCTACATGCGAGTAGGCGCGGACTTCATGTCCAGGCGCGGCGACGTGGCCTTCGAGTTCATAACGCTGCTCCAGGGCATGATAATACTGATCCTGGCCTCGGACAAGATCGTCAACTACTTCAAGGCGCGCAGACTCAAGCGCACCGCCCTACAGCAGAGCGGCCAGGCGCGGGCCGTGGCGGGAGGACTGTGATGCTTGAATTCATAGCCGGAGTATTCGGTTCCTCCAATTACTGGTTCATAGTCGTGCGTTCCACCGCGCCCATACTGCTCGTCACGCTCGGAGCCGTCATAACGGAACAGGCCGGCATAAAGAACATGGCGCTGGAAGGCTCGATGCTCTGGGCCGCCCTCGTCGGGGTGCTCGCCAGCGCGGCCACGGGCAACGTGTGGATTGGCCTGCTCGCCGGCATGGCGGCTGGTGTGGTCATAGCCCTGATACTAGGACTGTTCGCGCTCAAGCTGGACGCCAACGCGGTGCTGGTAGGCGTGGCGCTCAACCTGCTGTCCACCGGCGGCACCGTGTTCACGCTCTTCGCCATCACCGGCGACAAGGGCATCAGTTCGTCGCTGGCCAGCAAGACCCTGCCCATGATCACCATACCGTTCATCAAGGACATGCCCTGGCTGGGCAAGGTCCTGTCGGGGCAGAACTTCATCATCTACGTCTCCATAGTGGCAGTCATCATCATCCACGTCATACTCAACAAGATGACCATAGGCCGACGCATACGCGCGACCGGAGAGAACGTGGAGGCGGCCCGCGCCGCCGGCATAGACCCCGACCGGATAAAGTTCTTCACGCTCATCGTCTCGGGCATGCTCGCGGGCCTGGCGGGCTGCTTCCTGTCCATGGGCTACACCTCCAACTTCACCTCCGGCATCTCCGCCGGCCGCGGCTACGTGGCCAACGCCGCCCAGGTCGTCGCCGGCGGCACCGCCATAGGATCCATCTTCGCGGCCCTGATCTTCGGCGTCACGGACGCCATGGCCACCTTCCTGCAAAACGTGGGTCTGCCACCTGAACTTATCCAGGCCCTGCCCTACGCGGTGACCATAGTCGGCTTCATCGTGGTGACGTTCTTCCGCGACCGGCGCGAGGCGGCAAGGAAGCTCAAGCTCTTCACGGGGAAAGAAAAACGTTGACCTGCGACCTGCTCATCGAAAACGCCGTCCTCCTGACCATGGACTCGGCCTGGAACCTGTACGAATCCGGCTTCGTGGCCGTCTCGGGCGGAGCCATTTCCGGTGTCGGCCCGATGTCTGCCAGGACCGGCTGGGAAGCCACGAAGGTCATCGACGCCAAGGGTCAGCTGCTCATGCCGGGCTTCGTGAACACGCACACGCACATAGCCATGTCGGCGTTCCGCGGCGCCTGCGAGGACGTACGCGACCGCCTGGTCAAGTACCTGTTCCCCATGGAAAAGCGGCTCGTCAACCGCCGCCTGGTCAGGCACGCATCGAAGTTCAGCCTCGTTGAAATGGCCGCTTCAGGCACCACCACCTTCGCCGATATGTACTACTTCGAGGAAGAGGTAGCCGCGGCGGCGGTTGAAGCGGGGCTGCGCTGCGTGCTCGGCCAGACGGTCGTGGACTTTGCCGCCCCGGACGCGCCTGAACCGTACGGGGGCATAGGCCGTGGTCTCCGCTTCATCGACGAATGGCGCGGACACGCTCTCGTGACGCCCTGCCTGGCCCCGCACGCGCCGTACACGGTGGACGCCGAGCGGCTCAGGAAGATCCGCGCTGAATCTGAAAAGCGCGGCCTACCCGTCCTCATGCACATCGCGGAGACGGCGCCGGAGAACGAGCGATTCACGGCCTCGCACGGCTCCGTCATCCGCTACCTCGATTCCGAGGGGCTCCTGTACCCCGGCCTCGTAGGCGCGCACATGGTCTACCTGGATGAAGCCGACATAGCGACCGTGGCGAGAAGCGGCATGTCGGTGGCTCACTGCCCCGCGTCCAACGCCAAGTCGGGCCGCCCTGTCTGCCAGGCCGCGGCGCTCCGGGCGGCCGGCGTCAGGCTGGGCCTGGCCACCGACGGCCCGATCTCGGGCAACGGCATGGACATGCAGGGCATAGTCGGTCTCTACCCCAAACTGCAGAAAGTGCTCGCGAATAACCGCGAGGCCGTGCCGGCGCGCGAGGCCGTGCGGGCAGCTACGCTGGGCGGGGCAGAGGCGCTCGGGCTCGGCGGCATCACCGGCTCGCTGGAGCCCGGCAAGCGCGCCGACATGATACTCGTCGATACCGACGCCTTCAACATCCAGCCTGTCTACGACTGGTACGCCACGGTGGCCTACGCCATGAGGCCGCACAACGTCGACACGGTGTTCGTTGACGGCCGCATCGTCCGCGACCGCTCGGGCATGCGCGGCTTCGACGAGGGCCAGACCATGGCCGCCATGCGCGCGATAGCCGACGGCTGCCGCTCCGCGATAGCAGAATTCACGGGAGGTTCACGATGACCGATACGCCTGACGACCCGGCGCCTGCCGTCTCGACGCCCCACATCGTCCCCGAAGGGCCGATAGCGCCATCGGTGCTGATGCCCGGCGACCCGCTGCGGGCCCAGTACATAGCCGAGCGCTTTCTGGAACATCCCGTGCGTTTCAACTCGGTGCGGGGCATGCTCGGCTACACCGGCACCTGGAAGGGCCTGCCCGTTTCGACCCTGGGCTCGGGCATGGGCATACCGTCCATGGGCATCTATTCGTACGAACTGTTCGCCACGTTCGGCGTAAAGGAAATCATACGGGTGGGCACCTGCGGCGGTTTCGGCGACGCGATGGAACTGGGCGATCTCGTGTTCGCGCAGGGTTCCTCCACGGCGTCATCCTGGGCCGAACAGTACGGCCTCGGCGGCACCTTCTCGGCGATACCCGACTTCGGGCTTCTGGAACGCGGCGTCGCCAGCGCCCGCGCGCGGGGCAAGCGATTCACCGTGGGCAACACGGTGTGCCTGGACCAGTTCTCCCGATATCACGCCGAGGACCAGGTGTGGCTCAAGTGGATGAAGATGGGCATAGTGGCCACCGACATGGAGGCATACTCGCTGTACTGCAACGCCGCCTGGCTCGGAGGCAAGGCCCTAGCCATGTTCGCCGTCTCCGACCTGCGGCTCAAGGGCCTGCACATGAGCTCCACCGAACGCGAACGATCCCTGGACGCCATGATCGAAGTGGCGCTGGACACGGTAGCCGGGCCCGCCTAAATATCCATAGTCGACTTGTAAGGCCGCGTCTTTGCCTTGTGCTCCGCCTTGGCCGCGGCCAGCAACCCGGGGTCTGTAGCCAAGGCAAAGCCGGTCGCGGCCAGCGCGGCCGCGGCCCATCGCATGTGCCTGAAGGCCAGGGTCGATCCGGACGCCGCGCATGACTGCCAGGTATGCGCGCCTATCCCCAGCGGCCAGGTCGCCGCGTTCAGCTGCGCCGTAGGCACCACGTAAGACACGTCCCCCGTGTCCAGCGACCCTCCGATGCGGTAGCCCGCCCCAAAATCGCCCACCGCCCCGTGCACCGCGCGCCTGAGCAGCTCCACCGGCGCGCCTATCGGCGTCAGCGTGGCCTGCCGGTCCCGCTTTGCGACCGTCGCGGCCAGAGCCTTTGCGAACGCGAGTTCGGCCGCGGTAGGCACAGGCAGGGGCAGGCTGCGCATCAGGTCCACCATCCTGTCGTGGATGGCGTCATTGGGTATGAAGTCGCACTTGCCGTGGGTTATTTCCCACGCAACTTTTGTCTCCGACATCATCGCCGCCCCTCTGGCGGCCTTGATGACGCGGGCGGTTACCAGGCGCAGCGACTCCGCGGTGGAAGCGCGCAGGTACAGGGTCGTGGCGGCGTGTTCCGGCACGATGTTGGGCCTGGAACCGCCATCGGAGATGATGTAATGGATGAGCGTTCCGCGCTCCACGTGCTCCCGCAGGAATTCCAGGCCTATGTTGAACAGCTGGGCCCCGTCCAGGGCCGAGCGCCCCGCGTGCGGCGCCATGCCCGCGTGACTGGCGCGCCCCCTGAACCTGAATATCATCGCTATGTTGGCGCTCGTCGTGTAACGGTGCGGCGTGTTGACGTCCGCCGGGTGCCAGGTCAGCGCCGCGTCCGCGTCGTTAAAGCGGCCGGCCTTTACCTGAGGAATGCGCCCGAGCGCCTCCTCGGCGGGGCAGCCGTAGTACCGCACCGTGCCCGGCAGCCCGGCCGCTTCCAGCGCCTCGGCGAGCGTTTCGGCCGCGGCCAGGGAACCGACGCCCAGCAGGTTGTGTCCGCAGGCGTGCCCCGCCGCCCCCCTCTCGCGGGCTTCCTGCGTGGCGACGCAGGCCTGCGACATACCAGGCAGCGCGTCGTATTCACCCATGACGGCTATGACCGGGCGCCCCCTGCCCTTCTCGGCGGAGAACGAATACGCCATCTCGGGGAATTCCCTGATTACAAAACCATGAGCCGCCAGCCGTTCGCGGTGGATTGCCGACGAACGTTTCTCCTCGCCCGACTTCTCGGGATGCTCCCAGATATCCAGCGCAAGTGAGTCATATTCGGCGGCGCGGGCCTCGATGGCGGCGCGTAGAGTCTCCAGCATTGTCATAGGCCTTCCTTTCGGCACCCGGTAAGCGAATCGGCGTGCGCTCAGGGCGTCACTATGCACGTTGGCTCTGGAATTGGCAACTCGACGAGTCCGCGCTCATGGTTTATGATCCCGGCATGGAGTCCATCATGCCGCATACGACAAGCCAGGTTCTGCAGAAAGCGTACATCGCCCGCTCGCACGAACGCAGCAGGAGGTTCGGAGTCGACGAAGGCCGCGTGTACAGCGCGCGCATCCTGTCGGATGCCCAGCTGTTCGACAAGCTCGAAGCAAAACGAGAACTCGTGCTGGTCGCAGAACCCTTCCTGAACCAGCTCTACGACTTCGTGCGGGGCTCAAATTTCTTCTCCATGCTGACCGATGCCGACGGCTGCATCCTTTCGATGCTTGGTGACGATGGCATCCTCGGCGAAGCCTTCGCCCTCAGGATGTCGCCCGGAGCCTATATGGACGAGCAGAGTATCGGCACCAACGCCATGGGCACCTGCCTGGCCGAAAGCGAACCGGTGCAGGTTTCAGGAGACGAGCATTACATCAGGGCCTACCACCGCTGGACCTGTTCAGGTGCGCCGATACGCGACGCGGATGGCGCCATAGTCGGAGCCATAGACCTGACCGGCTACTCGGAGAATGTCCACCCGCACACCCTGGGCATGGTGGTCGCCGCCGCGGACGCCATGGGACGCATGCTCGAGGTACGGCGCTACAACGACGAATTGCTGGTTTCAAACTCTTACCTCGAGGCGATGCTCGACTCGATAACCGCAGGGATAGTCAGCATCGACAAGGACGGTGCGGTCAAGACAGCCAACGCCCATGCCGCTGAAATGTTTGGTTTTGAAGCGGACGCACTGCTCTCCATGCGCGTATCTGACCTGTTCGACGGCTGGAGCGATGTGTTCGCCCTGCTGCGATCGGGACAGCGCTTCATGGACGAGGACGTGTTTGTCAGGGCCGCCGCCAATAAGTTGCAGTTCAACCTCTCAGCCTACCCCGTGCTGGACGCTGAAGGCATGCTCCGGGCTGTCATCCTCGTCTTCAAGGACGTAAAGAAGGTGCGCAAGCTGGCTAACCGCATCATGGGACGCCGGGCCATCTACACCTTCAGCAAGATCATCGGTAAAAATATCGCTTTCGTCCGCATCATGGACTTTGCCAAGAAAATGGCAGACTCACGCTCCAACATCCTCATAACCGGCGAGAGCGGCACCGGAAAGGAACTGTTCGCCCAGGCGGTGCACAATCACTCCGACCGCCGCGAGGAAGCCTTCGTCGCCATCAATTGCGCCGCCATACCTCGTTCCCTCATCGAGTCGGAACTCTTCGGCTATGAGGAAGGCTCGTTTACCGGCGCCCGGCACGGCGGACAGCCGGGCAAGTTCGAGGTTGCCGACGGCGGCACAGTGTTCCTGGACGAGATTGGCGAGATGCCGCTGGACATGCAGACCCGCCTGCTCCGGGTCATAGAAGAAGGTACGGTCTGCCGGATAGGCAGTTCCCGGGAAATCGTCGTCAACGTGCGCATCATAGCAGCCACCAATACCGAACTCGAGGCCGAAGTTGCCAAGGGCAACTTCCGCAAGGATCTGTTCTACCGGCTCAACGTGCTGCCGATGCGCCTGCCGCCGCTGCGTGAGCGCAAGGACGACATACCGCTGCTCGTTGATTTTTTCATGGACAGGATAACCCGCAAGCTCAACAAACGCCCCGTTGACATTCCGCCCGAGCGCCTGCGTGAACTGGTTGCCTACGACTGGCCGGGCAACATCAGGGAACTTGAGAACTACGTTGAACTGCTGGTCAATGCCGAAGGCCTGCCAGGCACATTCCCCGCCTGCGCGCTGGAGGGGATTAAAGTCGGCGAGGGGCAGCGGAAACCAGCGGTCTGCACCCTGCCCGCCGAACCGGAATCAGAACTGCTGGCCGATGTCGAACTGCGCCACATCGAGGCGATGCTCGCGCGGTACAAGGGCAATGTCAGCCTCGCCGCCAAGGCGCTCGGCATCGGCCGCAACACCCTGTATCGCAAGCTCGGCTACGACGACGTGCACAGCTTCTCGCCGGAACGGGTTCCGCAGGCTCTGAGCCGGCCTTGATGGGCTAATACGATACCGCCCTCAACTAAAACAGTGCAAACGCTGATTCCAATCCGTGCATAATATTCATGCTACGCATGATCCGTGATGCCGTTCTGGAAACTATCAAAAATGTCGGAGAAAATCCTGCGGCCCATAAGCCGGAAACCCATAATCAACCATAGCCGAACTGGCCCGGCGGACCGGCAGGACAGCCCTTATGATAGAGCGGAACCTCTGGGCCCTGCGGGTTCAAGGGCGGTTACATCGTATCGGCCCCGACAAGGGCGGCTCCTGGGAAATGATGAAGTGAAGCGGGGGATGGGAGACCCAGCTCATCCTAGTTCCCTCGAATCCCTGTATCACCGTGCCACAAGCGGAAAAGCCTCCGGAATGCGTTCGCTGTCAAGATCGAGGGCAACTGTCCCTAGCATCTACCAACTCCTCCCCGCGCTGCTTCACGATTTTCTCTAGTGTCAACAGCTCCTGACTTGAAAGCCCCGAGCAAAACACCAAGGACAGCTCTGGGTCAAGCCAGAATTTGGCCTCTCCATCAGGTCCTAAAACATGGACATGGTTTCGTGGTTCTTCCCTGGAGAAAATAAAAAAAACCGGAACGTCCTTGTCGAAAAATCGTAGGCTCATAGTTCAACAATATCGTTCAACTCCGTCCCTGAGACATGAACGCGCTACGGTGCACGTTTTATGCTTTTCAACCCCACTGTTCCATTCCTGCGCACTGTGCCATTTCAGAACAACTAATGATATATAGCTAGTTCCAATATGGAACACTAACCATTGACATGAATCATCATATTCTTATCTGACATAGCTTTATTTTTCTTGGCACGCCTCATGCATATAGAGATATAACATTCTTATCCAGGGGGCATTACATGTTCGGTTACAACGGCAAGATCCTACGCGTCGATCTGACGACCCGTACGGTCAAGGTAGAGGCTTTGGACGAAATCAAGGCAAGGAAATACATAGGCGGACGCGGCTTCGGTACGAAGATGATGATGGACGAAGTCGATCCAAAAGTCGATGCGCTGTCACCCGCCAACAAGTTGATGCTAGTCACCGGCCCCTTGACCGGCACTGCCACCCCGACCGGCGGCCGCTACATGGCGGTCACCAAGTCGCCGCTGACCGGCACTATCGCCAGCTCCAACTCAGGCGGCTACTTCGGCGCCGAACTCAAGTTTGCCGGCTGGGATGCCATCATCCTGGAGGGCAAGGCCAGCGCCCCCGTGTACCTGAATATCATCGACGACAAGGTCGAGATCCTCGACGCCGCGCCGCTCTGGGGCAAGGTGCTATCAGCGACGACCGACACCCTCGTACAGACCCATGGCGAGCGGGCGCGCATCCTGGCCATAGGTCCGGCCGGCGAGCGGCTGTCCCTGCTCGCCGCCATCATGAATGACCGCTGGCGTGCCGCCGGTCGCTCCGGCGTCGGCGCCGTGATGGGTTCAAAGAACCTCAAGGCCATCGTTGTCAAGGGCTCAGGCAAGGTCGCCATAGCCAACGACGAGGCCCTCAAGGCAGCCTACGCCGTCTGCATGACGAAAATCAAGGAAAACGGTGTCACCGGCACGGGCCTGCCCGCCTACGGTACCGCCGTCCTCGTCAATATCATCAACGATAACGGCGCCTTCCCGAGCAATAATTTTCAGGATTCAGTGTTCGGCAAAGCCAAGGAAATCTCCGGCGAGGCTCTCGCCGAGAAGTATCTCAAGAAGAAGGATCCCTGCTACCGTTGCCCCATAGCCTGTGGCCGCTACTGCGAGGTCGACGACATCAAGGGCGGCGGCCCCGAATACGAGACCATATGGGCATTTGGATCCGACTGCGGCATTTCATCGCTCAAGGATATCATCAAGGCCAACTACTGGTGCAACGAGTACGGACTGGACACCATCTCGGCCGGCGCCACGCTCGCGGCGGCCATGGAACTATACCAACGCGGTTTGGTCAAGAAAGCTGAATTGGGCGATGGTCCGGAACTGACCTTCGGTAACGCCGACGCAATCGTCGAATGGACCAAGCGCATGGGCAAGGCAGAAGGTTTCGGAGCAAAGCTGGCCCTCGGCTCGTTCAGGCTCTGCGATTCTTACGGGGTACCCGAGTTGTCAATGAGCGTCAAGAAGCAGGAAATGCCCGCATACGACCCGCGCGGCATTGTTGGCCAGGGCCTCAGCTACGCCACCTCCAACCGAGGCGGTTGCCATGTCCGCGGCTACATGATTTCACCCGAGATCCTAGGCCTCCCGGAAAAGCTCGACAGGCTCGATACCGCGGGCAAGCCCTTGTGGACGAAGATATTCCAGGATTTCACCGCGGCCATAGACTCGGTAGGCCTCTGCCTTTTCACCTCGTTCGCCATGGGTGCCGACGACTATGCGGCCCTCTACAACGCCGTCTGCGGCACGTCAATCACCGGCGCAGAATTCATCTCGTCAGGCGAGCGCATCTGGAACCTGGAGAAGCAGTACAACCTCGCCGCCGGCATCGGTTCCGACCAGGACACCCTGCCCCCGAGGCTCCTCAAGGAGTCCATCCCCGCGGGTCCATCAAAGGGTCTCGTGCACCCGCTGGACAAGGTCCTGCCCGAGTACTACTCGCTGCGCGGATGGGACGCAAAGGGCATACCGACCAAAGCCAAACTGGCCGAGCTTGGCGTGGACTGATTCTACTATAAGGATATAATAAGGACAGGGACACAGCCCGCTCGACACTGAATCCCTGTCCTACTCGCCCGCAACGCGCAGGGGACAATCATGAACGCGCAAGCCCGATTGTTCACCACGCTGCGGGAAAGCAGGGGCAAGGTCATCGAAGTGGAAATGGATGGCGCCTCGACGGTCGCCGACCTCCTCGCGGACTGGCTTGCGATCGACCGTAAGGGCATCGCTATCCTGTTCGTGGGCGAACGTGATGCGCCGCTCGAAAAAACTCTGGTAGAAGGCAACACCCTATCCATCTTCCCTTCCGTCGGTGGACGGCTGAACCAGAAACGGCTACAACGCCACTGGCCCCTTTTTCCATTGACAAAGGCTTGATACACAGTACACTGTCGGTGAGTAGTTGCTCACTTTTTACCGACAGGAGATTCCATGGCCTACAGCATACAGCACTACCATGACGTGAAGGACATATACACCCGTCTTGCCGTTCTCATGGCCCGGGAGCCCCTGCCGCTCCGCGATGACGCGATGGCGCGCTACCTGGCCTTCTTCGACTCTTGCACACAGTCAAAGGCGCTGGTGGACGAGGCAAAGCGCTACATACCCGGCGGCGTCCAGCACAACCTAGCCTTCAACTACCCCTTCCCGCTCGTCGTGGACAGCGCGGCGGGCGCCTACCTCCACGACGTGGACGGCCACCGCTACATAGACTTCCTGCAGGCGGGCGGCCCCACCATCCTGGGCAGCAATGACGAGGCGGTGCGTGAACAGGTGATAGACGTGCTCAAGCGCGTCGGCCCCTCCACAGGGCTGTTCCACGAGTTTGAATTGAAGCTGGCCAAAGAAGTATGTTCCCACATGCCCGCCGTGGAGATGTTCCGCATGCTCGGCTCCGGCACCGAGGCGGTGATGGCGGCCATCAGGGTAGCCCGCCTGGCCACCGGCAAGAAGCGCGTCATAAAGATCGGCGGCGCCTACCACGGCTGGAGCGACCAGCTGGTGTACAGCCTCAAGATACCCAAGACCGGCCGCTTCGAGGCGCACGGCATACCGCCCCGCGCCAGCAGCCTCACCGACGAGGCCGCGCCTAACGACCTGCGCTCGCTGGAACGCGTGCTCTGGCGCAACAAGCTGCGCGGCGGCACCGCCTGCGTGCTCATAGAGCCGCTTGGGCCGGAATCAGGCACGCGACCGGTGGATTTTGAGTACAACAAGGGCGTCCGCGCCCTCTGCGACACCTACGGCGCCCTCCTCGTGTTCGACGAGGTGGTCACCGCGTTCCGCGTCGGTCTTGGGGGCGCCCAGGGCTACTTCGGCGTCGCGCCTGACCTCACCACCTTCGGCAAGATCATCGCGGGCGGCTACCCCTCCGCTGGCGGGCTCGGCGGCCGCAGGGACCTGATACTGCGCATGGCGGCCGGCCTCGAGTCCGGCAAGAAGCGCGCCTACGTCGGCGGCACCATGGCGGCCAACCCCCTGTCCGCCGCGGCGGGCTACTTTACTCTCAAGGAAATAGAGAAGCGGGACGCCTGCGCCGTGGCGGGCCGTGCCGGGGACCGGCTCACGACCGGCCTCAAGTCTGCCATAGAGAAGCGAGGCCTGCCCTTCGTGGCGTACAACCAGGGCTCAATCTGCCACCTCGAGACGGTAGGCGCCATGTTCATACAGATGGACATGTGGAGGATACTCAAGGTGCTCAAGGAGATAAAGGTGCGCAAGACTATGATGGAGGGCTACGGCGCCGCCTACGCCGCCGAGGGCATCGTGACGCTCGCAGGTAGCCGCATGTACACCAGCGCCGCCGACACCGATGACATCATAGACGACGCCATAGCCCGCTTCACGCGCGTCTTCGACAACGTGGCCGCCGCTCCGGCGAAAAAGTGAGCGCGGCATGACGGAAAAAGAAGCGCAAGAAGCGGTGCGCGTCATGGGTCTGCGGCTGGTCGAACTGGGCCTGACGGCGGGCACCTGGGGCAACGCGTCGGTCAGGTTCTCAGACATCCACATGGCCATAACGCCGAGCGGCACCGACTATGCCACGATGCGGGCCAGCGATATTGTCATAGTCGACCTGCGGACCGGCGAGGCGCGTGGCGGAAAGCCCTCGTCGGAAAAGGCTCTGCATATTGAAATCTACCGCAAACGCGCGGAGGCCAAGGCCATCGTGCACACCCACTCCATGAGCGCTTCCACCGTTGCGGCCGCTCGCCGCGAGGTGCCTCCTATACTGGACGACCTCGCGCAGATAGTCGGCCCCAGCCTCCGCGTGGCCGATTACTCGATACCGGGTACCAGGAAAATGGCCCGCACCGTGCTGCGCGCCCTTTCCGGCCGCATGGCGGCGCTGATGGCCAACCACGGCGCCGTGGCCTTCGGCCGATCCTCCGACGAGGCCATACTCTGCGCGCAGATCGTGGAGAAGGGTTGCCGCGCCTTCATCGAGGCCGAGTTTCTCGGCGGCGCCACGCACATCCCGCGCTTCGAGGCGGCCATCATGCACGAAGTCTACCTGCGCAAGTATTCAAGGCAGAAGAAAGGCCCGGCATCGTGAGCGCGGCGGAAACCCGTGTCCTCGTCGTCGCGTACGACATAGGCACCACCGGCGCCAAGACCTGCCTGTACCGCTTCCCGGCCGCCGGTGGCGTGGAACTGACGGCCAGCGCCACGGTGGAATACGGCATACGCTTCCTGCCCGACGGCGGCGCGGAGCAGGATCCCGACGACTGGTGGCGCGCCATCTGTTCGGGCACCGGCTCCGTGCTGCATACGGCATCGGTAAAAACCGGTGAACTGCGCGCGGCCGCATTCTGTTGCCAGATGCAGGGCCTCGTCCTCGTAGACAGCGCGGGAAAGCCGGTCAGGCCCGCGATGAGCTACATGGATCAGCGCGCCAGTGATCAGAAGCGCCGCGGCATCGAAGGCGGCCTCACCGTTGCCGGCCTCAACCTCCGCAAGCTCATACCGTCACTCATCGTCGCCGGCGGCGTTTCAGCCAGCGCCAAGGATCCTGTCTGGAAATACCAGTGGGTGCGGGAACACGAGCCACAGGCGTTTGCCCGCGTGCACCGCTGGCTGGACGCCAAGGAATACCTCGTGGCCAAGGCCACCGGCCGCTTCGCCATGACGCCTGATTCAGCCAACGCCACCTTCCTCTACGACACCCGCCCCGGTCGTCTGGATGCCCGTGGCCTGAGCTCGTGGAGCCCCGCGATGTGCCGGCTCTTCGACGTTGACCCCGCTCACCTGCCCGAAGTCGTCTCGCCCACCGACGTGGTCGGGCCGCTGCTGTCGGCAGCCGCCGCGGAGCTTGGCCTGCCACCGGGTACCCCCGTCTACGGCGGCGGCGGCGACCTGTCCCTCGTAGGCCTCGGCTCGGGAGCTGTGGAACCCGGCGACGTCCACGTCTACATGGGCACGTCAGGCTGGGTATCCGCCGTCACTGACCGCCGCCTCGTAGACACGGACGCGATGATAGCCTCCGTCATGGGCGCGCGAGCCGGCCTGTACAACTACATCTCCGAGCAGGAGACCTCCGGCAAGTGTATGGAATGGGTCCGCGACCACCTGGTGCTGGACGAGGTCGGCGCCTACCTCGGCGCGCGCAACGCCGCCCAGGATCCCGATGCCCGCTACGCGTCGCTGTTCGAGTTGCTGGACGAGGCCATGGAAACGGTGCCGCCGGGAGCCGACGGCGTGCTGTTCGCCCCCTGGCTCCACGGCAACCGCTCGCCGTTCGAGGACCCCAACGCGCGCGGCGCGTTCTTCAACCTGGGCCTGAACACAGGCAAGCGTTCGATGATACGAGCGGTCGCCGAGGGCGTAGCCCTGCACAACCGCTGGCAGCTAGAATCGATACGGAACAAGACGGCGGCGCGCGGCCCGGTGCGCTTCGTAGGCGGCGGCGCGCGATCCAGATCGATAGCCAGGATCATGTCGGATGTGCTGGGAGAGGTCGTGGAGACAGTGGCGTCGCCGCAGAACACCGGAGCGCTCGGCGCCGCGCTGCTCTGCGCTCACGGCCTCGGCCTCGTCGGCTCGCTTGCGGACGCGAAGGAGCTCGTCCGACCGGCGGCGGTCTACGAACCGCGGCGCGAACTCGCAAACCTGTACGCGGACCGCTTCCAGGTGTTCAAACGCTTCCACGCGCGCAACAAGCCGCTCTTTGCCGCCCTCAACGCGCCCGTGAAAAAGATGCCGGGCTCATCCGCTAACAGCGCCGTTGCTACTGGCAACGACGTTCCAGAGAGCGCCGTATGAAGCCCAGCGCCGCCGCGATGACGGCTCCGGAATCGTCGGCCGCATCGCCGACGAACAGACGCAGCCGGTTGCGGTAGTACGTGGAGGCGTACGAAAACTGTATGGCCAGAAACAGGTCGTCGAGCAGGAAGGCCGTAGTCGCCGGATCGATATCAGCGGCTATCTCTCCGGCGGCGGCGGCTTCCGCCACCATGCCGCGGTACCGCGTCGCCGACACATTCTCTATGCTGCCGGAGAGCCGCTCGGCCAGGCCGGACAGCTCCTCGAGTGACAGCTTGCCCTGCGGGT
>CAZNCK010000025.1:0-1261 GCA_964571545.1 uncultured Treponemataceae bacterium | reverse complement strand
CTCGGTAGTACAGGCCACGTAGATGCGTATCAGTTCGGGGTCGTCCTCGGCGGAACGCACCGCGGCGCGCAGTATGGCCTCCACGCGGCCGAAGAACGACTGCTGGGCGGCAAAGATGGCCGCGAGCGTCGACTCCAGCAGCTCATGCGATGCTTCTATGATAGCCAGGAACAGGTCGTCCTTAGTCCTAAAATATTTATACAGAGCGCCGACCGATATGCCGGCGGCGGCGGCGACATGGTTGACGTTGGTTCCAGAAAAACCATCGCGGGCAAACGCTGACTTGGCGCTCTCAAGCACCCGCCTGCGCTTTTCGTCAGATATGCGTTCAAAAACCGGCGTCCACCGGGGCGTCGGCGCGGTAAATACGGAATTTTCGTCCATGTGGGCACTATAGCGCGGCAAGCCCTGTCGTGGCGAGCCGCAGCGCCGAAAAAAACAAACCGAGCCTGAAAGGAAACTGATTATGGAAAACACAAAGGTACAGGTCTACGGCTACCGCTGGGTAGTTCTGGGCGCCTTCATGATGGTCAACCTGGCCATACAGCTCCTGTGGATTTCGTACGCCCCGATCACCGGTCAGGCGGCCGCGTTCTACGGCGTCTCCGACCTCAAGATCGGACTCCTGTCCATGCTGTTCATGATAGCGTTCATCCCCCTTTCCATCCCGGTGTCATGGGCCATAGACACCCTTGGTTTCAGGATAACCGTCGGCGCGGGAGCCGCGCTCATGGGCGCCTTCGGCATCATGCGCGGCCTGGCCGGTTCCAATTATGCGCTTGCCTTTACCGCTACCCTTGGCCTGGCCGCCGCCCAGCCCTTCCTCCTCAACGCCTGGACCAAAGTCCCGGCGCTCTGGTTTCACGCCGGGGAGCGCGCCACGGCAGTCGGGCTCGTCACCCTGGCCAACCTCGTCGGCACCGCCGCCGGCATGGTACTTACACCAACTCTTGCCGCGACCCTAACCATCCCAAAATTACAATTCTATTATGGTATATTTTCAGCCGCATGCGCGGCGCTCTTCATCATCGTCGCGCGTGAACGCCCCGCCACCCCGCCAGGTCCCGACTCAGGCCAGGTCCGCTCCCTCATGCTGGACGGCCTCAGACACGCGTTCACCGTACCCAGCTTCAACTACTACCTGATAATCTCGTTCGTCGGACTCGGCATATTCAACGGCGTCACCACCTGGATAGAAGCCATTGTCCGGCTCCGCGGATTCGGCCCCGCTGAAGCGGGAACCCTTGGCGCCATCATGCTC
>CAZNCK010000024.1:13235-35402 GCA_964571545.1 uncultured Treponemataceae bacterium | reverse complement strand
CGTCCACGGACCTTGCGGACGGTCGGCGGCTTTTAGTCGAGTTACGAATCCGGCGTCGAATCGGGGAACCGGACGGCGACTTCCTTGAAACGATCAATATTCTCCAGCAATATTTTAACGAGCGACGGATCAAACATCTTGCCTGATTCATTGGCGAAGAAATCTATGATGCGCGAAATCTCCCAGGGTTTCTTGTAGCACCGAGCGGTTGCCAGCGCGTCGAATACATCGCAAACGCAGACTATCCTGCCGGAAAGCGATATCGCTTCGCCAACCTTGCCGGCTGGGTAGCCTTCACCGTTCCAGCGCTCGTGGTGCTCCAGGGCAATGATTGCCGCCGCCCTGATGATGGATCGCTCAGAGGAACCGAGAATCCGGTATCCAACGATCGTGTGCCTCTTCATGATAAACATTTCTTGCTCAGTGAGCGGCCCGTTCTTGTTCAGAATTGAATCGGGAACGGCTATCTTACCTACGTCATGCAGCGGCGCGGCATCCACGATCAACGAAATGCCATCCTCTGACAAGCCTCGCGCCGTCGCTAGAATGCGGGAATATTCGCCAACGCGTAAAACATGGTTGGCCGTTTCAGGCGAGCGGTTTTCCACTACCTCGGAGAGGGTTACCAAGATCTCCTGCTGCGATTTGACAATTTTCGATCCCACTCGCTGGAGTCCTTCTTCCGCCGCCTTCCTGCGTGAGACTTCCTGCTCCAGATCCCTGATCCTGGCTTCTATCCGTCCCTCAAGTTCGTTGTTCCAGGCCTGTAGCTGTTTTTCCACCGTTGCCAGCTCGGTGATGTCTCGGAACATGGCCACCCTGCACAGTTCCGTCTCGGCTTCCTCGCCCACCCCCGAGACTGACGTGACGGTTATTCGGTATATACGTTCTCCCTGATCGCCAGGTACTGAAATGTCCTGTTCCTTGCGCTGGGAATGATCAAAATCCTCAAGTAGCACCGTAGCCGTTTCAGGCCATCCCGAAAGGATTTCCAGAAGCTTGCGGCCCCTCATGCGCCGGTACGGGATATCCAGAAGCTGGGCAAAAGCGCGATTGCTATCCAGAAGGTATCCCTCGGAATCGTAGGTTACTATTGGATCGCCCAGGCTCTCCACGAGTACCCGCCTGGCAATCGGGATGAGGCTGAACAGATTGAAACGGAAAAACGCGACGAGTATCAGGAGATTGCCCAGGGCAAACCAGATCGGCGTATTGTTCCGGCGCCCAAAAAAACGGATATCCAGAACAACAAGAACGACCCCAGCTATCTGCAGGATGAAACCCAGTATCACCAGGTCGTACTTGCGTCGTGTTGAAGCGGCCCCTGGCGGATACGATCGAAGCAGTATGAGGATCGAGTACCAGAGGATTCCAAGAGCATACGCAAAAATGAAATATTCAAACAGGCTGAAGTCATAGACGAGTTCCCCGAACGGGACCGAGGTATCCAGGGCGGGAGCGAGTCGCACTAAGGCATGGAGAGGATTGGTGAAGCACGCAACGATATACACTAACAACGGTACGGAGAGCAGGGTTATTTGTCCCGCAGATAAATCAGGATAGTCGCCGGCCCTGCGGGCAAACAATAGAAAAACTACAGGCGCGGCCATGGTAGCGGGAGTCTGGAGGGCGTCCCAGAACAACTTTGAACCGAGGGTCGGAGCGAGCAGCTCAAAAACAAGCAGAGTGGTCCAGGCGAATTCGAGCCAGAGTATTATAGAAAAAAATCGTATGAGGATGCTATCCCTCCGACGCCCGGCAATCACCGCAAGACTCAACGAAAGCAATCCTGAAGCGATGTACGGAACGAGGAAAAGGAAATCCGTCAATGTGGGCACTGTGTTCCCGGGCTGTCCTCGAGCAATTCGTCGAGGTCTTCCTCGGGTTCGTCTGAGTATTTGTCCGCTATGGCGAACAGTCTGCCTAGGTTGGCGAAAAGCAAATCGACCAAGGCCGGATCAAAGAGGCGTCCCCGCTGCATCCTGAAGTATTCAAGGATATCATCGATCTCCCAACTCCTCCGGTACGAGCGCGCGGAAGCGAGAGAATCAAACACGTCGCACACCGAGACGATGCGCGCGTCAAGTGAAATACATAGTCCCTTCTTTCCATCGGGGTAGCCCGAACCGTCCCAGTTTTCGTGATGTTCAAGTGCTATCCGCGAAGCGGATACGAGTAGCGTATCATCTGATTTTCGGAGAATCTCTTCACCCATGCGCGTGTGGGAACGCATGATCAGGACTTCCTCCTGACTCAGGCCGCCTTGAATATTGAGAATTGAATCCGGTAATCCTATTTTGCCGATATCGTGCATGGAGGAGGCATTGGCCAGCAGGTCCACTGCATGGTCTGAAAGTCCCGAAGCCTTGCCGAGGACGCGGCAGTACTCCGACACCCGGGCCACGTGCCGGGCGGTTTCCTGACCGCGATTCTCCACGACGTCCGCGAGGGTCATCATTATTTCTTTTCTTGTATTGACCATTTCTGTGTTGAGTTCTGTAAGCCATTCTTCGCTTTTTCTGCGATGCTTGACTTCGGCTTCGAGTTCGAGGATTCGCTCCTCTACTTTTTTTTCAAGTTCGACGGACAAGGATCTGAGCGTGCGCTCCGCCTTCTTGAGGGCCGTGATATCGCGGAACACCATGATGCGGGCATTCTCATGCCTGAATACGGGGAATAACCTGACCGAATAATAAATTTCGGCGCCGTCGGCATCTATGGTCAATTCCGTTTCATGCGAGCGGTGAGTCAGGAGATCCAGGCAACCCGACATACGCGAAGAGAATATTTCATTGGCGCGGCGTCCGTTGAGCTGCGGAAACGAAGATCCCATCACACGGCTGAACGCGTCGTTATGGTCAACCACCAACCCCTCTTGATCTATGACGATTACTGGGTCACGCAAGTTTTCGACTATCTTCTGTCTGGCGGCAGGAAGCACTCCAGCCATGCGGAATCTAAAAAGACCGATAGCGATCAACAGGTCACCCGCGACCAGCCAGAGTGAACTGGATTCGAACCGTCCGTGCATTCGTATTCTTGCGATCGTCAGGACTGTGCCCACAAGCGGCAACAGCAGACCCGCTCCCGCGCACAGCGCGCCACGTCTGCGGGCCCCACGAGAATGCAGAGCGTGCAGAAAAAGACGCAGAATTCCAAGCAATGATATGAAGTAAATCGGAACGAGGAGCAGAAGCATCGGTAGGGAAAAAGTATAAAGCAGTTCTCCGAAAGGCACCGCGGTATCTATCGAAGCGTCCGCGCGATGCAATCCGTGCAAGGGGCTTGAGACTGCGAACAGGAACGTCGCCGCGGGAACTATAAAAAACAGCCACCAAGTACGCCACCCGCCCTTGAACCAGCTTCCTTCATATCGATGAGAGAATGAAAGCGCCAGGACAGCCACAAGCCCGACGGCAAGAAACTGAAAGTCATCATAAAATACTTTGAGTGTCAGTGATGAGGAGATTATTTCCAAGAGCACTGCCAGAGACCACAGCGCCTGTGCAAGAAGCAGGGCAAAAAACGTCTGGCCCACAGGAGTCCGGTTGCGGAGGTGTACAAAAATTCCTAGCCATAGGGGAAAAAGCGCAGATATAAAGTAGGGCAACAGATACAGAATACCCTGCAGGGTATTCATGGATATGTACCGATGAAAATTTCTTTTAATAAAAGTCTCTGGTTCATTTCCTGAGCCTGATCGTCGATTTTCTCTTGCTGGTGCTGAAAGTGGAAGAATCACCACGTATAATGCGCACTGTATTCCTCCCCCATTGCAAGGCTCATATACTAATGCCCTGATCCAGGGCTGACAAGCACGAATCAAATTTCCGACAAGGCGCCTGTTAAGCGCGAGCGCTAAATTTCC
The DNA here is from genome assembly GCA_964571545.1 of uncultured Treponemataceae bacterium. Lineage (GTDB taxonomy): Bacteria > Spirochaetota > Spirochaetia > Treponematales > UBA12059 > SZUA-370. Next base: position 31,534 of record CAZNCK010000024.1, on the reverse strand, counting down.
AGGTATAATCCGCCGCCCTGCGCGCCTTCTGAGGCCATAATGCCCAAGCTGACCTCGTGGGCACAACTCCTGGCTATCCTGCCTGAAGTGAGGCGTCGATACACGGTTTCCAGAAGAGTCTGATTGGTGCCTTTCGGGCTCCTGATTTCCAGCCTCAAACCATGGTCACGGCCTTCGAACGACAGGACCAGAGGCCTGATATCCGCGAAGCTCGCGACCAGGTCGCTAGTAAGCAGCGCGACGATTACTGAGCTCTGTGGATCGAGTGAAGCGCCCGAATTCCCTGTCGCGCGTACCGAGCAGGCTCCTTCATGCCTTTCATCGAAAGCCTGTTGAACGATGGAGCGTAAAAGCTCGTAACCATCGATTCGCCCGTCTTCCGGTCTGGACAGGAACAAGTCGTTGGCAATCGTCAAGGCGCCGATGCGACGCTTGTTGTCTTCCTTATGAGTACCGGCTACGCGATCAGATTCCTCATCGAGCGCCAATAGACTCTGCACCACCTGGAGGTTGTTTCTGACTCGGTGCTGTAGTTCACGAAGAAGATCTTCCTTGATTTCAATGATTGCCTTCAGTTCAGCGCGTACCGCATTCGATTGCGCTAGTTCTTCTGATAGCCTGACTGCCAGCAGCTCGCGTTCGGCCAGAGCGTTTGCCAATACGACAAGGAGGCGCTGCGTGACTATAGCCAGCATGAGACAGGCGACCAGCAGGCTCGCGCCGATGATCAGGACGGTGACGGGCGTGGCTCCATGTCCCTCGGCGCCGAGATAGAGCGCCAGGCTCCACGCGGCCATAAAAGCCATGGTCAGTCCTATAGTCGCGGCGACGAGCCGGCGTATGCTGAACAAAGCTGACAAGACTACCGCAACGATCAGCCAGATGTAGCCGGCGCCCAGCGGCCCAGTATAGATAAGCACCACCATGCCGACCAGGAGAGACGAACATACGAGCAGGATGAGTTTGACGTTGTACGGTACCCAGGATCCATAGGCCGCGACAAGTAGAACCGCGTAGGCCAGCGTATCGACAATGACGATGCCCCAATAAGCCTCCATGGCGGCAACGATGACACTGGGAAGATAGGCTACCGCAGCGGCGATCGCGCTGAAACGCAAGAGGCTAGAAAGGACGGCTTCTCGTTCTTTGGATAAGCTTTGAATCATGTTAAAATGGTAGCTGAGGGGCCGCCCCTCGTCAATTCGTTTCAATACCTTGCTATCAGCGGCTCTATCGAGACGAAAACAGGGATCGAGATACCCTGGCTGTTTAAGGCAGCCGAAGACCTTGCTCAGCGTTATTCCGGCGGGATAGTATCAAGCCCATGACACATGCTGAAAAGGATCGAGGCCTCGGCGCTCTGGCCCTGGCCGGAACGGCCTTCTTCTGGAGTCTCGCCGGACTCCTCATAAAACTCGTTGACTGGAATCCCTTCGCCATAGCCAGCGGACGCAGCCTGGTGGCGGCTGTATTCTTGCTCATCTGGATAAGGAAGCCAAAATTCACGTTCTCCGGGCCTCAAATAGGCGCGGCTCTGGCTAGCACGGCCACGATGCTGCTGTTCATTTACGCCAACAAGGCCACGACCTCGGCCAATGCCATACTCTTGCAGTACGGGGCGCCGATCTACACAGCCATTCTGGGCGCCATTTTCCTGAAAGAAAGGCCAAAAGCTGAACACTGGCTGGCCTTCGTGGCGGTCGCGGCCGGCATGGCGCTCTTCTTCATGGGAGACCTCGGCGGGGGAGCCTTGTTGGGCAATATTGCCGGCATAGCCTCCGGCCTGACCTTTGCAGCCTACCTGGTATTCCTCCGCATGCCGAAGGACGGATCACCGCTGGAATCCAACCTGCTGGCGCACCTGATGACTGCCGCCATAGGTTTCATCGTCGCGCTGTTCCTGCCAGCGCCCCGCGTCACCGTTACAGCGCTCGCGGCGATAGCCGCGCTTGGTATATTCCAGATAGGCATAGCCGCCATTTTGCTATCCTGGGCCATCAAGCGGGTCAGCGCAATCCAGGGCTCCATCATCGCCGGGCTTGAACCGGTATTCAATCCGCTCTGGGTATTCCTGGCGCTCGGGGAGAAACCCGGCGCCAATGCGCTTGCGGGCGGAGCGGTAATCATTACCGCGGTCGTCGTGTCCTCCATAGTGACGGCACGTCGCGCGAGGCGTTAGTTTTGGCGAGTAGATTGAGATAATACTTTATTTGGAGGGAACCATGGTACGGCATACAAGCGATATCAAGCCGGTGGAAATGAAGGGCAATGGCGTTATAGGCGTTACGAAGCAGATCGTCATCGGTCCAAAAGACGGATATGACGGCTTCTTCAGGGTGTTCACCGTGCAACCAGGCGGCACGAGCCCCTACCATTCCCATGACTGGTTCCACGCCAACTACATTCTTGAAGGCCAGGGAAACCTCGTCATCGAGGGTGTCGCGCAACCGATCAAGGCCGGTTCTGTGGCCTACATCGAGGGCGGAAAGAACCACAACTTCGTCAATACAGGCGCCACGCCTCTCAAGTTCATTTGCCTCGTGCCTCAGAGCGGCGACTCGTACTAAGACAACCAGAACGGGCGGGACTGGGAGCGGGAATATTTTTCCCTTACAGCTCGCCCGCTGTTCCTTCCCTTCCCTATCTTCGCTGCAAAATCTATTCAGTAAAAACATAATCCCTACTCTTATAGTAATATATAACTCTATATACAGAAAAGATTTGTGAGTGTTACTATGCATAGATCTCTTGTTTGGCATGCTTATTGCTTTATTGAAGATATGCTATATGTCAATTTGTGTATCAGGGAGAACAAATGAAACACGCCAAAGGAAGGTCGTTGATAGTCGCGTTGGCATTGCTCGCGACTACGGCATCTGCTTGGGCCTCCGGTCAGAATTACGGCGCGGCAGCCGCGGCCGCGGCGCTTACGAGTGGAAAGGCATTAGCCGTCGCCGACATGCTGCGATGGGCAGCCGAGGATGAGTACCTAGCCCATGGCGAATACGCTACCATACTGCGGAAATTCGGCGACGTAGGTCCTTACAGCACGATAATCAGCACGGAAGAGCAACACCTTGACTGGCTCAGGGCTGAATACATAACCCGCGGCCTTGCCTTCCCGGCGGACGGTTCGACGCCCTACATGGTCGTCCCGACCGACCTCAAGGCGGCGGCCCAGGCGGGAGTCGACGCCGAGATCTCAAACATCGCCATGTACAAGGCATTTTTAGCGCAACCAGAAGTCTCCGGATATGAAAACGCCTCAGTCAAGACCCTGTTCGAGCGGCTGATGCGCGCCAGCGAGAACCACCTGAGAGCCTTCAACACTCAATCGTCAAAATACTAGAATATCTGTTCAACCAAACTCCAGGAGGGCATATGGCCAAGACAACAAGCGGGAAAAAACCGAAAAAAACTTCACGGTGGGTTCGCGGGGGCATCCAGATATTTTTTCTGGCTCTCGTCGCGCTCGTAGCCACAAACGAGGCGCTGAGCGAACAGGGTATCGAGACGCTCTCGTTCGTAGAAGGCGCGTCGCTACATGCCATCTGCCCCTTTGGCGGCGTAGTGTCATTCTGGCAACTAGCGACAGCGGGCACGCTCGTCAAGAAGGTGCACGAATCGTCCGTTGCCCTCGGGGTCATCGCTCTCGTGCTGTCCGTGCTCTTAGGACCGGTCATATGCGGTTGGATCTGCCCTCTCGGCAGCGTCCAAGAATGGATAGGCTCCATAGGTCGGAAGTTGTTCAAAAAACGCTATAACACCTTCGTGCCGCGCTCCATAGACAGACCGCTCAGGTATCTCCGCTATGTCGTGCTGATATGGGTTTCGTACATGACGATAGTGACCGGTAAGCTAATTTTTCAGGAATATGACCCCTACTTTGCGCTCTTCAATTTCTGGACCGGCGAGGTAGCCATAGCGGGAGGTCTTATCCTGGTGCTTACGCTTATCGGCTCGCTGTTTGTTGAACGCCCCTTCTGCAAGTACGCCTGCCCATACGGCGCCTTCCAGGGCATCTTCAACCTATTCAGGATCTTCGGCATCAAGCGAGTCGCCTCGACCTGTATATCGTGCAAGGCCTGCGACAAGGTCTGCCCGATGAATATAGAAGTATCCAGCAGCGGCACGGTCCGCGACCACCAGTGCATCAGTTGCCTTCAATGCACCAGCGAGGATGCCTGCCCTGTCGCCGCTACCGTCGTGCTGGCAGCAGGATCCGCCGACGTCAAAACAGCGCCCGCTGAGAAGGAGGCGGTATGATCCGCATAAAGACAGTCCCTTTGGCGATTATCTCGATCGTAACAATGCTCGGTGGTATTGTAATCGCCAAGTCTGTAGGGTACTACGAGACGACGGCCAGCAAGGATCCGGTCAAGTTCAAGACCGGAAAACTGGCGGGTTTGCCAAACCCCGCCGACATCCGCGGGTCTTACACCTGGGTAGATATAGAAAAGGCCTTCAAGGTTCCCGCCGCGGAAGCGGCCGCGGCCTTCTCGGGAGCCGACCACGCCCTCGATCCTGCCAGCCGTGTCAGCGAACTTGAGACGGTGTACGCGGGCATCCTGCCGGCGGGTCTTGAAATAGGCACTGGCGCGGTACGGCTCTTCGTCTCTCTGTACACGGGATTGCCGTTCGAGGCCGAGGAGGGTTCAGTGCTTCCTGAAGGCGCCTTGGCCCTGTTAGCTACGCGCCCCGGCATGGATGCGGAAGCGCTCAGGAAATTCATCATTCCCGGAACTTCCGAGGCCGTACAGGGAGCCGCGCCGCGGGCCGCGGCTCCTGTTACAACGCTGGCGCCTGCGGCGGCAAATCCGGCAGCGGCGAGCGCGTCACCTGCGAGCAATGCTCAGACGGCGCCAGCGGCAGCGCCTTCCGCTACGACCGCGGGAACGGGTAGCGGTAGCGGATCAGGGACCGGAACGACCACGACAACGTCGGGTCGCGCGGTGGTGGGCAAGACCAGCTACGGCGACCTGTACGACTGGGGCCTGACCGAGGCCCAAATCGAGGCAACGACGGGATTCAAGCCTGGTTCGCGTACGCAGAGCGTCAGGGAAGCGGCCGCCGCGGCCGGCATAGAGTTCTCCACCTTCAAGACGGCGCTCCAGGCTCTGGTGGACAAGACGGCGCCCTGACGACACAAACGACGGCTAGTGCATACTAGTCAAGAAAGCGGGCTCCCCTCGGGGAAGCCCGCTTTGTCTTTGCCTTTTTTGACTGCTTTACTTAGATTTATCTCATGTATACGCTGACGAACATCCTTGGCATGTCGTCCTCACCCGCGCGCAACATAGCGATAGAAGAAGGGTTGCGAGCGGTGGTCGCGACTGATCTGGCCACTGGAATGTCAGCCGGATATTTTGCCGCCTACGCCAATACAGCCTGCATCGTGCTCGGCAGGAACCAGGAGGCGGCCGCCGAGTTGAGTCCGGTAGCCCTCGCTACCGGTGCGCCGAGGGTATACCGGCGCACCAGCGGCGGAGGAACCGTATATCACGATGAAGGCAATCTGAACTGGGCGTTTGTGGTTCCCGGAACCTTGGCGGACAGAGCCGGGCTCTTGCGGCTCGTTGTTGGGGCTCTGACGGCGGCGGGGGGGCGGGCGACCGTGGGCGGCCGCGGGGAAGTGACAGCCGCGGGGCGCAAAATAGGCGGCACCGCCGCCGCCGCAGGAAACGGCGTACTCCTCTTCCACGGTACCCTGCTCGTGAATACTGACCTTGCAGCCTTGCAGGCATGCCTGGCCGCCCATACAAAAAACTACAGAGCCGGCTCCGTCCGTTCAGTGCCCTCGGCAGTAGGAAACTTGAGAGAACTGGCGCCAGGCCTGACTGTCGAGGCGTTGGCGCAGATGCTCGCAAGCGCCATCGCCGGCAGGGTATCTGCCGCCTGGAAATCCCTTGTCGACATGCCGCTCGTCGAAGTATTAACACAAGAACTCTCATCGGATGCCTGGATATACGAACGCTCGCTACGGATTGGGCGAGGCGTCGGGGCGCCTAGCTGACAAAGCCGCTGGCCATGAAAGGAATCACATGAAAAGCACCGAACCGATGGATGAACTCCGCGCGCTGGTAGATACCGTCAAGGTTGGCTTCCTGTCGACGCTTGGCATTGACGGCTATCCTCATACTAGATGGATGACCACGACTATGCTCCCTGGTGAACACCGTTTCTTGTATTGCGTTTCTATGGCCGGCTCGCGAAAAGTTGCCGATATCCAAAGCGATGAAAAAGTAACGTGGTCATTTCAGGCCGCCTCTATCAACAAGGTGGTAACGATTAACGGGAGCGCCGTGGTGCTGGACAACCCGCAACTCAAGGCCGAGGTACTGGAAGTCCTTGGTCCCAATTTAAGCAATTTCTGGCGCATCAATCCCGATCCCGGACACCTCATCGTCATTGAAACCGCTATCGAACACGTGTCGCTGTACCTACCGGCTGAAGGAACTGTAACACAGACCGAGGCTCAGGCATGAAAAAAAGCGACGCCGAACTGTACTGGAATCTGCGCAATGAAATGACCCGCATCCGCCGCTTCGAAGAAAAAACCGGCCAGATGTATGGCCTCCGGAAGATAGGCGGCTTCTGCCATCTGTACAACGGACAGGAGGCGGTAGCCGTCGGCTTCATCGGAGCCATGGACCATGAGAAAGACAAGGTGCTCACCGGTTATCGCGACCACGGCCACGCGCTGGCCGCCGGCATGAATCCAGACGCCGTCATGGCAGAGCTGTTCGGCAAGATTACCGGCGTATCACGCGGCAAGGGTGGTTCTATGCACCTCTTTGACCCGGACAGGGGCTTCCTGGGCGGCAACGGCATAGTGGGCGCTCAGATACCGGTGGCCGTCGGCGTCGCCTTCGCTCAGAAATACAAGAAAACCGGCGGAGCCACCGCGGTGTTCTTCGGCGACGGCGCCATCCACCAGGGCGCCTTCCACGAGGCGCTCAACCTGGCCAAGATATGGAAGCTGCCTACGGTGCTGGTCTGCGAGAACAATCAGTGGGGGATGGGCACCAGCTGGAAGCGGGTATCCGCGGTGGACGACTTCTCGCTGATGGCCTCCGCCTATGGCGTGCGCGGCGAACAAGTCGACGGCATGGACGTTCTGGCAGTGCGCGACGCGGCGCTCAGGGCTCTTGAGGATGCCCGTGCCGGCAATCCCGTCCTAATTGAGACGCGCACCTACCGCTACAAGGGACACTCGATGAGCGACCCTCAGAAGTACCGCTCGCGCGACGAGGTAGACGAATACCGGAAACAGGATCCCATCTACCTCCTCGAAGAGAAGATTAAATCCGCTGGTTTCTGGGACGAAGCTAAGGCGCTGTCCCAGGACGAGGCCGCGGATGTTATGGCCGAGCAGGCCGTAGCCTTTGCCGAGGCGTCGCCGGAACCGGCCCTGCATACGATCTACGAAGACATTTACGCGGGCGAACCGTTTTTCATGGGCGGACGAGACGCGACCGCGGGAAGGGCCTGATCATGGCCATCATGACGTATAGGGAGGCCCTGAACCGGGCCATGGACGAGGAAATGGCTCGCGACGAATCGGTCGTGCTGATGGGGGAGGTGGCCGAGTACGACGGCGCCTACAAGGTGTCGCGCGGCCTTTTGGACAAGTACGGCGCCGAGCGCGTGCTGGACACGCCGATAACTGAGCTCGGTTTCACCGGCCTCGGAGTCGGCGCCGCGATAGCCGGAATGCGGCCGATAGTCGAATGGATGACGCACAATTTCGCGCTGTTGGCCCTGGACCAGGTGGTCAACGAGGCGGCCAAGCTCAGACACATGTCCGGCGGCAGGCTCTCGGTGCCCATCGTGTTCCGCGGCCCAAACGGCCCCGCCGAATACCTGTCCAGCCAGCACTCGCAGGCTCTGGCCAGCTACTGGGTGCACGTGCCCGGCCTCCGCGTCGTCTCGCCGTCGAATCCCGCCGACGCCTATGGCCTCCTCAAGTCGGCTATACGCGACAATGACCCGGTTGTGGTGCTGGAGTCGGAAATGCTCTACGGAGACAAGGGCGAGGTGCCTAACGAGGAAACGCTCGTACCTATAGGCAAGGCAGCGATAGCCAAATCAGGAACCGACGTCACCATCGTGGCGTTCGGGCGCCCGGTCAAGTACGCGCTGGAGGCGGCGGCCATCCTTGAAAAGCGCGACATCTCGGCCGAGGTCGTGGACCTGCGGAGCCTCCGCCCGCTGGACGAGGAAACTATCATGGCCAGCGTAGGCAGAACCGGACGCGCCGTCGTCGTAGACGAGTCGTGGCCGGCGGCCAGCGTCGGCGCCTATGTCGCCCACCGCATCGCCTCGAAGCGCTTCGATTCGCTGGACGCGCCGGTGGAGTTCGTCTCCAGCGAGGACGTGCCGATGCCGTACAACCACACGCTGGAACTGGCGGTGCAACCGTCGGCTGAGAAGATCATAGCGGCCGTCCTGCGCGCGCTCTACCTGGAGGCCTGAGATGGCAGAATCGATACTGATGACGGCGCTGTCCCCGACAATGCAGGATGGCGTCATTGCGGAGTGGATCGTGGCGGAAGGCCAGACTGTCAAGGCCGGCGACGCTCTCTGCGAGATAGAGACCGACAAGGCGACCATGCCCTACGAGTCGCCCAAGGCCGGCACTATACTGAAAATCGTCGCACCGGCAGGCCACAGAGCCGCTGTCGGTGAAACCATAGCGGTGCTCGGCAAGCCAGGAGAAGACTGGCAGGCCGTCGTCGACACGTCGAGGCTAGCTTCACCGACCGCCCCCTCAACCACCCAGTCGGCTTTCCCGGCTCTCGGCCCGTCTTCTAATTTGGTTGAAGCGCCAATTCAGGTAATTCCGATCCAGAATGCGGACCAGGCGCCCGTAAGGTCAGCTATGCAAATCGACCAGGCCTACGGCGACTATCCAGCCCTCCCCTCAGGGGTGCCGCCCTCCTCTCCCCTCGCCCGCGCCGTCGCGCGGGAACGCGGGCTAGACCTGCGCGGGATACGCGGCTCAGGCCCGGGCGGTAGAGTCGTGCAGCGCGACGTGCTGGCGGCTTCAAACGCCGCAACGGCTACCGGAACACAGATCCCGCAGGACAATGCGGCCGCTTCAGTTACCCGGCCGGCTACCTCGCCCCAACAGAGGCAAAAGATCCGCCCGGCCCGCGGCGGGCTCCGCGACGAACGGGCGCCGCTGACAAAAATGCGCTCCATTATAGCCGAGCGCCTAGGCGCCAGTTGGAGCCAGGCGCCCCACTTCTTCGTCCGCGCCGCCGTAGACATGGAGCGCCTCCTTGAACTGCGCGCTACGCTCAATGAGGGCCGCGAACGCCCGGTCGGCCTCAACGCCTTCGTCATGCGCCTCGTCGCCGCCGCGCTGGAGCGCCATCCGGGCATCAACGCCTCGTGGGAAGGCGACGCGATACGCTACCGGCCGGCAGCGGACATAGGCCTGGCAGTCGCCCTCGACGGCGGGTTGATCACCCCCGTGGTCCGAGCCTGCGAACGCAAGGGCATAGAAGAAATTGACGCCGAACTTACCGACCTCGTGTCGCGCGCCAGAAGCGGAACGCTCTCGCCCGGCGAATATTCAGAGGCGAGCTTCACGATATCCAACCTCGGCTCCTCGGGCGTCGAGGAATTTACCGCCATCATCAACCCGCCTGGCTCCGCTATACTAGCCTTAGGCGCGGTGTCAAAGGAAGCGGTCGTGCGCGGCGACGCCATAGTCGCCAGGCGGACGATGCGCATAACCCTGTCCAGCGACCACCGCGTCATAGACGGAGCCGCCGCGGCAGCCTTTGTCGCCGAGCTCAAGACTCTGCTAGAAGAGCCTGCTAGAGCCCTGCTCTAAGCGTACAGTTATTTTATGGATACATACAATTGATACATGTAAAGGAAACAATAAATGGAAACTGAATACGACGTCGCGATAATCGGCGCCGGCCCCGGCGGCTACGTGGCCGCCATCAGGGCCGCCCAGCTTGGCCTCAAGGCCTGCGTCATTGAAAAGGACAAACCAGGCGGCGTCTGCCTCAACGTCGGTTGCATTCCCAGCAAGAGCCTCATCCACCAGGCCGGCGTCGTTGCCGGCGCCCAGGCTCTGCGTGCGCTCGGCGCTCAGGTTGACCTGTCGGGCCTCGATTACGGAAAGGCGTATGAGGCCAGCCGCAGGGCTGCCGAGCGTTTGTCAAAGGGCGTTCAGTTCCTTCTAAAAAAGAATAAGGTCGACTATAGGGCGGGCACAGCCCGCTTCGCGTCCGCTCGCGAAGTGCTCATTGACGGCGCCAGCCCGGTGCGCGCCAAGGCTTTTATAATCGCCACAGGTTCACGTCCGCGCACGCTCGCGGGGTTCGACTTCGACGAGCGGACCGTACTCTCAAGCACCGGCGTGCTGATGCTCGGGTCGGTTCCAAAGCGGGCTGTGATACTCGGCGCCGGCGCCATCGGCATGGAACTCGGCTACGTCTGGAACGCGTTCGGCGCCGAGCTGACTATAGTCGAAGCCCTGGATCGCGTCCTGCCGATAGAAGACGCCGAGGCCGCCGCCGTAGTCCGCAAGGCCTTCGAGGCCCGCGGCGTCACCTTCATCACCGGCGCTCTGGCCACTGGATTCGAGCGCGTGGCCGGCGGCTCTGGCGAAGCACGCGATTCCGGCGGCAACGCCGCGAGTCAGCAATCAAATCCGGCCGCGATCCGCATCGCGCTCGCGCCCGCAAAACCCGGCGCGCCAGAGGCCTCAGCGGTACCCGCCTCGGTGGAAGCTGACGCGGTCTTGGTCGCCGTGGGCCGGGTGCCCAACTCGGGCGGCCTCGGCCTCGAGGAACTCGGTATCCAGCTTGAGCGCGGTTTCATCCATACCGGCGACTGGTACGAGACCTCGGCCGTGGGCATCTACGCTATCGGCGATGTCGTCGCCACGCCGCTTCTGGCCCATGTAGCCAGCAAGGAAGGCGAGATAGCCGTGGAGCGCATTGCGCACCTGCTCAAGGGCACGCCCTTGCCCGCCGAGCGCAGGGTGGACTTATCCGTAGTACCTTCGGCTGTATACTGCGAGCCAGAACTTGCCAGTTTCGGTCTTTCCGCGGAGAAAGCCGCGACAAGCGGCGTTAGGCACGCGGTCTACTCGTTCCCGTTTAGAGCTGTCGGCAAGGCGGTAGCCATAGAGCGCCCCGAGGGCTTAGCCAAGGTAGTGCACGACCCGGTGACTGGTGAAATACTGGGAGCGACTATCGTAGGCGAACGCGCCACCGACCTGATCCATGAATTGTTGCTGGCGCGCAAGGCTGAACTGACCATCGAGGATGTCGCCGACCTGATGCATGCCCACCCGACGATGGCCGAGGCGGTAATGGAGGCGGCCAAGGGCTCGCTGGGGAGGGCGGTGCACGCCTAGGCCGAGCATAGAGGCTGAGAGAACGGGAGCAACCGGCTAGAACAGACCGCCAGGGTCCACGCTTTCAATCGGCCTGCATGTTGCTTGCGACTAGAGTCTTAGTCGCAAGCGCTTTTGCCGCCAGCGCGCCGGTAGAGAATGCGGCCTGCAGGTTGTAGCCCCCGGTATCGCCGTCGACGTCGAGCACTTCGCCCGCGAAGAACAGCCCCGGTACCAAGCGCGATTCCATGGTTTTAGCGTTCACCTCGGCCAGGTCCACGCCTCCGGCGGTCGCCATGGCCTCGTCCAGATTTCCGAGCTCGGCCACATCCAGCGGACAGGCGCAGGCCAGCGAGCACAACATTTCCCTGGCGCTCCGTTTGAGGTCGGCGGCGATGGCGGAGTCGGTCAATCCAGCCAGCCGGCAGAACAGCTCGCCAAGGCTGCGCGGCAGTCCGCATTCCGCAAGAACGGTCTTGACGAAGCGGCGCGGCGCGGCGGCCAGGAGTTCGTCAAAGCGCTCACGGAACGCGTCCAGGTCGATGTCGGTAAAGCGCACTTCAAGCTTGTCGCCTGGCCTTATGCCGCGCGACGCGTCCAGCACGAGCGGCCCCGACACGCCCCGGTGTGTTATTAATATATCACCAATATTCGAAGACGTCTTTTTGCCGTCGCGGCGCACGGTCAGGCCCGCCCCCGTGAACGACAGGCCGGCGACCGAAGCAAGCCTGAAGCCCGCGACATAAACGGGAGCCAACGCGGCCCTCGGCGCGACGACGGCATGGCCCAGCTCCGCGGCCAGCGCATACCCGTCCCCTGATGAACCTGTAACCGGATACGAGGCTCCACCCGTCGCCACAAGCACAGAGTCGGCCGTGATTGATTCATGAGATGTTCTAATAATAAAACCGCCAGCTTCCGCCGCAAGCGAAACCACGCGTCGCTCGCCGTGTATCTCCACGCCCAGGCGTTTCGCCTCGGCGACCAGGATATCCAGCACCGAGGAAGCCTTGCGGGTAACGGGAAAAACCTTACCGCCTTCCTCTTCCTCGAAGTCCAGACCCCTGGCGCGGAACCAGGCCAATAGCTCGGCGTTGGAGAATTCCAGCAGCGACGGCTTTAGAAAGCGCGCGGCGGCTCCTGGCTTGGCGCCGCCGCCGTAATGATCCGCAAAGTCCTCGATAGGGCCTGAGTGCGTCAAATTGCACTGCCCCGAGCCGGCTACCAGCAGTTTTCGGCAAGGATGGGTCCGTCGCTCAAGTACAACGATACGAGGCTCTTTACAGGAACAGCTCGTCCGTTCCGCATAGCGAATTGCGGCAAAGAGTCCCGCGGGGCCTCCGCCGATGACGGCTACCTGATACCGCGGCTGCGCCGCCTCACTCATAGTCAAAACGGTACGTCTTGCCCACGGCGGCCGGCATCTCCTCGAGTTCGACAAATTTGAAGTCAGAGCCGGCGGGCACCGCATCGACGACGCCCTGCGTGACAAGCACCTGGCCGGACTTTGCCGTGTCCTCACCCAGCTTGCTGGCCGAATTTACTTCCTTGCCGAACACGTCTACGTCGCCGATGCGCAACACGCGCCCGTAGCCGACGCCGGCGCACAGGAGTACTTTTTCTGTATCGGCCTTGTTCTTGTTGTAGGCGGAACAGGCAGCCTGCATGCCGGCCACCGCCTTCAAGGCCTTGAGCGGGTTCCTGAAGATGATAAGCATGGAATCGCCCTCTATCTTCAAAAGCACGCCGTCGTGTTCGTCTATGACGGGCACCAGTATGCGCTCGCTTTCAAAAATAGTCTGCAGAAAGTGAATGATGCCGAAGGCCTCGACATTACGGGAAAATCCCGCGAGATCGGTAAAGACTATCGCCCACTCTTCGCCGAACAGGTCCCAGATGCGGGCATCGATGCGCGCGGTATCCGCGCCCGGCGCCATGCGCTCGGTGATCAAGCGCGACAGCCTGTCTTCGGACGCGCCGACCGCTATGCTTCGCTGGTACATCATGGAAACCTCCTAGGCTACTCTGCGGACGATAGTATCCATAGAAGCTCGCAGGGTTCAAGCTCCAGCGGCTCTCCAGTCAGTACGAGCCGTCCTGAGAGCAGATCTAGGCCTTGCCTGCCGGCAAGCAACTGATTCACCGATGAGGCATCAAGTTCAACAGGCCGATCGGAAAAATTGCCGACGACCGTGAGGAGTTCTCCGTCAGCCTGCTTGCGAAAGGCCAGCACCGAACGGCAACCTGAGTCGACGACAGAGATGGCCTGCACGCCGAATGCGGCGTGAGTCTTGCGGTGACGGGCCAGCGCGCGGATCCCCGCGTGGATACGGCCGGGGATGCCCGAAACATCATGCCTCTGGGCGACCAGTTCTTCGTTCCAGGAAAGGCGGTGCACCCAGCGGCTGTCGGAGGCCCGTGCCGGATCGTCCTCGTATCCGTAATCGTTGAGCGCGCCCAGCTCGTCCCCCAGATACAGGAGCGGTATGCCGCCTACAGAGAACGCCACGCCGTATAGCAGCAATATCCGACGTATCGCGGTATCAAGGTCTTCGCCGGCGCCTTCAAGCGCGGCCCTTTCGACGCCGGCTAACGATGCCGCTGTGCCGCAGATCCTGCGGTCGCCGGTGACGGGATTGTACTGAAAACTGACGCCGCGACTGAAGCTACCCGGAAATGATCCCAGATAAAAATCGTTCAGAAAGGCGCGGTGGTCGCCGCCCTTGATGCCCAACTCGGCGGCGTCCTCGTCGGCGAAGGTCCAGCCTATGTCGTCGTGGCAGCGTACATAGTTGATCCATGCGCAGCCGGCGGGCAGGCGGTGCCTCTTGCGCATTGACAGTGATAAGAGTCTCGCGTCCTTGGTCGCCGACGCCTCCCACAGCTCCGCCATCAACAGCGGATTGTACGAGAGCTGGCACTCGCGCGGGTCTATGTATTCCGCTATACGGTCGGGGTGCACGATAGCCTCGGACTTGAACAGCAGCGATGGACACGCGAGGCGAGCTATCGACTGGAAGGCCTTGATGATAGTGTGCGCCTGCGGCAGGTTCTCACAGCCAGTGCCTATCTGTTTCCAGATGAAGGCTACGGCATCCAGACGCAGCACTGATATGCCGCGGTTGGCCAGCGCCACCATCTCGGCGGCCATGGCCCTGAACACCGCGGGGTTGGCGTAGTTGAGGTCCCACTGGAACGAGTGAAACGTGGTCCACACCCACTTGTTCATCTCGGGCGACCAGCTGAACGAACCAGACCGAGCCTCCGGGAAGATGTCGCGCAGGCTCGCCTGGTACGCGGCCGTATCGGCGCGGTCTGCAAACACTCGGTAGAAATCCTGATGCGCTGAATTTCCCGCCTTAGCCCGCATGGCCCACTCGTGCTCATCGCTCGTATGGTTGAACACGAAATCAGCCACCAGCGCTATACCTTCGTCGGCGAGACAGCCGGCAAGACGCTCGAGGTCGTCCATGGAACCAAGTACCGGATTGGTCTGCCTGTAGCTGGACACGGCGTAGCCGCCGTCGCTCTCCTTTGCAGGCGCCAGAAAAAACGGCATCAGATGCAACCACGTAACGCCGAGTTCCTTCAGATACGGGATGCGCCGCACTATGCCATTGAAGGTGCCTGCGAACAGGTCCACGTAGGCGACTGCGCCTACCTGGGTGCCGGAGAGGAACCAGCCGGATTCAGGCGGCAGCGTCCGATCCCGTTGGCGCAAGGGCTCGGGCCTGGCCTGGAAACCGGCAAACGTTTCTTCAAGCAGAGCCTTCAGCTGGAACGCGAAATCGGGCCGGTCCTTGTACAGCTCCCACAGCAACTCGGCGAGCCGCCTGAATTCCCCGTCCAGCCTGGTAGAAAATTCTGCCAGGTCGGAGAAGGCGTCCTTCAGAGCGCCATCCTTAGTGCCCGACACCAGTGTTGCTACAGAGCCAGCCGCGGCTGCGGTCAGCCGCTCGCGGCAGCCTCGTTCTAGGTTCGCCCAGGATCGGTCACTCACTTGATCGATCCGGCCACCATGCCCTTGACGATGTACTTCTGCGCAAGGAGGAAACATATGACCACCGGTATCATGGCCAGCAAAATAGCGGTCAGAATCAGATCCCATTGCTTGACGAAAGCGCCGGCAAAATTGGAAACCGCGAGCGGTATGGTCTGAATCGCGTTGCCCTTGCCGAGCACGAGCAGCGGCAGGAGAAAATCGTTCCATATCCATATGCCGTTGAGCACGAGCACGGTGGCGTGGATGGGGCTCAGAACGGGAAAAATAATCTTGTAAAAAATCTGCGCCCTCGAACAGCCGTCTATCGTCGCCGCTTCCTCGAGTTCCACGGGTATGCTCTTGATGAAGCCGTGGTACATGAAAATGGACAGCGATACGCCAAAGCCCACGTAACACAGTATCATGCCGGCGTAGGTCCGTAGCAGTCGGAGGCCGGTTATGCCGGTTATTGTCCTGAGCCACGACAGTAACGGAAACATGACGATCTGGAACGGTATGACCATTGCCGCTACGAAGATGAAAAAGATGACGTTGGATGTCTTCGTCTTGGTGCGGACGAGGGCCCACGCGGCCTGCGACGACAAGAGGCTTATGGCAAGTAACGAAACGGAGGTAATGATACTGGATGAGACCAGCGAAGCCGGATATTGGATATTGCCGCTCGTCCATATCGTCGCAATGTTTTTGAACAGGGTTCCCCAGTTCTTGGGCATCACCAGCGGATACTGCGTCACTTCAAAGGCCGTCTTGGCGGAATTGATAAGCACGAGGAAGAATGGAAAAAGGAACGCGAGGAACAGGCCCAGAGTCGCGAGCTCGGCGATGATTTTTCCGACCTTTATACGATTCACAGCTCCAGCTCCTTCTTCTTGTTGACGGCGACCTGAACCAGCGCGATGACCGCCAGTACAAGGAAGAAGACAACGGCACGGGCCTGGCCCATGGCCAGGAAGTTAGACAGGAAGGCGGTATTGTAGATGTTCAGCGCGAGCAGTTCAGTCCCGAGGACGGGCACGCCCTGGAACATGGTCGAGGGGCCGCCGCTAGTCAGAGAGACGTTGACGTCGAATTGCTTGAAGCTCTGCACCAGCGTCAAAAACATGGTCACCGTGAATGCCTGGGCGGCCATCGGTAGGGTAATAGCCCTGAGCCGTTCCATGGGGCTGGCGCCGTCTATCATCGCCGCCTCGTGGAGTTCCGCGGGAACGTTCTCAATCGCGGCGATGTAAATCATCATTATATAACCTGCATATTGCCAGGTACCCACGATGATGAGCGCGGCGATGGCCGACGCGGGTTTGGCGAGCAACAGGTTTTCAGGATTCGCCAGCCCTGCGAGCGCTGGTACAGTCTTGCCGAGAGAAGGCAGCGCGTTATTGAAAAGAAACTGCCATATATAACCGAGGATCAGGCCGCCTATCAGGTTGGGCACGAAGAATCCGACCCGGTAAATTTTTCGTAATTTTATTTTGCTGGTCACTAACAGGGCCAGCGCGAACGCCACGAAATTTATGAATACCATATTAAAGATCGTGTAGATGATAGTGACGCCAAAGGAATGGGCGAATGCCGGATCCTTGAAACTCTCTATGTAATTTTCAAGCCCTATGAACCGCAGGCCTCCATCGGCCTTGGCCGATGAGGACCAATTGGTAAACGAATAGAAAACGCCCATGAAGAAGGGAACGACGATTACCACGGCAAACGCCAGCAGCACTGGCGCCAAAAACAGCCAGAATACCAAGGTATTCTCTTTTTTGATGTTCATGCTCCCCCCTCCGACAAGCGGGAGCGGTCCGCCTCGAGCGTGACCGCCCCGATAGTCATTACTGCTTGTTGGCGATGAAGGCCTTGGTCATCAGATCGATGAACTGGGCTTTCTTTATCTTGCCGGTGGCAAACTGGTTGTAGATCGGGTTCAGGGTCTTGTCGCGGAAATCGCCGGTAAAGTAGTACTGGCTCCATGAGTAGACCTTGCCGGCCGCGGACCAGGCCTGGACTGACTGCGACAGCTGTCCGTCGGGCTGGAGGCTGATGCCGGAGTACGCGGGTATCATGCCGGCGTCCTGCACCATGTACTTGGCGCCTTCGGGCGTCGTGGCGAGGTCGGTGAGGAACTTCTTGGCCATCGCGAGGTTCTTTGAATCCTTGTTGATTGCGTAGAACGAAGGGGCGGCTACGAAGATGCCGTCGGTGGACTGCTTCATCGATCCATGGGGAGCGAAGGCCATCTTGAAGGTGGCGTTGGCGCCCTTGATGTTGGGGTCTGTCCAGTTGCCCTGGTGCAGGAAAACGGCCTTTCCGGTCGCGAACGCGCCGACCTGGGAGTCATAATTGCCCGTGGTCAGAACGGTCTTGTCGGCATACTTGAAGAGCAGTTCCACCCAGTCGGCGTACTCTGCCAGACGGGTCGCGTCGACGGTGCCGGCGAGCAGGGCGTTGACCACCGAGAGGTCGCCGTAGGGCAGGCCGTTGGCGAGCAATGAATTGAAGTTGTGGTGAGCGGTCACCCAGCCCATCTCTATGGAGGCGGCCATGGATACTACGGAGTCGATGCCCAGTTCCTTCTTCATGGAATCAAGCTTGGCGAAGGCGGCCTTGTAGCCATCGTAGTTGTTGAGCGTCGCGGGATCGATGCCGGCCTTGGCGAGCATGTCGGCATTGTACGCCATGCCCCAGCCTTCGACGGCCACGGGAAAGCCGTAGACCTTGCCGTTGTACTTGAATGCGACGGCGGTCTTCGAAACCCAGGGTTCGGAAGAAACATCGAGGACTAGATTTTCCCATTCCTTGTAGCTCTCGAGGCCGTCGAACGCGAAGAGGTCGGGCATGTCTCCGGCCGCGAAATCGGCCTTGAGCTGGGGACCGAGTCCACCGGAGGTTCCGCCTACCGACTTGATGGTAACGGTGACGTTGTTGGCCGCGCCCCAG
>CAZNCK010000024.1:9505-13225 GCA_964571545.1 uncultured Treponemataceae bacterium | reverse complement strand
AGATTGCGGCGTACGCCTTCAGGGCGGCATCGATCTCGGGCTTGCCCTGTGCCAGGGTCAGCGTTGTAATCTTGACGGGCTCTTCCTTCTTGGCGCAACCCGTAAACAGTACAGAGACCGCGAGCAAGGTGATGAACATGATCAACAGTGATTTCTTCATTGCAGATTCCTCCTTGGAACGAAATACAAATTCTATTGCCTTTGCAGGCATGATGCAAAAAGACATCGGCGCATGCGCGAAACGCTCCACGGATCCGCTCACGCGCTTGACCGCTGCACGACCGTTACCCGCAACTGCACGTTTCGAAGGGGTCTATCCGGTTCCTTGATCCGTCCCAGCAGCAGTTCCGCGGCAAGCCGGCCCGATTCTTTCAAGGCCTGGCTGATAGTCGTCAGCTCCATGTAATCGGCGGCCTCTATATCGTCAAAGCCGATGATGGCCACATCTTCGGGCATCCTGAGCGACAGCTTTCGGGCCGCCTTTATGACGCCGAACGCCTGCAAGTCAGACATAACGAACACGGCGCGCGGGCGCTCTTCCTTCGACAACAGGTCGAAACCCATCTTGTAGCCGCCTTCAAAACTGACATCGCCGAGTCTGATGAAATCCGGTCGCAACGTCTTTCCGGCAGCAGCCAAGGATTCGGAATACCCCCTGATGCGTAATTCGCTTGGCTGCAGCGAATAAGGCAAGGGCGAATTCTGGCCGATATATCCGAACGTCTCATAGCCCCTGGACAGCAGGTACTCGGCGGCCAGGGCGCCGCCCTTGATGTTGTCGCACTCGATGCAACAGAACAGAGGATTATGCTGTTCGATCAGTACGACCTGAAGGCCGGCGCGATGCAGATGCTTGGCGTTTACCTCGTCGAGCAGCATGGCCATGACGATGATGCCGTCGAGTCGCTTCGTCAGAAAACCCGTTCGCACCAGATTGTTAAGCTGCTCCGGCGAGTCGATGCTGTAAACAAGCATTTCGCAGTCGGCTTCGTGGAACACCGGGGTCATGCCCTGCATGCGCTCCACGAACGAGGGAGCTGGAAAAAACGGAGCCAGCACGCCTATGCGGCCAGGCCGTCGGCTCTGCCTCGAACCGGCATTACCCTGACGTATATATGAAAGCACTTCCATGGCATCGTGGATGCGCCCGCCAGTAGTCGTGGCCACTTTTCCGGGATCGTTCAGGAAGCGGGAGACCGTTGATATGCTCACGCCAGCCTTGTCAGCGACATCGTAGATGGTGGCTGGTACTTTTCCTATCATGATGCTCCGGTTCCTCGGTCTGCGATTCCAGATGAAAGATACTTCATGAAAGTTCTTTCATAGCATTGTATCAATCCGCGGAACTGTCAAGTATAAAACGAAGGCACATGCCACCTCTAATTTTATTCCGGATATTTGGAGGAAATCAGGGCTATGAAGCGTTGCCCATACTTCTCGAGCTTGGCCCGGCCTACGCCGTAGATGGACGCGAGGTCCGTATCGGTGCGAGGCTTTGCGACAGCCATCTCCCTGAGCGTTCTGTCAGGAAAGACGACATAGGGCGGGACTCCGGCCTCGTCGGCTATGCGCTTGCGCAGCGTCCTGAGAGCCATGAACAGTTCTTCCGCGGAACCGCCGTCTCCTGTACTAAGCGCGCTTCTCCCATAGGTAGGAACGCCTGGCGGAAATGCGTCACCTACCGCCGCAGACGACTCGGCTGTTCGGCCAACGCGTGCGCGCCGTGCGCGTTTGGTATCGAGCGCACGGTCGATTCCATCAAATCCGCCCGTAGCGGCATCGCCTGAGCCGACCCCAAGGCCAACGAGTCCGGCTGGCACCGGATATGGAGGCTTGTTCCTGAACATATCGTAGGCAGGGCGCCCCAGGATCAGCGTTGCGTGTTCAGGATCCCGCACGAGATGTCCGGTCGAGGCCAGCCTCCGTGCCAGCGCTAGCCACCCTGCCCGCCTGAGTTCCGTACCTATGCCGAAGGTGGACAGCTCCTTGTGCCCGAAGCGTTCGACTTTTTCCGTAGCGTCTCCCAGCAACACGTCGACGACATGGGCCGCGCCGAAGCGTTCGCCTGTCCGTTTGACGCAGGACAGGAATTTTTGGGCCGCAATCGCTAGGTCTATCATCTCGCGCGGCCCGGCCAGGCAATTGTCGCAGGCGGCGCAATTTCGGGCCTCGTGAGCCTCGCCGAAATGGTCCAGGATCAAGGCGCGGCGACAGAGGTCGCTCTCGGCATAATCGCGCATCGATTCAAGACGATCCAGAGCGGCTCGGCGCTGTTCGTCGGGCAGGTCACTGAATAGCCGACTCGCGGCTGCCACGTCGCCCGAGCTATAGAAGAGCACGCAATCCGAAGGCAGTCCGTCGCGACCTGCGCGACCAATCTCCTGGTAATAGTTTTCAACGCTCTTGGGCAGGTCAGCATGGACAACCCAGCGAACATCGGGCTTGTCTATGCCCATACCGAACGCCACGGTGGCTACGACGACCAGAAGGTCGTCACGCACGAAAGCCTCCTGAACGCGCGTACGTACTTCCGCGGGCAGGCCGGCATGGTAGGCGGCGGCCTTGATGCCCGCGTCGCACAGATGGGCGGCAAGCTCTTCCGTGCGGCGGCGCGATCCGCAATATACTATGCCCGACTGGTCAGGTCGCGCCAGAGCGAAACGGAGGAGTCGGCGCTTGAGCTCCAGCTTGCGTTCCACCGAGATGCGAAGGTTAGGCCGGTCGAAACCGCCCAGGAATATGGCCGGATCGCGCAGGGCTAGGCTGAACGCAATGTCTGTCCTCACGCGCTCGGTAGCCGTGGCGGTCGTGGCAAGCCAGGCCGCCTGCGGGTACCGTTGCCGGAGAAGACTCAGCGTCCGGTATTCCGGTCTGAAATCATGTCCCCACTCGGAGACGCAGTGCGCCTCGTCCACGACTATGAGACCGGGAGGAGCGGTATCGATGAGCGATAGCAACCTGTCGCCGGACAGCGATTCAGGCGCCGCATAGATAAGCTTTACGGAGCCCGAGCGCACGCGGGCCTCGATGCCGCGTCTTTCTTCGAGCTCCAGCGAGCTGTTGATGAAAGCCGCATCGACTCCCGCGCTCTTCAGCGCCGATACCTGGTCGCGCATCAGCGCTATGAGCGGCGACACGACAAGCGTCGTGCCAGGCAGGACCAGAGCCGGTATCTGATAGCACAGCGACTTTCCGCCGCCGGTCGGTAGCACCGCCAGACAGTCGCGACCGGAGAGCACAGCGTCTATGATATCGCGTTGGAACGGCCTGAACGAGTCGTAGCCAAAAACGGTCTTGAGGATTTCTTCAGGCCGACGGATTTGCATGCCTTATATACTATCAGTATTTGGAAAAATAGCGCACCCCGGGCAGGTTCTCAAAAGAACCTGCCTGAGTCCATAACTCGACTTGATACAAGCGAAGATGAGGTCTAAGCGTTATGATCGCCGGCGGAAATTGCCTTCTCGAGAGCCCAGAAAGCCGCTGAAAGACCCAGAGTCAAGGCTATGTGGTAGACTACCCAATCGGGCAGTCCGAAAATTACAACCGGGACACGGTTGTAGTTCCATACATCGACTGCTAGAAATCCAACAACGAGTATGGCCGCGACCGGCGCTATCACGCGCGGGGAGCCGACGTTGAAAGGCCGATGCCGGTCCGCGGACCTGGACATCAAGGCTCCGGCTACTATGATGAGGAGCTGGACGCCCGCATTGAACA
>CAZNCK010000024.1:8788-9495 GCA_964571545.1 uncultured Treponemataceae bacterium | reverse complement strand
CCGATTCGGCCACGACAAGCGCGGTGCCTGCCACAAGAGCGGCGGCGGCAGTTCGACGACCAAGCCACGGAGCGTAAATGCCTACCAGCGCGACAGGCATCAACGAGGCATAACCCGGAAAAGCCGTCTTGTTGAGGAAATCAAGGATCGAGGCGGGCGGCCTGATGGAGACAAGCCAGCCCAAGGCCGCTAGCGCCACGGTAGCGGCCTGAGAGGCTCGTTGCCCGCGGAACCTGGCCGGCAGAAAATCGGTACCGAGCATGGTGGCACAGGACAAGAGTTGGCTATCCATTGTCGACATGAGCGCGGCCAGCGCGGCCAGCGCGAATACGGGGCCCCAAATCGGCCCGACCAGGGCATGTATCAGCACGGTAAACATGCCGTCGCTCGCGGGGCCGGATAGGCCTGGAATCATAGCCGACCCCAGCACGCCGATGGCGCAGACGGGCAGAAAGACCAGTACGGCAACGACCGGGTACGCTATCATGCTGGACAAGAGAGCCTTATCCGAGCGTGCGGCATAGAAACGCTGGATAAAATGCGGGAACATAGGATCGGCAAAAGCCCACAGGAGGTAGTATCCCAGAAGAGGCAACCAGCCAAGCGTTTCGCCGATCCCCGCCCGGGACATTCTGGCGGCATCCGCGGCTACCCTCGCGGCGGCGCCCGAGGGAATGACGGTCTTCCTCCCCTGGTCGGAGAAGGGG
>CAZNCK010000024.1:5012-8778 GCA_964571545.1 uncultured Treponemataceae bacterium | reverse complement strand
CGCCGCCAGAATCATCAAAGCGGCGAGCTGAAGTATGTCCGTTCTAGCCACCGAGCGCATGCCGCCGTGCCAGACGTACGCGGCGACGATTACCATGAGCAGGCCAGAGGCAACGACGCGGGGAATACCCGTCATACCCTCGAGTAACTTTCCGCCGGCGCCAGCTTGTATGGCAAGATACGGTATCGTATACATCAGTGAAAGACCAGAAAAAAGGCGCCCGAGCCATGGGCTACCAAAGCGGCCAGCTATGAAGTCGGCAGGCGTCGTCCAGCTATACCTGGCAGACATGCGACGTAGCGGTATACCGACAACGGCGAACGAAACAGCCATAAAAGCCGTGCCGAAGGCCATCACCGGAAAGAAAGCCCAGCCCAGCCGATAACTGGCGCCGGAAACGCCGAACACGGTAAAGGCGGACAAGTTCGACGCGGCCAGGGTCGCCAGGAGGACCGGTCCGGTAAGCGTTCGCCCCGCGAGGGCATATTCAGACGGGCCTGAAGGTGAAAATCCTGCGGCGGGCATAGAAGATGGGTTTCGAGGCCTCTTCCAGGAGGCAAAAACCACGTTAGCTATCAGAAAGGCAATGACGGCCATGATCGAAACGGTCACTATTCGACTCCAGTCCTGATTCAGCTACAGCACATGGCAGCATCGATCGCCTGGCCGAGCTCGGTTATTGTATAAGGCTTGGGGAGCAAGGAGAAGGCCGGATCTATCGCGTTCGGCGAGGCTGAACGCTCGCTATGCAAACCAGAAACCAGAACGACAGGCAAATCGGGACGCAGCGCCCTCATCCGGGCTGCCACCTCATCACCGGGCAGGTCGACCATGAGCAGGTCGAGTACAACGAGTTTCCACTCGCCGGCCCTTTCCTCGAAAAGTCTGAGAGCTTCCTCACCGCCCGAAGTCGCCACGGTACGGTAGCCGAGCGCTTCAAGGATGATCACCGCGGTCTCGCGAGGAAGTTCATCGTCGTCGGCTATGAGGACGAGGCCTTCGCCATGGTGCGCCTTCGTTACGCCTAGCTTGGCGACAGCCACTTCCGATGTGCACGGTAGACACACGGTGAATTCGGCGCCGGCTCCAAGTTCTGACCGTAGGTCGACGTAGCCTCCATGTTGACGCGCAATCGCGTGAACCATCGCCAGACCGAGTCCGCTGGACTTGTCCGTGGGCTTGGTAGTGTAGAAAGGATCGAAGATCCTGCCCTGGATATGCCTGGGTATGCCTACTCCCTCGTCGGCCACGGTCAGAGCCCAGTAGCCACGGTCTACAATATCCGGATTAGCGTCAAGAAAACTCTTTTCCGGTCGGAGTTTGCGTACTCCTAGTGTAATTGTGCCGCCTCGCTTCTGCCCTTCCTGACGCATTGTCGTCATTGCGTGCTCCGCGTTTATGACGAGGTTCAGGATAAGTTGTTCGACCTGGCCAGAGTCGCCTGAAACCGAAGCCTCCGGCAATGCGTCTGGAATCTCAAGATGTACCGACTGATCGACCGAGCGTTCCGCAAACCTGCACACGCGCCTGAGGATATCATCGAGCCTGAATACCACAGATTCCGGCGACCGTTTACGCGTCAGCATCAGAAGCCGCTTGACCGACGACGCGGCCCGCTGAGCGGAGCGCTCTATGATCTCCAGCTCGCGCGACATTTCACCGGGTTCTCCGATTATACCCGTGTCGATGCTATGACGAAGCAACGAAGCCGCCCCCATGATGCCCGCCAGCGTGTTGTTGAAATCGTGGGCTATACCGCCTGACAGGGTTCCGACTGCCTCCATTTTCTGCGCGTGGTCGAGGTTACGTATCCGCTCGATGTTTTCTTCGGCTTGGCGGCGCTCTTCGGTGACATCCCTGGCTATTGTGGCCAGGAGTATGCCTTCCACCATCGGAATGGCAAACCAATCGCTCTGGATAAAACGCTTAGCCCCATCGCGACGACATATTTCCTTCTCCTGAACGCGCCTCGCCCTGGGAGGTTCGCGGCCCGCGAGCACGGAGAGAATCATGGTCCGCAAGCTCTCGACATCCCTGCCGCCTTCCGGCTCCACAGAAGCCCGCAGTTCCCAGTATGGCACGCCGAGCGCTTCATCCGCGCCTATACCAGTCATCGTGACCATAGGCTCATTCCATCTAACTACTCGGCCTTCGGTATCGGTCAACACAATACCGTCCAGCGACCGGGCCATGAATTCGTCAAGCAGTAGGCCCGCATCGGCAAGGCGGCGTTCGAAACGGGCGCTGGCAAATTCTGGCCGCAGGTCTATGGCTGTCAGAATTATTCCCTCGGTTTCATCGCCCCGCACCAGATGGACGCGCAGGCTGACAGGAATTGTTTGGGGTCCCAAGCTGGTCTTGAAACCGCGAAAATCCGCCGCGGAGGAAATTTTTCCAGCAAGGTTTTCGGCTATGCCGGAGGGAAGAAAGTCAGTAGCCCTCAGATTCCTGGCCTGCCCGAGCGACGAACAGCCCAGGGCGGATATGGCGCTGTGATTGCTCCATATGACGCGCCCAGAATCGTCGAGATAGATGATAAACTCAGCTATGCTCTCCAGTACGGTTATGGCTTCCCGGGTCGGCAACAAGGACAGAAAACCATAGCGCTGCATCGAGATTATCATGCCGATGGACAGAATAAGAATCCAGAAGATAGCCAAGTTGGGAAAGTCCAACCCCGCGTACAGGAAAAGCGTATCGGTTATGAAGCCGAGCAGGACCGCCACCAGGTACGACCAGCCGAGAATGGCGAAACGTTTGCGGCCGCGCTTGCTTAAAGCCCGAGAACTCGCCCTGAAGGCAAGGAAAACTGAGACAAGGATAAAGCTGAAATAATGGATTACAAACATGAAATACGCCGCGTTGGGCTGGATTGCGAGCATCCAGTAGCCACCACGCATTATCGGCTCGACGAGTACGAGCAACGGAACCAGAAAGGAAAACGCTATCGAAGGAGCGTAGAGACATACGAGCAAAAACCTGCCCCATCTGCCGGCAAGCGCTGAATTACCGGAAACCCGGAGGGTAAAATGGAGTATCAGCGGCGGAAAGACGCACCACGTCCAGGCAAAAGCCCTGTAGAGAAACAGGGCGGTGCCGCTATCGGGGCTCGCGTACCAGAAGGAGGCCGCAGCTGCCCAGAGGGCAAAAACCAGGTTGAACACCATTGCCACCCGGTTTGTCTTGGATTCGCGATCAAGCGATACTACCAACCAGGCGCAATAGGCGAATACCGCGGCGGCGACCAGAGATGTTCTGGAAAGCCATTCGGTCGCAAACGTTGCAGGCATCAGATTCCTTCGGGATCAAGAATATCGCCGCGCCGACAGGCGCGCATTCGTTTCCTCTAGAGTATAATCCAGCGCGAGGCCATACAAGCCCTTCAGTGCAATGAAAACCACGACAATCAATAGAAACGCCGGAGAACCTCGGGCTCCCCGGCGCATCGCGTTCCGCGCCTCACGGCGCCACTACTTCTATCGAGTCAGTTCATCAGCTCCTGTAGCACAGCATAGGGTTTCGAGCGGCCGCGACCTCGTCCAACCGGCCTATCGGCGTGTTGTGCGGCGCGTCGTGCAGCAGCTCAGGCTGCGTTTTAGCCTCTTCGGCAATCTTCAGCATCACGTCGATGAAGGCGTCCAGCGTCTCCTTACTCTCCGTCTCGGTGGGTTCAACCATCAGGGCCTCGGGCACGATCAGCGGAAAGTAGATTGTCGGGGGGGGGTAGCCGTAGTCTATCATTCGCTTGGCGATGTCCAAGGTATGG
>CAZNCK010000024.1:0-5002 GCA_964571545.1 uncultured Treponemataceae bacterium | reverse complement strand
AAGTTGCCCATGGCCACGAACTCGTGCATGCAACGGCGGGGATACTTGATCGGGTACACCTTCTCCATCTTCACCTTGATGTAGTTGGCGTTGAGCACCGCTGACTCAGCCAGGCGGCGCAAGCCTTCCTCGCCGAGCATCCTAATGTAGGTATACGCGCGGACAAGCACGCCGAAGTTGCCGTTGAACACCTTCATGCGGCCAATGCCCTTTGACGGCATTTCCATGGAGAATTTGCCGTTCTTCTCGACTGCGATCGGACCCGCCCACGTCAGCCGGACGCAATACGCCGGTCAGCGCGTTCATATTGGCGCCGTCGCCGTACACGAGGCCGCCCGCATCGTGGATTATCTTGGCGATCTTCTCGATGTTGCGCTCAAAAAGTCCTATGGTGCTCGGATTGGTGATCATGATGCCGGCGACAGTGTCGTCGCAGGCCGCCTTGAGCGCATCCAGGTCTACGCCGCCTTGGGCGTCGCTGGGGATGGTTACCGTTGTCAGGCCCGCCATAGTGCACGAGGCGGGGTTGGTACCGTGCGCGCTGTCGGGGATGAGCATCTTGACGCGCCTGGGATTGCCGCGAGCCAGATGGTAGTTGCGGATCATAAACACGCCGGCCAGCTCGCCGTGAGCGCCGGCCGCGGGTTGTACGCTCACGCCCGCGAATCCGCCGATCGCCCTGAGGCTTTCCTGCAGGCGGTAGATCAGCTCGATCGCGCCCTGGTTGCGGTCGTCGGAGACCAGGGGATGAGCGCCTTTCCAGCCGGGCTGGGCAGCGGCCACCTCATTGGCCTTGGGGTTGTACTTCATGGTACAGCTGCCCAACGGGTAAAAGTGCGTGTCGATGGAAAAATTCTTCTGAGACAGTCGGGTGAAGTGGCGCACGACAGTAAGCTCATCCAGTTCAGGCAACTTCAATTCAGCGCGAAGGAGTCCGGCCGGCACTGCCGTGACGGGCACATCGCATTTCGGCAAGGCCACCCCTACCCTGCCCGGGCTCGAGAGTTCGAAGGCCAAGGGTTCTGGGATCAGGTTCATATCGAGGCCTCCTTGAGCGACTGGGCCAGCAGTTCGATCTGGGCCTTGGTGTTCATCTCGGTAACGCAGACGAGTAGCTCGTGGGTGCGTTTCGGATAGTAGCGCGAGAGCTCAAGACCGGGAACAACCCCACGGCGTTCCAGCTTGTCGACTATTTCCTTGGCCGGCACCGGCGTCTTGACGACGAATTCCTTAAAGAACGTACCCTCGGCTATGGCGAATCCAGGCACCGCGGCTATGGTCTTAGCCGCGTAGTGGGCCTTGTTCCAGCACAGTTCGGCTACGGCCTTGAGGCCGCTCTTGCCGAGCGCTTCGAGGTAGATGGTCGTCTGCAACATCACGAGCCCCTGATTGGAGCAGATGTTGGAAACAGCCTTTTCGCGGCGTATGTGCTGCTCGCGGGCCGACAGGGTAAGCACGAAGCCTCGCCTGCCGTCGTGGTCGAAGGCCTGGCCAACGATGCGGCCGGGCATCTTGCGCACGAATTTCTGCGTCACGCCCATCATGCCCAGGAAGGGTCCGCCGTAGTTCATGGAATTGCCCAGGGCCTGGCCCTCGGCGGTCACGATGTCGGCGCCGTACGATCCGGGGCTGGACAGGAGTCCGAGCATTATCGGGTCGGCATTGACTATGAAGACAGCTCCTGCGCCATGTACGACATCCGCAATACCGGCAAGGTTGTGCACGCGACCCTCGAAGTCCGGGTACGATGCGACAAAACAGGAGGCCTCGTCGTCGCACTTGCTGGCGGCCAGCGCTGGCTCTTCGGTGTATTCGTCGATCTGCACGGTGAAGGCGGCCAGATAGGTGCGAAGCACCTCTTTGTACTCGGGGTGGAGCGCCGCGGGTAGCATGATGCGCGGCCGGGATGCCCCGCCAGCGTTCACCGCCATCAGCACGGCCTCGGCGAGAGCGGTAGCGCCGTCGTAGTGGGAGGCATTGACCGTATCTACGCCGAGCAGCTCAGCGGCCATTGACTGGTACTCGAAAATGGCCTGGAGCGTACCCTGCGAAACCTCCGGCTGGTACGGAGTGTATGCCGACAAAAATTCGCCGCGGGAGGCCAACGCAGGCACGGCAGCCGGTATGAAGTGGTTATACGCGCCCGCGCCGAGGAACCAGGCGCAGTTGGACGCTGAAAGGTTCTTCGCGGCGAGCGCCTCGATCTCACGAATGGCCTCGAGCTCTGAAAGCCCGGCGGGCAGTCCCAGCTTGGGAAAACGCTTGTCTGCGGGTATGTCGGAGAACAGCTCTTCGACTGACTTGACGCCTATGGCGGCGAGCATGGCCTCGCGGTCGGCGTCTGTATTCGGGATGAAAGGCACCGCCTTACTCCTTACCGGCTTCAGCCTCGTAGGCCGCGGGAGTCAGAAGACCGTCCCATTCGGCCGGGTTGGTCGGTTCAAAGGTGATGAGCCAGCCACCCGCATAGGGTTCCTTGTTGACCAGGGCCGGGTCGCCCGCGAGCGTCCCGTTCACGGAGACTATCTTGCCGGACATAGGCATGTACACGTCGCTGGCGGCCTTGACCGACTCGACGACGCCGAAGGCTTCGCCCTGCTTGAGAGTCTTGCCGACCGCGGGCAGTTCGATGAAAACAATATCGCCGAGCGCGTCCTGCGCGTGGTCGGAAATGCCGGCGACGATGCGAGCGCCGTCCTTGCGTGCCCATTCGTGTGATGATCGGTACCGTGCGTTCTTGTCAATGCTGCTCATGTCTTCCTCCTGATATGCTATTCAGAATAATTCACTTTGGTTACGTTTTTTGCACAGAGACACAGAGAAGATGAGAAAGAAGAAGGATGAATAGGTTGAAGATTATATATCACAACCATTATCTGATCGTTCATTCCCTCTTACCTCGTCTTCTCTGTGTCTCTGTGTTCAAATTTCCCTATCTATTCCCAGTAAGCTTAGCGGCGGTAGGCGGGGATGTAGAGGGGGCGTTTGACTACAGTGGCGGAGGCGGGCTTGCCGCGTATCGCCACGGCCAGCGCCGTACCAATTTTCCCCACACCCGGTTCAACGAACGCGTTGGCGGCAAACACCTTGGCGGTCGGGCAGAACATGCCCGCTACCACCGTGCCGACTTTCTTGCCGCTTGCGTCCTGAACCTCATACCCTTCGCGCGGCACGCCGCCGGTGACGGTAAGCCCTATAAGCTTGCGTGTAACACCCGCGGCGGCAAGTTTCTCGATGGCAGCCTTGCCTATGAATTCCTTTTCCATATCGCAGGCCCACTTAAAACCTGATTCCAGCGGGCTGATGTCCTGGGACAGTTCATGGCCATGAAGCGGCATACCGGCCTCGAAGCGAAGGCTGTCACGGGCGGCCAGGCCAATGGCCTGAGTCTCGATGCCGCGCTTGGCGCCTTCGGCTATCAGGCCCGTCCACAGCGCTTCGGCGCTTTCCGCGGGGAAGAACAGTTCGACGCCGTCTTCGCCGGTGTAACCGGTACGGCCCACGAGGCACGGTACGCCCAACACCTTGGCCTTGCCTGAAGTGAAGCGCGGAAAGTCAGAAATTTTCCTGTCGGAGAGCAGGTCGAGAAGCTCGATGGCCCGTGGTCCCTGAACGGCTATCATGTAGGTTTCAGCGGAACGGTCTTCGATATGGACATCCGCTGACGCGTGCGCTGACGCGTGCGCACGCATCCAGGCCAGGTCCTCGATGCGGTTGGAGGCGTTGACGACGATCCACCAGGCTCCGGGCAAGCGGTAGATGAACAGGTCGTCGATAACGGTGCCTCGTTCGTTGAGTAGCAACGAATACCGGGCGTCGCCGTCCTTCATGTCAAGGATTCGCGCGCTCACGAGGCCGGAGACATAGGCGTCAGCGCCCGGTCCGGTCACTTCGACTTGTCCCATGTGGTCGATATCGAAGAGGCCGACAGAGCGCCTCGTCACCAGGTGTTCTTCTACAGACCCCAGCGGATAACTGATGGGCATGTCAAAACCGGCGAACGGCGCCATTTTAGCTCCGGCGGCCAGATGCCAAGCATGTAATCGAGTCTGATCCACGGTACTTTCCTCCTCGTTCAATGCTCTGAACGAATTCTTTCCCAGTCTACGGTAAATGAGTGTACCTTGAAAAAACCGAGACGACAAGCTCGTAAAATCAAAACATCGTTTTAATTATAGAAATATAGATATTGAACAAGGCGATTTCGGGGGTCATAGAAGCAATCAATCATCTCTGCCGGGCGCTGACCGACCGCCTTTTGTAGTCGAACGGACGCGTTTTGAAGCCAGCCTGCGCTCCTTTGAGGCCTTGGTGGGCTTGGTGGCCACGCGGCGCTTGGGCACGCGCGCCGCCTTGGAAACCATCTCGATGAGTCTGGCCAACGCTGTGGCTTCGTTCATAGAACGGCTACGCTCAAGATCCACGGCGACGAAGAGCCTGCCTTCCGCGTCCAGCCTTGTGGCCAGAATAGTCTTGGCCCTGGCGCGCTCCGTATCGGAAAGGCCCTCCACTCGATCCAGGTCGATCCTGGCGCGAACCTTTGTCTCTACCTTGTTGACGTTCTGCCCGCCCGGCCCTGAAGAGCGAGCAAACTCCAGTTCCGCCATCGCGTGTATAGAACGCTCGATCGCATCGATACGCAGCTGAGGCCTCCTTTTAAAACGACGCCCGTGAAAGCGGATCTCGGATAAAAATGGCTTCGCCCCCGAGATAATCGATTTTCTGCCCCTCAATAAGAATCTGGACATCCTTCACGAGAGGAAAGGCTGTCGCTGTATATACGACTTGTTTGAGCTGATCAGCGTAGCCTTCCACACCATAGGTAGAAAACATAAAGGCTTCGTTGAAATTAAGTGTGGCGGTGCCGCCGACCACTCTTGCGGATAGCAACTTTGTGCTGGAGGGAATGAAACTCATGTACCCTCTAGCCAGCTCGTCAATGTTCGGTCCAGCCAACACCGCATTCAGAGCATCAGTCATAGGTGAGTCGGACGCGGAAACG
>CAZNCK010000023.1:29808-35689 GCA_964571545.1 uncultured Treponemataceae bacterium | reverse complement strand
ATTCTTGTCAAGAAAAAACAGCATTCTTAAAAAGAATTAATTAAAAATACTTTTGTTATCTATATAATCTCAGTGACTACAGTCACCGACTTACAACGTTGACCGCAGTCATCGAATTTAATTGCCCGTTTCTGGAATATGGTTTATAAGTACTCTGGACCGGCTAGACAACTGCAGCGATACGACCAACCACTACAGGAGAGAATATGCCCAAGAACAAGGTTACCACGGCCCGAGAGGCCGTGGCTCACATACGTTCCGGTTCAGTCATAGCGACAGAAGGCTTCGTCGGAAACGGCTTTCCAGAACATCTGGCCATAGCCCTTGAGGAACGTTTCGAGCAAACCGGCGATCCCAAAGACCTAACGCTCGTATATGCCGCGGGGCAAGGCGATGGTAAAACCAAGGGTCTCAACCACTTCGCCAAGGACGGGCTCGTCGCGAAGGTCATAGGCGGACACTGGGGACTGGCTCCCGCCCTCGGCAAGATGGCGATGGAAAACAAGATAGAAGCCTACAACCTTCCCCAGGGCTGCATATCCCATCTCTTCAGGGATATCGCCGGAGGCAGGCCTGGTCATATTACCAAGGTGGGGCTCAAGACTTTTGTGGATCCGAGGAACGGCGGCGGCAAGATAAACGCCAAAACAACCAAGGATATCGTCGAGCTGATAACGCTGGGCGGAGAGGAATACCTATGGTACAAGTCATTTCCTATAGATGTCGCTATCCTCAGAGGCACGTCGGCTGACAGCTACGGCAACATCAGCATGGAGAAGGAAGCGCTGTTACTAGAAAACCTCGCCATCGCTCAGGCAACGAGAAATTCCGGCGGAATAGTCATAGTGCAAGTAGAGCGCATAGTAGAAGCAGGTTCACTGGGCTCCGGACAGGTCAAGATCCCCAGGATGCTTGTGGACTACGTGGTGCAGGCCCCGCCAGAATCCCATTGGCAAACGTTCGCTACCCAGTACAACCCAGCCTACTCAGGCGAGATACGCGTTCCGGTAGCGGCAATCAATCCGATGAGCATGTCGGAGCGCAAAATAATCTGCAGGCGGGCGGCTCTTGAGCTCCGCGAGGAAGCTGTCGTCAATCTTGGCATAGGCATGCCAGAGGGAGTGGCTAAGGTTGCCGCGGAGGAAGGTATACTCGATTCTATGATCCTGACGGTAGAGCCAGGCCCGATCGGCGGCATCCCCGCCGGCGGTCTGGATTTCGGCGCGGCAACCAATGCGGAGTGCATTGTAGACCAGCCAGCCCAGTTCGATTTCTATGACGGCGGCGGACTCGATCTCGCATTCCTGGGCCTGGCTCAAGTTGACGAGAAGGGGAACCTGAACGTCAGCAAATTCGGTCCCAAATTCGCGGGGGCGGGCGGTTTTATAAATATAACGCAGAATGCGAAACGGGTATTCTTCCTGGGAACCTTCACGGCCGGAAACCTCGATATCGTCATTGAAAACTCGAAACTTCTGATAAAAAAGGAAGGCGAGGTCAAGAAATTCGTCAAGGCCGTGGAGCATAAAACCTTCAGCGGCGAATACGCGGCTCACATACGCCAGCCGGTCCTCTACATTACCGAGAGGGCGGTTTTCTCTCTGACTTCCGCCGGCCTAGAACTGATAGAGATAGCCCCCGGAGTCGACCTGCAGAAGGATGTGCTCGATCTGATGGACTTTGCACCGGTGATCAAGGCGCCGCCGAAACTGATGGATCAGCGCATTTTCGCCGATGGCCCCATGGGAATCAAGGCAGCTCCCAAGCACGACAAGTAAAAAATGCGCCGCTTGCGAACCGTACCTGTCTCTGAAAAACAGCGTTGCCTCGCAAGCGGCAAACCATTGCCCCGCGATCTATTTCTATGATATTTTATCAATTACAAAAAGCACTGACAGCAAGGGTGACTACGATGACGAAAAGACAGAAGCAGGCGCAGGAAACACGCCGTATCTTGTTCGAGAATGCTGTCACCCTGTTTCGCGAGAAGGGCTTCGACTCGGTGACCGTAGAAGAGATAACGACACGCGCCGGCACCGCAAAAGGAAGCTTCTACACCTACTTCCGGACAAAGAGCGATATCATCATAGAAGAGTTCAAGGCTATCGATGATTTCTATTTTAAGTACCAGCACAACCTGAAGCGTTACGGCACGGCGCGCGCGCGGCTGACCGCCTTCATCAAAACGCAGACAAAACACGTCCGCGACGGGGTTGGCATTGCCATGCTGAAGATTCTCTATTCGACCAACATCAGCGATCCGCTGGCCGAAAAATTCCTCATAAACCCCCAGCGCTACCTTCATGCCTTGGTCAAGGAAATTATCGTCTTTGGCCAGGAGAACGGCGAATTCCGTAAGGATGTGGACGCTGACGCTCCTGATCAACCGTTCGATGCGCGCTGTCTTCCTCGATTGGGCAATATCGGACAACGACTGGGATCTGGTAACAACCGGGTTGCGATACTGCGAACTCTTCCTCATTCCAGCCCTTGCCTACACAGCGAGCAAAGCAACAACAGCGCAACCCGGGCTTGAAACCGATGAAGCCTGACGAAGTCAGACGACAATTCTTTTTTTTGACATATTGATTGTATGGGTATAGAATGCGGTCATTCGATATACGCGGTCATTGACCGCAGTCATCTAACATGGAGGACGACATGGACATAAAAGGATTGGTAGCAGTAATAACGGGTGGAGCCAGCGGTATCGGCGAAACCGTAGCGCGCCGGCTAGCCGCTGAAGGCGCCGCGGTAGTACTTGGCGACATGAACCAGGAAGGCCTGGACAGGGTGGTCGCCGATATCCGCAAGTCCGGCGGCAAGGCCGCGGGTACACTCCTCAACGTTACCGATGACGCCTCAACCGCGGCATTCATGGATTTCGCCATAGCCCAGTTCGGTTCCATCAATATAGTCGCGCCTTGCGCCGGCATCATCCGTGACGCCATGTTCGTATCACCCGACAAGGAAACCGGCAAGGTCAAACGCTCCATGAGCACCGCTGATTTCCGCGCCGTCATCGACGTCAACTTGGTGGGGCCGTTCATAACGATGCGGGAAGCGTCCATCAGGATGGTCAACAACGGCTGGAAAGGCGTCATGTTCACCATCTCGTCTATACAGAAGGAAGGCGGCGTAGGCCAGCTCAACTACTCGTCCACCAAGGCAGCCATGGCGCTCTGGCCCAAGATCCTCGTGGGCGAGTTCCAGATGAAGGGTATCCTCGGCATCCGCGTGGTATCCATAGCTCCTGGGTACGTGGGTACGCCGATGGTCAAGGGTATGGACCAAGGCGCCTTAGCCAAGATCGTAGCCGGCGTGCATCTCGGCCGCCTCATCGAGCCGGAGGAAATCGCCGACACGATGGCCTGGGTAGTCAAGAACGACGCCGTCAACGCGACCTGTATTGAGGTAACCGGCGGCATGATTTCCGGACTCATAGCCAAGTAAATGCTCTGACTGACAAGCACGAAGGCCGGCCGCGCGAAGGGCCGGCTTTCTTTTTTCCCCGATACTGGCCGCAATGGGTGTATCTTTAGAGCATTCTGTCACAAGCTGAACCAGTTTCAATCTCCTGATACGAGGTATCGCCATGAAATCGAGCATAAAGTCCAAAGCTCTGGTCTTCCTTGTTGCCGTTCCCTTCGTGCTGATAACCGCATTGGCCGTGATGCTCTTTGTTGTGGAGTTCAACAAGGACCTCCGCAACGCGAGCGCCATGCTTTCCGCCCAGAGCGAAAACATGAGAGAGACCATACACCTGGAAGTTTCCCGCGGCCTCGAGTTGTTGCGCACTATAGCCGCCAACCCGGTAAGCGGGCGCGTGGTATCGCGAATGTCTGGCGTGCCCGGTGGCTTGGACAATGACGACTATGCCGAACTCGAGGAGTTCGCGGCGCTCAGAGAAATGCTCGACTCCACATCACGGGATACCTCGGTGGATCTGGTCTACGTGGCCAGCACCGAATCCTCCGGCCTCATACTCGGCAGGGACGTCCAACTGGCCACGGGTTTTGACGTGAGGACACGCGACTACTATATCGACGCGGTCAAGACCCCTGGAACCTTCGTGATGAGCCAGCCGCGGGTATCGGCGGAGCAGAGCGCCGAGCCCATCATCGTCATAACGGCGGCCCGTACCGTCGCGATGAGCGACGGCGCCGTATCCGGTATAGTCGCGTTCAATTACCGACTGACTCCTATAATCGCCTTGATAAAGGAGCAGATGGCCGCCAACGCGGTGGAGATAGCGCTCTACGACACCAGGGGAGGATATGTCCTGTGGAATCGCTCGGGCGACACTGAATACTTCTACGATCCCAAGGCGATCCGCCCCCTGTCAGAATTGCTGGCGGGCTACGGCTACGAGGGGACCGCCGCGGAAGAGCTGGGCAAGGCCCTGCTGAACGAAGAAGGCCATGCCTTTACCGCGGTCAGCGACGGCAAAGAATACCTCGCCCAGGC
This sequence comes from uncultured Treponemataceae bacterium, assembly GCA_964571545.1. Classification (GTDB taxonomy): domain Bacteria; phylum Spirochaetota; class Spirochaetia; order Treponematales; family UBA12059; genus SZUA-370. Next base: position 31,222 of record CAZNCK010000023.1, on the reverse strand, counting down.
GCTGCGCATACCGGACACTCGTTGGGCTCTCATCGTCAGATTCCCCAAGGCTACAATTGTCTCGCGGCTTCTCACGTCTATCCTCCCGCCCTTGGCCCTCTTCATCTCGGTATTCCTGCTCGCTCAGCTTGCTATATACTTCCTGGTCATGCTGACCATGATCAAACCGCTTGCGGCGATCAGCAGAAACCTCGAAGCCTTGGCCGCGGCAGACGCGGACCTGACGGTAACGCTCCCCCATGTGACGAAGGACGAGATTGGCCAGGTGGCACAGTCGTTCAACCAGTTTACAGGCAAGTTGCGCGACCTCATGGTCGATGTCAAGAACGCCATAGACAGGACCAACACTATAAAGCAGAACGTTTCAGCGTCTACGGAAGAAACGTCTTCAGCCATCGAGGAGATAAGCGCAAATCTTGGCTCGATACAGAAGCAGATAGAAATACTCGACCTGAGCATCGGAGACAATGTCTCGACCATCGAGCTTATTACCAGAAATATAGTCCAGGTCGACGACAGGATCACCAGTCAATCCGCGATGGTGGAACAGTCGACCTCGGCAATAACGCAGATGATGGCTTCGCTCGCCAGCGTGAGCGCCATTGCCCGCACCAAGCAGAAAACCACGGCGGCCCTCACCCAAATCGCGGCTGACAGCAGCGAAACCATCGCCAAGACGGCAGACACGTTCAAGTCGTTGGTGGAGCAGATAAACCAGATTCAGGAGATGGCCAAGATGATCAACAGCATCGCGGCGCAGACAAACCTGCTCTCCATGAACGCGGCCATAGAAGCCGCCCACGCGGGCGACGCGGGCAGGGGCTTCGCGGTGGTAGCCGAGGAGATCCGCAAACTCGCGGATTCTTCGGGTCGATCATCAGGCACTATCGCCAAGGCCATTAAGGACATAGCGGTATCAGTCAAGCTGACTGACCAGCACATGATGCGTACCTCGGAAGCCTTTAGAAGCATAACGGACGAGGTCGGCAGTACCGTCAACGCGTTCACCGAAATCGAACAGGCTGTCTCTGAACTCAACCTCGGGGGCAAGCAGATACTCGATGCGATAAACGAAATCAACGACGTGACCGTGCACATACGCGAAGGTTCCAGCGACATCAAGGCAGGCACGGGGGCAATGCTCGGATCGTCCACGAAGATAAAGGAAGTCTCAGACCGGGTGACCACCGGCATGGCGGAGGCTACCATGGGCTCGGCCGAGATAGTGCGATCAATGCAACTTCTCGTAGGCCAGTCCCAGGATCTGAGCAGCATCGTAGAGGATCTGCGGCAGAAGTTCGGACGCTTCAAGACCGAGTAGAACCCTAGCCGACCACGTCCTCGATGACGCGGAGCCAGTTGCCGCCCATGATGCGGCCTGTGTCGGCAGCGGAGTAGCCGCGCTCCAGAAGGG
>CAZNCK010000023.1:26471-29798 GCA_964571545.1 uncultured Treponemataceae bacterium | reverse complement strand
CCGTCAGGTCGCCCATGCCGGCGCAATCGGGCATGACGAGGCCGTAGGGCGCGGTGAAGCCGTCAAAATCGCTGCCGAGGCCCACGTGGTCGGCGCCGATGACGGATACCAGGCGGTCTATATGGTCTACGACGCGGGGAATAGTCACCCTAGCGGGGTCGGCGTCGACAAAAACGCCGGCAAAGGTGACTGCCACGAGGCCCCCGGTAGCCGCGATACGTTCTGCCTGGGCGTCGCTCAGGTTGCGGCGATGGTCCGTAACGGCGCGGGCGTTGGAGTGCGAGGCGACGACGGGCCGTTGCGCTACCGCGAGCAATTCGTCCAACGCCTGGTCGCACAGGTGAGACGCGTCCACGATCATGCCCAGCTTTTCCATTTCAGCTATGACAGAAAGCCCGAAGGGCGTGAGCCCGTCGGGGCCGGGATGTTCGGCGCCGCGGCCGATGGCGTTGACGCGATTCCAGGTCAGGGTCATGAGGCGGACTCCGCGCGCGTAGAAGCTGCGCAACTCGTCGAGGCTCTCGCCTATCGCCTCGCCGCCCTCGATGGCCAGGAAGGCCGCGAGCGTGCCATTCTTCTTGGCAGCCAGCACACCCGCCGCCCTGGTGGGGAGCCGAGCGCGGCCGCCGCTACGGTCTATCGCCGATTCCATGACAGACAACAGCTTGAGCGTGTGCTCCCGGGCCGTCTCGATGAACACCGTATCGGTAAAAAGCGCGAAAAACTGGGAGGTGATTCCGCCCTCCCTCAGGCGCGGAAAATCAACATGCCAGGTATCGTTGCGGGCGCAGAGGTCGAGGGGCTCTATGGGCTGGCTTTTAAAATCGTAGCCGGTAGCGGGTATGGCGGTGTCGCAGTGCCCGTCTATGACGATGAGACTATCGTGCAGTTTCCTGGCCGCCAAGTCCATGTTAGAGTTCCCTCGCGACGAGATCTTCGAAGGTCTCGCGCCGCACCGAGAGGCGGTGCTGGCCGGCATTGGTCAACACCATCGCGGGACGCGCTAGGCGGTTATAGTTGCTAGCCATGGAATGGTTGTAGGCGCCGGTCGTGAACACCGCGAGGGTGTCTCCTGGCAGGGGCGACTGCAGCGCTACGTCGCGTATCAGTATGTCTCCGGTCTCGCAGCACTTGCCCGCCACGGTGACGACTTCGCTACGCGGGCCGTCGTCGCGATCGGCGACGGTGGCCTCGTAAACGGCTCCGTACAAGGCGGGGCGCGGGTTGTCTGGCAGGCCGCCGTCGACGCCCACATAGGTCCTGACATCGGGGATTATCTTCTTGGAGCCCACGGTGTACAGCGTTATGCCGGCCTCGCCCACTATCCAGCGACCGGGCTCAATGACGACGCGCGGCATGGGCAGCGCGTCGGCCGCGCAGGCTGAATTGACGTCGGCCATCATCGCGTCAACGAAGTAGGAAAGAGGCCTGGCCTTTTCGGCGCCGCTGTAATGGACGCCGTAACCGCCGCCCAGGTTAAGTTCGCGCGTCTCCATGCCGTACACGTCGCGGACCTCCGCCATGAGCCTGGTGATGATGCCTATGGCCTTGAGGTGGGATTCGTTGGACAACAACTGGGAACCCACATGAAAATGGAAGCCCAGCAACTCGACGCCCTCCATGTTCAGCGCGGCGCCCACGTACTGGTCGCGGACGCGCTGGTCAAGCGGGATGCCGAACTTGGAATCGAGCTTGCCCGTCGATATGAAGTCATGGGTATGGCTATCCACGCCGGGCGTCACGCGGAACAGTATCTTGACCCGCCGGCGCAGCGCGCGGGCCTCCTCGTCGAGGATGGCCAGTTCGTGTAGATTGTCGACGACGACCCGGCCGACGCCGTACTCTACGGCCATGCGAATCTCGGCTTCGGTCTTGGAGTTGCCGTGAAAATATATCTTGTCCATGGGAAAGCCGGCCTTAGCGGCGGCGAACAGCTCTCCGCCGGACACCACGTCAAGGCCTATGCCCTCTGAGGCGACGATGCGGCAGATGTCCAGGGTCTGCAGTGCCTTGCTGGCATAGAGAGCGCCGGTGTTGGGATAGCGTTCGAGAAAATCCTTGCGCAGCTCGCGCAGGCGCTCCCGTATCAGCCGCTCTGAAACGACGTACAGCGGCGTTCCGTATTCCCTGGCGAGCAGTACCGCGTCGCAACCGTCAAACTGTAAGTGTGCCATATCTGCTTACCTCTCCACGCATCTATCTTTATGCAACAGTACCATGATCATGAATCGTCGGCTAGCTGAGGGCCGACTCCACTAGTTCCAGTGTCCCGGCGTCGGCGTCCAGGACAGCCTCAACGCCCATCGGAAAACTGTGCGTCGGCGTCGAGTGGCCGGCCGCGAATCCAATGATTGTCGGCTTGCCCGCGGGCGCTATCACGTCGGCAAAGACCTGTTCCAGGGTCAGCGAACGACCCGTATCCTTGGCTTCGCAGCGGGTCCAGTGGCCCAGCACAATGCCGGCGCAGCGCTTAAAAACGCCGGACAGTCTGAGCTGGGTCAGCATGCGGTCTATGCGGTACGGCTCCTCGTCTATGTCCTCGAGGAAGATTATGGCGCCGTCCGGCACGAGCGCGTATGGGGTGCCCGTAAGCGCCGCGACCAGTGACAAGTTGCCGCCGATCAGGGGACCGCGGGCCTTGCCGCCCACCAGAGCCTTCGGGCTGTCCGGCGGCGGCGGCGGAAGCTTGCCCAACGGCGCGGGGGTCATCAGGGCCGCTCGCCAGGACGCCGCCGAGAATTCGTCGAAGCCACCATCCATGCTTATGCCCATGGGCGAGTGGAAGGTGGGAAAACCGGCGAAACGCTGAAAGGCCAGATGCAGCCCCGTGATGTCGCTGTAACCCGCGAAGACCTTAGGATTGGCAGCCACGACGCCGTAATCGACAAGATCCAGAATGCGCGGCGTGCCGTAACCGCCCTTCATGCAGACTATGCCGTCTACGGCAGGATCGGCGAAGAACCGGCCAATGTCGGAGGCGCGCAATTCATCGGGAGCGGCCAGGTAGCCGTACTTGCGCCGGCAGCTTTCACCAACGACTACCTTGAAGCCCTGGGCAGCGATGGCCGCCGCGCTCCGTTCTACCATGGACTGGTCCTTGAACGATCCAGAAGGGCCGATCATGCCTATGGTGTCGCCCGGCTTAAGGGCCTTTGGAAGTTTCTTTTTCATAGCACGAAGAACAAGAACGCCAGGACGTCGGCCCAGTTGCTTGACGTGTATGTCACCTCGTGGGCGCTCGGCCGCGACGCGCCGGGGTAATAGGAACCGCGGTTAGCCAGGTAGTGCTGCTTAAAATATATCGACACCGTGAAGCTGGAGGGCATC
>CAZNCK010000023.1:24633-26461 GCA_964571545.1 uncultured Treponemataceae bacterium | reverse complement strand
CCCAGCGCTCCAAGCAGGCCGAGGACACTGATGCGTGAGGCCTCCGCGGCGGCGGCGGCTATGCGTTCCTGTGCCAGGGCCGGGTGTATCGATATTGACGCGTTGCCGTTGCCCTCGGAGACGGCGACCGTGCGGATGTTTGGGTTGATGGTCGAGGCCGTCCGGCAGAGCGCCGCGTCTCCGGCGAGCATCAGAACAGGCACGCCAACATGACCCGCGGTGTAGGAATTGATGACGAACTCGGAGGCCAGTTCGCCGTTTATCCTAACGGCCACGTTGTCGCCGTTCATAGTATGGGCCAAGGGATTGCCGTCGGTGCCGGCGGCTGAATGATAACCGATGAAGAATACGCCGCCGAAGCTGGCGTCCAGGCCGGCCATCATCACGAAGGGATCCTTTGTCCATGAGCGCAGGATGCGGGTCTGCCTGGGTAGCGCCGACGGGTCTATGGAGCGGCCGGAACCGTGGGCGTCCTTGACGAGTATGTCGCCTACGCCTTTTTTTACCGCGGCCTCGCAGGCCGCGGCGACCTCGCGGGTCATCTCCGCGCGGAAGTACACGCCCTGAGCCTCCGCGATCTCCGTTTCCTTCCAGTCCGCTATCCCGCAGACCCCCTCGATATCCGCGCTCACATACAGTTTATCCATGATCTTCCTCCTATACTCAGTACAAGAAAATTTAACCAAAGAGAATAAGAGTAAAAGAGACAAGAAAGAGATTTTAAATTAAAAAAATATTGCCTCTTTCCTGCCTCTTATCCTCTTTTACTCTTCGTTAAAATTCATAAACACTAATCGTTCAGGCAGTCTCGAGGAGGCGCAGGGTTGCGGCTACCTGCAGGGCAACGCCTACGGGCAGACAGTCTTCATCGATGTCGAAGGTGGACGCGTGGAGCGCCGCCGTGATGCCCCTGGCCTCGTTGCCGCAACCCAGGTGGTAGAACGCGCCCGGGCGGGCCTTGCAGAAGAACGAGAAGTCTTCCACGCCCATGCTCGGTTTTTCCTTCCATTCCACTGAACCGGGGCCGAGCATTTCCTCCGCGGTGGCGGCAAGCAGGTCCACGACCGCGGCATCGTTTATGAGCGCCGTGTAGCCGTACTTGACGTCTACCGACCCCGAGCCTCCAAACGAGCCCGCGAGATTCTCGACAATGGCGCTGACCTTGTCTACGAGCAGGTCGCGGGTGGCGTCGCTCGTCGTCCTCAGGGTGGCCTTCATCGTCACTTCGTCGGCTATGATGTTGGAAACGGTGCCGCCATGAATGGCGCCTACCGTCAGCACGGCTGACTCGAGGGGCGAGACATAGCGCGACACGAGCGTATGCAGGGCCGTTACGACATGGGCCGCTATCATGATGGCGTCGACGCCGCGCTCGGGGTAGGCCGCGTGGCAACTGATCCCGCGAACGGTAACGACGAGGCCGGTGCTTGAGCCGTTCAGGGCGCCCTTCTTCGTCTCTATCCTGCCCACGGGAAGATAAGGCATGACATGGAGGCCGAGCACGGAATTCACGCGCGGATTCTCCATGCAGCCGTCCTGTATCATCACTTCCGCTCCGCCGTCCGATTCCTCCGCGGGCTGGAATAAAAGCTTCACGTTGCCGGCCAGGCCGGCGCGATGCGCTGAAAACCAGCGCGCGGCTCCGAGCAGTATCGTCGCGTGGGCGTCGTGGCCGCAGGCGTGCATGACGCCATCGCGCGTTGAGGCGTACTCGGCGCCGGTTTCTTCCTGTATGGGCAGCGCGTCGATATCGGCGCGTAGAGCCACGGTACGGCCTGGCTTTGCCCCGCGCACCAGGCCTACGATGGCGGTGCCTATACGCGTAAAC
>CAZNCK010000023.1:21512-24623 GCA_964571545.1 uncultured Treponemataceae bacterium | reverse complement strand
GGCGGGCGCCGATGAAGTCGGCGGTCAGGTGCTCCTGGCGCCCCAGTTCCGGCTGCCTGTGGATGGTCCTCCGTATGTCGACGAGCCAGGGACGGAACGCCTGCGCCTCGGTTCGGATTGCTTTAAAGTCTATCACTGGAAACCTCCAGACACATAGTCAATTTCTGCGACTATCCGGCCGCCTTCGGTATACACCCGTGGAACACGGCGGCCTATCGAGCACAGTACGTCGTTGCGGTTGGTGCCGGCCCATGAGGCCATCTCCAGCACCGGAATGCCCTCTCCCGGCCTGCTCTTCGAATCGCCGCCGAGAAGGACGACCTCGTCACCCTCTCTGACGCCGGGCACCGCGCCGACGTCCACCGTACATTGATCCATGCACACGAGGCCCACGACAGGCGCGCGCACGCCCCGGACGAGGACGCTACCGACATTAGAAAGATCGCGCTTGAAACCATCCGCGTAGCCCACGGGCAGGGTCGCGACGAGCGTTCCGCCTGCCGGGGCGCGGAACGTGTAGTCGTAGCCGACGCCCTCCCCCGCCTCAAGCCGCCTTAGCCTGGATATGCGCGTGCTGAGGCGGAACGGCGTCCGTATGTCGGCTGTAGCGGAGAGCGGCGTGTTCATAGGCGTGACGCCGTACATCACCGCGCCGGCCCGCACTAGGTCCAGTCTGTATTCAGGGTAGCGCATGAGCCCTATCGAATCGCAGACATGTCTGAGCGCGAAGTCCACCCCGAGCGCGGCGGCCTCCCCGAGTAGCTTCATGAACATCGCAAACTGGGCCGCGTCCGACGCCGCGTTGTTGAGCGCGAGGTGTGTAAAAATTCCTTCCAGCTCCAGGTTCGGCAACGCCTTCATGCGCGCCAGCAGCCCGGCAGCCGATCCGGGGCCGGTCCCAGGCTCGAAGTCGCCTGGCTTAAGGCCCAGACGGTTCATGCCGGTGTCCACCTTGACGTGGGCCGTGGCCCGCCTGCCGGCCGCTCGCGCGGCGGCTGACAGGGCAGAGGCCTGGTCGTAGTCGAAGATGGTGCATATAACGCGATTGCGCACGGCCTCGGGAAAATACTCGCCGGGCGTGTGGCCCATCACGAGGATAATCGCGTCGGGAAACGCCTGCCTGAGCTGCACGGCCTCAGGGAGGCACGCGACGGCCAGCATGTCCGCTCCCTCGCGAAGGAGCACGCGCGCCACGGGCACGGCGCCCAGGCCGTACGCGTCGGCCTTGAGCACGACCGCGGCTTTAGGGTTCGGCTTTGCGCCGGCCTGCGCCGACGAGTCCGGAAAACCGAGCATCGCCTTGACCTGCCTAAAATTATGTGCCACCGCGTCCAGATCGACGTCGTAGCGTGTATGCCTGAGCATGCCCTTAGTCCTCCATCCACCATCGACCAGCACGGCGCTTTTACAAAACCGGCGCGCCGTATAGAATGCCCGCCGCGGAACATCATGTTTCCGCGAGGAGCCTTACATGCTACCGGTCATCGGCATCACCTCGTTCGACGAGCACAAGAACCGCTCGACGTACGTTTCAATCAACATCAACTACCCGTACTCCGTCTCGGCCGCCGGAGCGCTGCCCTTCGTCCTGCCCGGCCCCAGCGGCCTCCCCGGCAGCGCAGCCGGCGACGAGCTGGCCGGTTTCGCCGAGCATTATACCGCTAGCCTTGACGGCCTCATCCTGTCGGGCGGCGGCGACATCTGCCCCTACCTCTACGGCGAAACGGCCTCCAGAGGCGTGGCCCGCATGGACTCCGGCCGCGACCGCTGGGAGTTCGCCCTGTTCGCCGCCGCACAGGCGCGCGGCCTGCCCGTGCTGGCCATCTGTCGCGGCTGCCAAGTCGTCAACGTGGCGCTAGGCGGAACACTGTGGCAGGACATACCCAGCCAGGTTCCCGCGGCCGGAGGCCACAGCTTCGACATGCCTATGGACGAACCGGCCCACTACATCGATCTCGTCCCGGGCACCAGGCTGCATCGCATGTTCGGACAGCCCAGAATCCTCACAAACAGCTTCCACCACCAGTCAATAAATGACCTGGCGCCGGGCCTGGTCATTTCGGCCCGCTCTAGCGACGGCATCATCGAGGCGGCGGAGTCCAGCGACCCCGCGGTCTTCCTCGTCGCCCTGCAATTCCACCCCGAAGGCCTTACCAGGCGCTACCCCGAATTCCTGGGCCCGTTCAGCGCCCTCGCGACGGCGGCGCTGGACTTCCGCAAGGCGCGTTAGCGAGCCTCAGCCGTTGGCCAATACCCTCGCCCGGTACGCTTCAACTTCCTTCGTATTGGCCAGCACGAAGTGCCCCCCGCCTACATCGACCCAAGACGGCCCCTCCACCGAGTAGTCGTGGCACTTTGGATTGTATACCGTTACGATTTTGCCGCGCTCGGCTATGGGGTCGGGCTGCGGTATAGCTGAGATGAGCGCGCGCGTGTACGGATGCAGCGGATTGCGGAACAGCTCCTCTGTCTCGGCCAGTTCCACGATCTCGCCCTTGTTTATCACCGCTATCCTGTCGGTAATGAATCTAACCACCGAAAGATCATGGGCTATGAACAGGTAGGTCAGGCCCTTGGCCTTCTGGATTGAAGACAGCAGGTTAAGCACCTGCGCGCGTATCGATACGTCGAGGGCGGATATGGGCTCGTCAGCGACGACCAGCTCGGGCTCCATGATGAGCGCGCGCGCTATGCCTATGCGCTGTCTCTGGCCGCCGGAGAACTCGTGCGGAAAGCGCGAGGCGAATTCCGGCAAAAGCCCCACCTCCAGTAGGGCCTTGGCCACCAGTTCCTTGCGTTCTTCCTCGGTGCGCTTGACGCCGATGTTGTACAGGCCCTCGGACACTATGTAGTCCACCTTGGCGCGCTCATTCAATGAGGCCATGGGGTCTTGGAATATCATCTGGATCTTACGGACGACCTCGAGGTCCAGTTCCTTGGAAATTTTGCCGTTGATGGGCCTGCCTTTGTAGAGGATGGAGCCCGAACTGGCGGCGTTGATCCTGACTATGGCACGGCCTATGCTCGTCTTGCCCGATCCCGACTCGCCTACCAGTCCGAAGGTCTCGCCGCGGCATATCGCGAAATTGACGCCCTTGACGGCCTTGAATA
>CAZNCK010000023.1:4418-21502 GCA_964571545.1 uncultured Treponemataceae bacterium | reverse complement strand
GGCGGATCCATGGCGGGCGCTCGCTCGTCGAGCAGCCAGGTGGCGGCCTTGTGCGTAGGGCTCACCTGGAACATAGGCGGTTGCGCGACGAAGTCCACCTTGAGCGCCTTTGGATTGCGCGGCGCGAAGGCGTCGCCCTTTACCGTATTGAACAGGTTGGGAGGCGTGCCTGAGATCGAGTACAAGGGCTGGCCCTTGACGCCTAGCTGGGGCAGCGATGAAAGCAGCGCCCATGTGTACGGGTGCCGTGAATCGTAGAACACCTCTTCGGCCAGACCGGTCTCCACTATCTGCCCCGCGTACATCACGGCCACGCGGTCGGCCACGTTGGCCACCACGCCCAGGTCGTGGGTGATGTAGACGGTCGTGAACGCCAGATCCCGCTGCAGCGATTTTATCAGATCCAGGATCTGGGCCTGTATTGTCACGTCCAGGGCCGTGGTCGGCTCGTCGCATATCAGGATGCGCGGCTTGCAGGCCACCGCTATGGCTATGACGACGCGCTGGCGCATGCCGCCTGAGAACTCGTGCGGGTACTGCTTACGGCGCTCCTCGGGATTGTCTATGCCCACCCGCTCCAGCATCTCCACCACGGCATGGTCGGCGGTCTTGCCCGACAGCCCGTGGTGCAGCTCGAACACTTCCCTGATCTGCGTGCCTATGGACAACAGCGGATTGAGCGCCGTCATCGGATCCTGGAACACCATGGATATCTTCTTGCCGCGGATGGTCAGCCAGTCCTTCTCGGCCTTGACTGAGGCCAGGTTGCGACCCTCGAAGGTCACTGAGCCTGAATCCACCCAGCCGTTCTGGTCCAGCATGCCTATGAACGACTTGGTCAGCACCGATTTGCCTGAGCCCGATTCGCCGACTATCGCAAGCGTCTCACCTTCGTTGAGTTCGAGGCTCGCCCCGCGTATCGCCGTCAGTGTCCTGCCGCGCAGGTTGAACTTGATGACTATGTCCTTGGCCTCGAGTATCGCGTCGCCTTTTGCCATGATCCTCTTCCTTACACGTGGTTGCGCGGGTCGGAGGCGTCGGAGAACGCGTTGCCGAGCACATAGAACGAAATGGTGATGAGCGACAGTATGATAGTGGGGAACAGGAGCTGGTAGCGCAGTTCCGGCGACATCATGATCTGGCGTCCCTCGTTGACCAGGTTGCCCAGCGACGGGATGCTGACAGGCAGTCCCAGGCCTATGTAGGTCAGGAACACTTCCCAGCCTATGGTCCCCGGAATCGAGAGCGCGGTCTGCAGCATTATCACCGAGACGAGGTAGGGCAGCAGGTTCTTGACGATGATGCGGCGACTGGGCGTGCCCAGGCAGCGCGAGGCCAGGTTGTATTCGCGGTCGCGGATTATGACTATCTGGTTGCGCACGAAGCGCGCCAGGCCCAGCCAGCCGGTAGCGCACATGGCTATCACCATGGTCTTGAAGCTGGGCCGGAGAATGTAGGCCAGCAGCATCAGAATTATAGTCGTGGGTATGTTGTTGATCACGTTGTAGATTTCCGTGATCACCGCGTCGAATCTGCGCACGTAGCCCCAGATCGCGCCGAACGTTATGCCTATCAGCATTTCTACCATACCGACTATCAGGCCTATCGCCAAAGAGGTACGGGTGCCGCTCCAGATCCTGGACCACAGATCCTGGCCTATCGTGTTGGTGCCGAACCAGAACTCCGCGCCTGGCGCGAGGTTGCGGAACTGCATGCCGGTGGCCGGATCTATGTGGATCTTTGTCGGACTCCGCTGCCCCGGCATCAGCGGCTGGACGAAGGTGAACAGGATCAGCGTTCCAAGAAGTATAAGGAAGCCGAGAGCTACCTTATTCCGGAGGAAGCCGCGCAGGGTGGAGCGCCAGTACGAATAGTCTGAATAACCGCCGCGCTCGCCGGCGCTGGCGTCGAAACCGGCCGGAACGAACAGCGACGCGTCAACAGCATCGGCATTGTCGAGTATCGTGGGGAGGGTCATCGCGAGGCCTCGCTCTTGGAAAGCTTTATGCGCGGATCGAACAGAGCCATCAGGACATCGCCCAGGAACAGTCCAACGATGCCCACCATAGAAAATATCAACACGAGGGCCTGAACCATGGGGTTGTCCTGCCTTTGAATGACGTCCACGAGCAGGCCGCCCATGCCGGGTATCGAGTACAATGATTCTATATAGATGGAACCCGATATCGTCATCAGTATCGACGCGGGCAGATATTGGGCCATCGGCACATAGGCGTTGCGCATCACATGCTTGACCATAATGGCCGACTGCGACAGCCCCTTGGCCCTGGCCAGCTTTATGTAATCCTTGTTGAGCTCATCCACCATGTAGCGCCGCATCCACATGGCGTAGCCCGCGATGCCGCCCAGCGACATGGAGAGCGCCGGCAGTATCCAGCTCGCGGGCCGGTACTTGTCGAACAGCAGCGGCAGGTGGAGGAGGCTCGTGCCGTACAACTGTATGAACAGGAGGTAGACCGCCAGCGGCACCGCGTTGACGAACACGACGTAGCCAGTCCAGAGCTTGTCCAGAGCCTTGCCCTTGTGCTTTGCCATCGAGACGCCCATGGCAAGGCCGGCCGCCAGCGCGAGGCCGGTGGCCACCAGACCGAAGCGCATGGAATAGGGCACGCGCGGAGCTATAACCTCGAGGACGGGAACATCCTTGCGGTAAATCGACGAAACGCCCAGGTCGCCGCGGGCGAGAGCCTTGTAGAAGGTTCCCATCTGCACATACCACGGATCCAGGAGCCCCATTTTCTGGAGCACCGCCTCGCGCTGGCTCTCGGAGAGCTTGTCATACCCGTCCCCGAAGTATCCTTCCACGGGCAGGAGCCGCATCAGAAGGAAAACCGCCGATATGACTATGAACAGAGTGACGAGCGACTGCGCGATTCGTTTGACTGTATACTTAAGCATCGAATGGTGGCCAACTCCAGCGCGCCGGTCCGACACCGGTGACGCGCTTCGGGCACTCCTCCTCATAGGACTTGTCGAACGCGCGTATCCTACCATGGTTTTTTTTGAAACCGCAACAAAATCGTAATATTAGTTCATTATAGTTTGGAGATTTGAAAAATAAAATATTATGAATTGTTTGACTTAGGGTTCGATTGGTGAAATACTGATGCTGACGACGGTGTTACCGCCCCTCGATTCCTCTCTTTACAAGGGAACGACACATGAAAAAGAAGCAGGCTCTAGCCCTGGCTGTATTCGCTATCGTAGCGATAGGCCAGGCATGGTCCCAGCGCAAGTCCGCAGATTACACCGAGGTGTACTCCGGTGAAGTGACAACACTCAACTATCTCATCTCCGGCTCGGAGAACGAGCATTTCATGTTCGCCAACATGATCGACAACCTCATCGAGTACGATCAGTACGGCGTGCTCAAGCCTGCCCTCGCCGAATCGTGGTCGTCCTCCGCAGATGGCCTCGTGTGGACCTTCAAGCTCCGCAAGGGCGTGCAGTGGTTCACTTCCGACGCCAAGGCCTACGCTGAAGTCCAGGCCCAGGACTGGGTGGATGCCGCCAAATATATACTCACCAAGACCAATGCCTCCACGATTTCCGAGCCCCTGTCGTCGGTCATTCTGAAAGCCGACGAGTACTATGAAGGCAAGATCAGCGACTTCAACCAGGTCGGCGTCAAGGCGATAGACGCCTACACGCTGCAGTACACGCTCAAGGCGCCGGTACCCTACTTCGTGTCCATGCTCAGCTACGTCACCTACCTGCCCGTCAACGGCAAGTTCCTCGCCGAGAAAGGCGCGACCTTCGGCCGCGACAATAAGAATATCCTGGCCAACGGCGCCTACCTGATGACAGAGTTCGAGCCCCAGGTCACCAGGGTCCTGACAAAGAACAAGAAGTACTGGGACCAGAAAAACGTGCACATCCCGAGGCTCATCTACCGCTACAACAAGGAAGCCAGGACGCTCGCTCCTGAGCTGTTCCTCCGCGGCGAGATGTCCTACGCCACCATTCCGTCCAGCATCATCGACACCTGGATGAAAGATCCCGTCAAGAAAGCCCAGATCCACCCGGCAAAGGTAAGTTCCTACACCTACTTCTATGGCTTCAACTTCAAGCCGACGTTCGCAGCTGAGTACGAACCCGAGAACTGGGCCATCGCGGTCAACAACGTGAACTTCCGCAAGGCAATCTACCATGCCTTCGACCGTAAAGCCGCGATGCTGACCTGGGAGCCTTACGCACCGGACCGCAGACTCCAGACCACCATTACACCGCGCGGATTCGCCAGCGCCGGCGGCTTGGATTTCGTGGCGACCGGCCAGCTCCTGACCATTGCCAACACCGATTCCTTCAACAAAACCAAGGCCCTGGAGCTCAAGGCCGCCGCGATGAAGGAACTGGCCGGCAAGGCTACCTTCCCGATCAAGATCATGATGCCATACCGCGCTGACAACCTCTACGAGTGGGCCAACCGCGTCCAGGTCGTCGAGCAGCAGCTTGAGGGCCTCCTGGGCACCGATTTCATCGACCTTATCCCGGTCTCGTTCCCGGCCACCGGATTCCTGGGCGCCACCCGCCGCATCGGCAATTATGCGATGATGGAACTCAACTGGGGCCCGGACTATGCCGATCCCCAGACCTATACTGACCCATTCGTTTCCGGCTCAAACTATATCTTCCTCGACAACTCCCCCGTCTTCAAGCAGGCCGACGGCAAGACATCGTACGATAAACTGGTCGAGGCCGGCATGGCCGAAATGCGCGACATGAAGAAGCGCTTTGACCTGTTCGCCAAGGCCGAAGCATTCCTGATCAACGAAGCGATCGTCATTCCGTTCGTTCGCGGCGGCGGCGGATTCGAGGCCTCGAAACTCGAGCCCTTTACCTTCCCTTACGCTCCGTTCGGTCTCTCCACCCTGAAATTCAAGGGTCAGATCGTCATGCCAAAGTCGCTCTCCACTGAGGAGTTTTCCACGCTTGAAAGCGCCTGGAACAAGGCCCGTGAAGCCGCTCTAAAGAAATCAAAGCTCTAGATTGACGGGCGCCGCGCGGCGCCTTGATACTGAGGCGGGTTCCGGGAGACCGGGATTCGCCTTTTTTGTCGTTTGCGGTAGCGGCCTAGCGGTAGAACCGAGCACCGAGGCCGGCGACGGCATACAGAACGGCCGACGCGGCCCCAAGCTCAGCCGCCGCCCATATCAGCGCCTCGCGCCCTAGCGATCCGGGGCGATGGCCAGTCTGGTCGCCGGAGCCAGCGCTGGAGGCGGCTGATACGGCGCGGCGGCTGACGAGCGAACCGTCGCGCGGCGCGAACAGGGTCGGGTCGAGCCTGCCCGCGGCCAAACCGACGCTGTTCGGGCTGTGGCCGTCCAGGCTGGCGCCGTCGATGGCTGCCCCGAGGCCCGATACCGCAAACGGCTCGGCGGGTCGGGGTTCGGCCGCCGCCGTCGTGGTGTTCGCCCGTGCGCCAAGCCCGGCAACGCCATGCGCGGTCGCGGCGGCCTCCGGCAGCCTGCGCGCTAATCCGTCGTCGCGCAGGAACGAGAACCAGGCGACCGCGACGCAGGCCAACATGGCAAACGGCATGAACACGGAGGTGTAGTAGATATTCTCGAAGCCGTAGACGGCCAGAGCGAACGAAAGGGCCGTTGCGCCGACGGCTATACCGGTGCCGGTCGCTATGGCCCGCGGGTTAAAGAATCGCCTCATTGTCGCTCCAGTGCGGGGTCGGGTCCGCTTCGCCGGAAAAAGCCGGCGGCCAAGTATGCAAGCGCGGTTTTTGCTTGTCAAGAATACCCTAGCGGCGGCATGATGATGCTTATGACCGCACCGCACGCCCCACTATACCCTCATTCCTCCGCCGCTAGGGGTCTCGCCGCGAGTACCCTAGCGATGAGATTAGACGCCATAGCCGCGACGCCGGGCGCCGAACTCTCCGGCCTGGCCTTCGTCGCGCTCGAAGAGGGCAACCCTGTCTTCGAACACTACTGGGGACGCCGCTACATAGATCCGGCCGACTCCGCCCTCGACCTGCCGGTAACGGCGGACACCAGGTTCAGGATCGCGTCGATTTCGAAGCCCTTCGTAGGCATAGGCTGCATGACGCTCGTGGAGGCCGGTCTTCTGGACCTGGACGCGGACGTATCGAGCTACCTGGGCTGGACGCTCAGGAATCCGGCCTTTCCCGACGACCCCATAACACCCGCTATGCTCCTGTCCCACGTCTCATCGCTACGCGACGGAGAAAGCTACAGCCTGCCCTTGTCCCGTTCGCTCAGCGAATTCTTCCAGCCCGGCAACCCGGCCTGGGAAGACGGCGCCCACTTCGCGGGGCTGTCCACAAGGCCGGGCAATACAGAAAATGAAGCGGTCGGCAAGGCGTCCGATCCGGCTCTGGCTCCGGGCCGTTTTTATTCCTACTGCAATCTCGGCTTCGGCGTCATGGGTACCATCATCGAGCGCCTCTCGGGCCAGCGTTTCGACCTGTTCATGCGCGAACGCGTGCTACAGCCGCTCGGCGTGCGGGGTTCGTTCAACGTGCGCTTGCTTTCTGACGAAGGCCTGGCCAACCTGGCGGCCATCTACCGCAAGGGCGACGATGAAGGCCACTGGTACCCCGATGGCCCGTGGCGGCCTCAGGTGGACAAGCTCCGGGGCATCCGACCGAGCGCCAACCCCACCGATGCCCAAATCGACGCGTACGTTCCCGGCGGCAACGGCACCTGCTTCTCCCCCCAGGGCGGCCTACGCGCGTCCGCCAGGGAAGTAGCCAGGCTCGCCGCCCTCCTCATAGGCCGTGGGCAGCTGGACGGCACGCGCATACTGCGGCCGGAGAGCATCGAGCAGATGCGCGCCGCGCGTTGGATATTCGACCGGGCCACCATGAACGGCGAGCTGGGTTCGGGCAAGTCCCGTCAAACCGGCCTGGCCCTGTTCAGGACCGACGACTCCCATGACGAATTCGGCGGCAACCGCCTGCGAGAATCAGGAGGCCTGTGCATGGAAGGCCACCATGGCGACGCCTGGGGACTCTTGGGAGGCATGCTGGTGGATATAGAGGCACGCAAGGGCTTCGTCTACCTGATAGGCGGCACAGCCGTGGACCCTGAAACGCGTCACGGCCGCTACTCGTCATACTGCCTGTGGCAGGAAGAAATTCATGCCGCCGCCGCGGAGTACCTCTACCAATGAAAACAGGCGCCGGACTGGCGCCCGCACAAATCAACCCAGCGTCGATATCAGAGCTTTAAGAGCACTCCGACGTACGAGCCGCGCAAACCGCCCTCAAAGTTGATGGCCAGATTCTTGTTCAGGAAGTAGCTCGTGCCTCCGATGGAGGCGAGGCCGAGGCTAGGGAGAATCTGAAGGCCAAGGCCGAGGTAAGTATCGAAATTGTCGAGCCAGGCGAGTTCTTCGGGCAGGTCCAAGGAACCCCAGCAGAAATGTACGGTGCCAAGCGCGGCTACCGATAGGGCCGAATAATTGAAGCCAAAGTCAATGCCAACCCGGCCCGCAGCGCCGTAAGTGAACGGCAGCGTCTCGGCAATCATGAATTTTCCGATGGCAAATTCGGCTCCGCCGCCGAGGCCGATGCCCCAACCCCAGCCGTAACCAAGGCCGGCGCTGGCGTTGATGGAACCCGGATTGATAAGCATGCCGTCTTTGGACAACGATTGCCCGAACGCCATACCAGAAACGAGCATGAGCGCGGCAAAAACAAGCACTACCTTCTTGTTCATGAGAACCCTCCAAATGAAATAAGATATCCGGCAAGCATAACTTTACCGTACCGCATTTTCAACCCGCATTTACAAGTCCGACCATACCATAGACTCATCAAGTACAGGACAAAAGAATTAAAACGGCCTGTCCTCGTTTCTCATCATGCATCATCTCCTCGACTTCATCTTGATCATCCTGTTTCGACCTGGCATATATTCAGTATTAAACAGGATGTACAGGATAAGAAAAGAGATGTACAGGACAAGAAAATCCAAAAGCCCTTTCCTTATATTCTCCTCTTCTTCCCCTCGTTTTCTCTGTGTCTCTTTGCAAAATTTTCCTATCTTGCTATCTTGCCCCAATAGATTTACTGAACAGCCCAGCCACGTCTACAGTTGCCGGAAATATCAGGTACGCTACCCCACCCGAAGCCGACAGCCAGCACCGTTCCAGCTCGCCACGGTCGTAGGTGCGGCGCACCGTCTCGTTGGACGGCGAGGCAGGCTCGTTCATCACGGCGTTGCCTGCGTCGTCAAAACCGACGAGCGTGGTCAGGTGGCCTGAGCTTTTAGACACCGGAGCGCCCGAGAGCAGGCGGCCCTCGTCGTTGTTCCACGACACGCTCAGCACCACGGGCACGCCGGCGGCTATCCACGGCTCAAGCCTGTCCAGCCCGGTAAAGCGCGCCACGTAGGCCTCCATGCCGACGAAGGAGCCGGCGTAGGCCGCGTTGAACGACCAGTTGCCGTGGCCTTCATACACCTGGTCGTAGACGCCGGCCACGGCCGCCCTGACGCGGGTCTCGCAGGGACCATCGTCGTTTTTCCAGAACCCCAGTACCATGGACACCGAGGTGGGGCTGCACCATACGTTGCCGCCGTTCGGGTACACCATCTGGGAACACCGAGGCACGGCGCCCAGCACTGTTCCGCGCGCTCCGGCCCGCGTGCCCTGTACCGGAAAACTCGGCTCGATGTCCGCGGCGGCCGGCTTGCGGTCTGAATACGCCAGCGAGAACGCGCACACCACGGGCAGGGCAAGCGGGCTGGCCTGCCCGTCGGAGCTAGCTGAAAACAGCCTGAATCTGGCTTGGAACGCATCAGCCGGCGCGGCGGGAAGGAGCGTATCGGTGGCCACGCGCGCCGCCTCGTCGTCCTGTCCATCTACCGAATGCCGCTTTACCGTTGAATCGTCGGGAGCCCAGAGCCCGAGGGAGCGCCAGGTGGTCCAGACGCCGCCGGAGCGGACGCGCAGGAGCAATTCGAGCCAGGCGCCGCGCGGCACATCGGCGTTCCAGGATGGAATGCATGCGGAGAACGCAAAATCGGCCGGCAACTCCGGGCTCGTGGCCTCTCCATACCTGTATTCGCCGGAAAAGTACCCAAGCGCCTCCGAGCCTCTTGCGGCAGTGGCCGCATCGAGTTCCAGGCAACCTTCTTTCAGGCGACATCCAGCGCTCGACCAGCAATCAAAGGCTCCAGCGGCAGCCCTGTGCAGTGAAAAACCCGTTCTGTAGTTCATGGTGTTACTCTTTCCTGTTCCTGGCCTGGGCCAGAGCATCATGCATGTGCGTTCTCAAGTCAGGTTCCAGAAAGGCCTTCAACGACGCGCGCGCCAGTATCCTGGCGCCGGTGACGATGGCCTCGTGGGCCAGCGGTTCCACGGTCGCGGCGGCAAACTCCCGCGTATGCAGAGTCAAGGGTTTGTCGACTATGGACAGCAGGGGCTGAAGCGTCGGGCAGCGCTGACTGACATTGCCCAGATCCGAGGAGCCTCCAGGAGACTCGTCATGCCCGTATACTATGCCAAGCTCCTCGTATATGCCTTCCATCATGGTTTCTGCCGCGTCGTTGGGCAGAAGCTCGTCGAAGGACAGCTCGAAGTTATGCCAGACCACTTCAGTTTCAGTGGCCAGAGCGGCGCCCCGCGCGGCATTGTACGCGCGTTCGAGGAGGTCGTTCAGGTACGCTCGGCGCGGCGCGCGGAAGTAGAAACGCGCCGTCGCGGTCTCGGGAACGATGTTGCAGACCGCGCCGCCGTCGACGTAGATGCCGTGCATCCTCACCTCCGGCCGCACATGCTGACGTAGCATGTCTATAGCGTGGAAAAACAGCTGGGCGCCGTTGAGCGCGTTCCGACCCTCCCAGGGAGAGGCCGCGGCATGGGAGGCCTGTCCCTTGAAGTTGAACTCCACGCCGTCCATGGCCAGGCTCCGGAACCTGACGAGGCTCTCGTTGCCGCTGGAATGTATCATCAGCGCAAGATCGAAGCCGTCGAAGACCCCGCCTGAGGCCATGGTCATCTTGGCGCCGTTGGTCTCCTCGGCGGGCGTACCCATGATGTGAAGCTCCCCGCCTAGCCTCTCCATGAGGGGCGCCAGGGCCGCGCCGGCCAGCAGGCTCATGGCGCCGTGAACGTTATGCCCGCAGCCGTGTCCTATGCCGGGCAGGGCATCGTATTCGGCCAATATGGCCACGCGACCACCGGAGCCGGAACCCAGGCTACCGCGATACGCCGTGGGTATGCCAAAGAACGGATGTTCAACGGAGAATCCGCCCTTCCGCAGGAATTCCGCATGAGCCTTGCTGCTCTCGAACTCCTGCTCCGAGATCTCGGGGCGGGCGGCCAGATTATCGCTCAGCTCGATAGCGTCCCTCGCCCGTACCTTGATGGTCGCGTCGACTATATCAAGCAACCGTTCGTATTCGCCCATCGCGGATTCCTTCAGACATATTATTTTGATACCGGCTTTAGTCTACTCCATGGTCTCGCATCGGGCCAGCCCCGGGCAGTCGGTGAACGCGTTGAATCACTCATCCCGGCTGGTCTATACTCTGGCCATGCTGACCAATTACCACACCCACTGCGAATTCTGCGACGGCAAGGCTAGCGCCCGGACCATGGCCCAGGCTGCCCGGCAGGCAGGGTTCAAGGCGCTCGGCTTCTCGTCCCACGCGCCGCTGCCGTTCAGGACCGGCTGGGCCATGGACCGCGAACGGCTTCCAGAATATGTTGAAACGCTGCGCGCCCTTGGCCGCGAGCACGCGCCGGTTATGGACATACTGGTCGGCCTCGAGATCGACTACATAGAAGGCCTGTGCGGACCCGCCGACGGCCGTTTTACGGAAGCGCGACTCGATTACAGCATAGGCTCGGCCCACTTCGTGACGCCCGTCGGCGCGCCAAGGGTTTCAGCCACGGCTCTCGATGCGGCGGGCGTTCCTACCTTCGGCTTCGCGGTGGACGAGCCCGAGGGGGATTTCGACGCGCATCTGGCGGCATTCTACTCAGGCGACGGCGAAGCGCTAGTGGATGATTACTACGCCGCCGTGGCGGCCTGCGTCAGGGCGGGCGGATTCGACATTCTGGGGCACTTTGACCTGATACGGAAGAACAATCGCGGGCAAACGCGTTTCAGGGAAGACAGTGCCAGATACCGGGCCGCGGCCATGACGGCGGTGGAGGCGCTCGTCGGCACGGACATTATCGTGGAGATAAACACGGGCGGCATGGCGAGGGGCAAGACCGATTCGCCCTACCCCGCGCCATGGATACTCAAGGAGTTACGCTCGCGGAACGTGAGCGTCTGCGTCAATGCCGACGCTCACGCACCCGAACACCTGATCGCCTTCCGCGACGACGGAGTTCGGGCCGCGGCGAAGGCCGGCTACCGGAGCCTCGCGGCGATCGGCCGGGCCGGACGCTACGAGATACCGATAGAGTAAGTACCCGCTAGCGGTTTCGCCGCTCTTCGCTCTTCTGGCAATCGATACACATGATGGCATAAGGCAGGGCCACCAGACGCTCCTGAGGAATGCGCTTGGAGCACTTCATGCAGGAACCGTAGCGCCCCTGCTGGATGCGAACCAGCGCGGCCTCTATCGATCTCAGCCGCTTGAGGTCCTGGGACCCTAGCGCTTCTATCATTTTCCTGTCGACATCGTCTGATGCTACGTCCGCAAAATCTTTGGGATCCATCTCCTCGACGATGGCACGAAAATCCGCATTCGATTCAACCAGCTTGTCGAGGATTTCCTGTTTCATTGCCACAAGTGATTCGCGCATATTCTCGGTGAAATCCTTATCCATAGGACCCTCCTCGCTGATCTCGTCTCCGCTGCCGCGCCTACGATCCATACAACCGGCGCTCGCCCCGCGGACGACGGGCGAGTCACTATTCATGGATCGGGCGCATGTGTCAATTGCCCCGCGAGCCAGGTTGACACGTGCAAGCATGGCTCGTACTATTATAATGCTTAAGACGCTCCGTTCAATGGAGACGTCGTATTTCTTTTTAGGAGGCAATGTGGCCAAGGAAGAAGCTATCGAGGTAGAGGGTGTCGTTCGCGAAGCCCTGCCCAATACCATGTTCAGGGTCGAATTGAAAAATGGCGGACACCTGATCCTCGCCCACCTGTCAGGAAAGATGCGCAAGCACTATATCCGCATCGTCCCGGGCGATACTGTACGGGTAGCCTTGTCCCCCTACGATCTTTCCAGAGGCCGCATCATTTACCGAGAGCGCTGATTCCCCTTCCGTTTCATCAGCACCCACGTAGCTCCCTTGCCTCCGTTGGCCGCATCCGCGTGGCCGGATCTACCGGCCGACGCCCGTCTCTCGAGCCAGCGCTTCATGACGCTCTCGAGGACGGGTTCGGACGCTGAATGCAGGCCTTTTCCGTGCACGATAATCACCTTCCTGCAACCAGTCCGTTCCGCGGTCGCGAAAAATGACGCCAGGGCGGCCTCGGCTTCTCTGCCGGTCATGCCGTGGAGGTCGAGGCTCGCGTCAACAGGCATCGCATCGATATCGCGCCGCGAGAGGCGGGGTTCGGGCTCCTCTTCGCCGCGAACCGGGTCGGGAACGCCGTAACGCTCAAGCCAACCAGTCTGGGCCTCGGCGACCGGGCTCTTCTTTGGGCCGACTTTGCCTGCCGACTGAGCGACGCCGGACCGTGGAGCGGGTCGCTCCCGCGCATCCCACAGCTTGAGAATCTCGCCGAAATCCACGCTCGTCTCCTCAATACCTAACGACATCACGGGCGGAAAGCCATACGGCCCCGCCCTCGTCGAGCTCGACGAACGACCAATCCGCGCTTGACTCCAGTACGCGCCCCATCCGGCCAGCGGCCACGAGTTCGCCTTCCGCGGCCAGCTCCGAGGGAACGGCGCGGGCCGTGCCGCCGAGCGAAACGAAGCGTGGACTGGTCCGCTCCACGGCCGAAACGACGGCCAGAATCAAGGCCACGGCGCCAGCGACGGCCAGGATCACCACCGCGGTTCGCGGCGCGACGCCCGATGGGACCTGCCGCTGGCGGGAGCAACCCAGGAAAACCAGCCCGGCCGCCGCGACGCACGCAAGGCCCGCGACACAGAGCCATCCGAACGGCGGTAAAACATACGAAGGGCGATCAAGGTTACCGAACGAGGAGGCGGCGGCATCGGCCATCGCAGTAACGCCGCGAGCCGGAAAAGCCGCGCGTTCCAGCCGCAGAAAGAGGGCAAAGGCCTCGGCGCGCGGCTCCCGGGCCTGAGTTTCATCGGCGGAGCCAGAGGCTGGGCTCACCGCGACCAAGCTTGCCGCCGCTAGCGCGAAGGCCTTTTGCGCGGCTCCTGAACCGCGCAATTTAACGGCCGCAAGGGAGCCGCGTTCATCGACGATGCCGGCGGCCTTGTACGCTTCGATCCTCGCCGCCTCCCACTCCCCTCGCTCGACGGCCTCCGACACAGGAATCCACTCGGCATCCTTCGCGCTTAGCGCCGCTATCCGCGTCAGGGCCAGGGATACGACAGCGGCCGGCGCCTCCCATGCGGGCGCTGACTCAAGGGCGACCGTAATGCGGACAGGAACCGCGGTTGCCTGCCTTACCGTGCGCGTCGCGGCGTCGAACCAGAGATACGGCAGGGGTCGTATCGTGTAGGCGCCGGGGCCTCGTAGCTTGAAGGCTCCGCGCCGGCCAGAAAAGGTCTCCGATGACGCGGTTGTACGCCCGGAATACGCAAATCCATCGCCAACGGACACGCGCGATCCATCGGGCGCTTCGACCGTCAGCGACGGGGAAGCCGCGAGCCCCGGCCAGCCCGGACCTACGGCTCGGAGTTCCCAGGCCACGACCCCATCCTCCGCGAACGTTTCCCCGGGCTTCGGCGCCACGAGTTCGAGCCTCCAGGGGCCGCCTACGGCGCTGACGTTCCCGGTTCCGGTCGGCAGGCCCTTGATCGCGACGGAGAATGGCTTCAACTCGAATTGCCCGCCTTCGACGCCGAGCTCCAGCCGCGGCAAACGCAGAGTTCCAGGCTCCAGAACGACAGCGCGGAACCGGCCAGGGTTGCCGGGCACGGGTTCAAACAGGGAGCCTTCCACCGCAAAGCCCGGGCAAGCCGCTGGTTTTCCGTCTGGCCCGAGAGCCGTAACGGTGAAGACTTCGCGTGCCATTACCGAATCCGGAGCGCTCCATGAGCCGTAACGCCTCGTTGGCGCAGGAGCGCCGGCGACGGCGTCTATTGACCACGAGCCGAACTGAAGCAGTCTCCCGCCTGAATACGCCGACAGGCCTACAATTTCAATGGTTCCTGCGTCGTCGGCTATGAACCGGTACTCAATGACGGCCGATTCCAGTCCTATGCCGTCCTGCCCCGGATGCACGTCCGCGCCCGTGTACCGCGCGGGCCCTTGTAGCCTCGGTTCCAGGGGTACCACAGCCTCCGCGCGCTCTCCGGGCAAGATTACCTCCACGATGAAGGCCGAGCCCGCCAGAGGCCGCTCAGGGGCTATGCTGACCCGACGCTCCTCCTGGCCCCAGACAGACATTCCGAGGCTCAAGGCGGCCACAACCGCGAAGGCGCGAAGACTCGACCCCGCCTTCATCAGTGATCCTCCACGGCGCCGGATTCATAGTCTCCCGGAGCAAACAGCGTCTTCTCGTCGGTACTGGACAGGGCAAACGGCTGGGGTTCACCGTCGGGACGGCCGGAGCCGTACCTGCTGCGCTCGGTGACGCCGGCGTCGCGCCTGTCGTCATGAGCCTTCAAGGCCAGCTCGAAGGCCCGTGAGGCTTCCAGCGCCAAGTCCGCATCGCGCCCGGCCTCGGCAGTCGCCAGCGCTTCAAGCGCCTTCCTAAACGCGGCCGCGGCTTCGGGGTATTCGCCTCTCGAATACGAGGCGGCTCCAAGATTGTACCAGGAACGCGCGGCGATTCCTGCCTCGCCCGAGGCTATAGCCGCTTCGTACATCGAGCGCGCGGGAGCCTTCTCTCCGAGCGCCATGAAAATATTGGCAAGGTTATACGAAGCCACCGGCTCTGTGCCCGCGCCCGCCTTCAGATACAGGGCGGCTGCCTCATGAACATACCCGGCGCGATGCAGGCTATTGGCTCGGGCCACCATGAAGGCGTCGGCGTAGCCGCATGACGACAGCAGTGAAGCCGCAAAAGCGACCGCGAGGGTGACGATCGCGGCGGCGTTGCCGAACGGGGAATACCGCTCACGCATTGGACTTCTCCCCGCGTTTGCGAATACGGCGTGTTTCCGGACGGACTGAGCGGGAATAAGGCGCCGCGGACAGCGCAAGCGCCAGACCGAGCGCCGCCATCGCGATAAAGGCGAGCGCGGGAGCGGCATCCACCTCTACTCTGACATCACGACGCCGGCCCAGCGACTGGGCCGCCCCGGCGCAGAGGGCGGCGACGCTCGCGAACGCGCCAGGGTCGTCGGCGCGGACGAACAGACCGCGGCCGGCGGTTGCCCAGTCACGCATGGCGGATTCCTCAAGGGCGGTCTGGATGGGTCGACCGCCCTGGCCTAGTACCGGCCGGCCATCCGCATCGACGACAGGCGCGCCTTCCTGTCCGCCAAATCCTACAAAAACAAGCGACGCGCCGGTCGAGGTAGCGCGCAACGCGGCCGCTCTGGCCTGCCCGCCCGTATCGTTGCCGTCGCTGAACACGACGATCACGCGCGCCGTACCGGCGCGGAAGGCCGGCCTCGCGGCCTCGTCGATGGCCGCGCCGACATCGGAACCAGACGAACTCGTGACCGTCGGCCCGGCCCAGCGTAGCGCATCCTCGAAGGCGCGCCGGTCGCGGGTAGACGGGCAGAGCGTCGCGGGTAGCCCCCTGAACGCGACGACGGAGAGGCCGGCTCCGTCAGCCGCGGCCGCGAGCCTAGCCGCGAATTCACGGGCCTGTTCCAAGCGCCGGCCGTGGCCATCATCGGTCAGCATCGAATTCGAGGCATCGATTACAAACGCTATTTCCGCGCCGAGCACCGGTTCCGACGCATAGCGAGGCAGCCTCAGGGTTCCCGCGGAGGCCAACGCGCAGGCTACCCAGAATATTCCGCCCGCGACCGACGCAACGGCGCGCCGCGCGACATGACGTCGCCATGAAGCCTGGGAGCCCCAGGAGGCGCCCAGCGTTTCAGGCGCTTTAAGCAGGCGCGTGAGGAAGCGGGCTTGCAGAATGGCATAGGGCACGAGGGCCGCCAGGGACCACAGGAGGGGAGAGGCGAACCGGCTCACGCCAGGCCCCCGAACAACAGCCGCCGTATGGCCCATCCCGCTGCCGCCAGCGCCATCGCCGCGAGAAAAAGAGGCCGTCCCACCGGGCGCCTCGCTGTACCGCCGCCGCCTGACATCGTGACGCCGGCTATCGTGCCTTCGGCCATAGTCGCGCTATTTTTCAGGCCCGCGCCGCTTATACCGGAGCGGGCCGCGACCGAGGCCTCTCCAAGCTTCCTGATTTCCGCCACGAGCGCCTCGAGCCCCTGGGTATCGGCGACCGTGCGGTACGTACCGCCCCCGGCCGCCGCTATCGCCGACATAGCCGCGTCATCGAAACCGGATCGGTAGGCGCCGCTCATGCGCTGGCCAGTAGAAGGATCTACATAGTCTATGGGAACGTCGCCGCGTGAGCCCAGACCGACCACAAGGAGGCCCGCGCCATATCCCTCCAGGGCGCGAGCGGCGTCGGCGGGGTGCAACAGCCCTACATTGTCCTCCCCGTCGCTCAGGAGCACCGCCACGGCGCCGGGAGCGCCGGACGCTGCCAGTTGCCTGAGCGCGCTCGACAGGCCAAGACCCAACGCGGTGCCGTCGCCGAGTATGCCGGGCTGGATGGCTTCCAGCCGCTCTAGCACTATCGCGTAGTCAGCCGTAGGCGGACAGGCCAGAGCCGCCTCCGCTCCGAAGGCCACGAGCCCGACGGACGCGCCGGCGGCGCCCTCAGGCGATTCAACGTACGCTCTAACGAAGGCCTTGGCCGCCTCTAACCGAGTCGGATCCAGGTCGCTGGCCGCCATGCTCGGCGAAGCGTCTATGGCGAATACGAGGTCGATCCCGACATTCGGCGCGGGCAACGCCCCGGACTCGCCCGCGGGTCCCGCCGAGG
>CAZNCK010000023.1:0-4408 GCA_964571545.1 uncultured Treponemataceae bacterium | reverse complement strand
CGGGCCATGCGCCAGATTGAGGGCGCGTCCTCCGTGCGTGTGCCCTTCCATTGGTCTAGTGGCAGAACCAGCCGCCTCGCGTGTTTGCGCCCCCGCACAACGCCGATGACGGCGACAAGCGGAGGAAGAAGGCACAACACGAGCGCCGCGGGATGCTCGAACGATATCATGACCCCTTCCTCATCCGCGCAGACCCGGCGAGCGCGCCGATCAGCGCCTCGTCTATCCTGGCGGCGACCGACCGCGCCAGCTCGACGCCCGCGCTCGTCCGCAGATCCTGTTTTCCGGCAAAACGCGCCTCGTCGCCCATGGCCAAGATCCCGGCCAGGTCTGAGCCGACTCCACCAGGCACCGTACCGGCCGGCAAGGACAGCACCTCTGACGCCGTCATGGCGTTCAGGTCAGTGCCTATCCTGAGTCCGGCAAAATTCCGCAGGCCGGCGCACAGTTCAGCCCAGACCGCCGGCCCCGCGGCCGCCGTGGCGAGCCGGTCCAAGAGCTCATCGAACTCCCGTCTGGCCCGAGCATACGCTCTGCGCGCCTTGAACGCCCGGAACCAGGGCGCCGCCCTCGTTGCCGCCGTTATTCCGACAAGCGCCGCGACCAGAAGCAGGCCCGCGAGCACGTAGAGCCTTGTATAGAGGCCGGGCAGATTCAACTGCGGCAGCGATTCGGGCGCTCCGAGATCGCCATCCGCCAGCGCTGATCCGCAGTCAAAGCGTAGTCGCGGAATATCGAGCCCCCCGACCGACAAGTCAGGCAGGTAGCCAGGCCCGGCTCGCCACGCGACGAATCTTGCGACGAGCAGCGGCGAGCCCTTACGTTTTTCCAGCGCTACGGACAGTACGCGCGGTTCGGACTCGCCTGGTTCAGGAAAACCTGACGCGACGACTTCAGCGAACCAGGGCGCGGCGCCTGGATCGAGTATCGCGACCGCGGTCACGACTTCCCCAGGCACAAAGGTCAAGGGCGAGAATTCCAGCGGGCCAACGACCAGTTCCTGAGCGCCTACGGTAAGCGCTACGGCAGTCTGGAAAGCCATTGCGACCAGCGGACCAAGCCTTCGCATCAGGTACTCCTCCGACGTCCAAAGAAAGCTACGAGGGCTTCCACCGGATCAGTGGTCGAGTCCAGCTCCAGGTAAGGCACCTTGGACGCGGAAAGCGCGACGAGCCACTCCAGCCTCGCTGACTTAGCGCTACTAGCCCGTGATTCCCGGTATGCCGCCGAGCGCGGCACCACGAGCCTGGCCGCGCCGGATTCGGCGTCGGCCACCCTGAGCGAAAAACTCAGGGTCGGAGGGGCGGCATCGAGCCGGTCATGCACGCGTATCGCGGCCACATCGTGCCTGCGCGCCAGCAGCGCCAGCGGCAGCGAATAGCCGGTGGTCATAAAATCGCTTACGACGAGGACAAGGCTACGGCGCTTCAGAATCGAAGCGGCGGCCGACAGTGTGGCGCCCAGCTCGGATCCTCGCGGTTTCGTTGTGTCCGATGAATTCGCCGCTCCCGCCCTGCCGGCTACTCCCGCGGCCCCCGAAGCGCTCGCCACTCCGCCGGCGCGCGGCCGTCCATTCCGGCCGCTCCGCCGAAGAACAGCGCGCCCACGCGCACCCCGTTGAGCGAACACGCGTAGGCCAGCAACGAACTGGCCAGCGCGGCCGTTTCGTGTTTAGAACGCCCGGCGCCAAAATCCATGGAGGGCGATTCGTCGATGATGAGGTACAGGGTCAGATCGCGGTCGTCGCGATAGGTCTTCACGTAGGGCCGGCCGAAGCGGGCCGTGGCGTTCCAGTCCATGCGCAACGCATCGTCGGTGGTGTCGTATTCGCGTAGCGACTCAAAATCCATGCCCCGGCCCTTGAACGCCGACCTGAAGTTACCCGAGCTCAGCGCCTCCGAAAGCGCCGGAGCCGCGAATACGAGCCTCCGTATGCGCTCGCGGAGCGACGCCTCGTCCATCAGGGCACCGGTACGGCCGAGAGCACGCCCTTGACGATGGCGTCCGAACCCACGCGGTCGGCCTCCGCCTCGTAGGACGGAATGATACGGTGCCTGAGCACCGCCAGAGCCGAGCGCTTAACGTCGTCGGGCAACACGTAGTCGCGGCCGGCCAACAGCGCCGCGGCCCTGGAGGCCCGGTACAACGCCAGCGAACCGCGCGGGCTCGCGCCGTATTCTATATACCGAGAGAGTTCCCGCAACGCCTGCGGCAGGTCCTTGGCGTCGAGCCTGGGCCTCGTCGCCCTGACGACGGCCACCACGTAGGCCGCCGCGTCATGCTCAAAGCGTACAGACTGGGCCGCCTTCTTCAAGATACTAATGTCCGCGGGGGTTATCGCCGGACCGGACGGACGCGGCCGCCCGGCATGGTTCAGCACGGCCGAATCAGCGTAACGCAGCACCACGTCCAGCTCCTCGGCCTCGGCGGGGTAGCCGACCACGACCTTAAGCATAAAGCGGTCCAACTGCGCCTCAGGCAGGCGGAAGGTGCCCTCGTGTTCTATGGGATTCTGGGTAGCCAGCACGAAGAACGGCGCCGGCAAGGACAGGCTGCGGTCGCCCATCGTCACCTGGCGTTCCTCCATAGCCTCGAGCAGGGCCGACTGCACCTTGGCCGGCGCCCGGTTGATCTCGTCGGCCAGCACGATATTGGCGAACACCGGCCCCTGGCGCGGCACGAAGTTGCCGGTACCGGCGTCGTAGAACAGCGTGCCCGTAACGTCGCCAGGCAGGAGGTCAGGAGTAAACTGTATGCGTTTGTATGAAAGCCCCGCCGATTCGGCGAAGGTCCTCACGGCCAGGGTCTTGGCCAGGCCCGGTACGCCTTCTAGGAGCACATGTCCTTCCGACATCACCGCGGTCAGGATAGCGTCTACGATTTCAGACTTGCCCACGAGCCTCTCGGCCATGGCCGCCCTGACCCTCGATACAATACCGTAGGCTTCAGCGCAGACGGCTGATCGTTCCTGTTCCATGCTCGACTCCGTCCCCGCCCATAGTCGACGGTAGCGATACCGCGACATATAGCTTAGCTAGTTCAAGGTTATCGCGATTCGCCGAACCGTTCCCGGGTAGCCCACAGGCCCAGCGCGGGATTGCGGACGAAGAATATATCCTCGCCATCTACGACATTCCATCCGTCGGACAGTTTCTCGGGGCTGTAGCGCTTCATTGAATCCTGGCAATCGGCCCATTCGTAGCCCACGTCCTGAACCTCGGCCTTAGCCAGGCCGCCGGCCGCGTAGGTCACCGAGAAACGACCCTCCGTTGAGCCGTGCGCCAGATGGGCCGCGCCGGCCAGGTCGCCGGCCAGCTCGCCTGACTCCACGAGCTCGCGGGCCATCGCGGCTCCGCAGTATCCATAGTCGCGTATCGTCTCGTCTATGGCCTTGTCCTCACCAAAACTGTCAACGCCGGGAGCCAGCACCAGAAGCTCGCCCGCGTCGGCTATAGCCAGCCTCGTACGGTAGATGGCCTTGTTTCCCAGCCAGGTAGACTTGAAGGAATCCGGGTCCAGGTAGACGACGACCTTGGGCGCGGGCCTAGTCAGATATTCAATATTCACCTGTGCGGATAGCGCGGCCGCCTGTTCAAACGCCCGCCGACCCGCTCCGACATACAGCCCGCGGGTAATGTCGCGGCTGTGCATCCCGCCCTGGGCTACTCCGTCAGGCCCGACCACAGTCAGCGCGTAGAGCATCGGTATTGCCGAGGCAAAGTGCTCCTGGGCGTAATCGAGCACGGAACGCACCGGTGTGTCGGTTCGGCCCAGCGTCCGCTCTATACCGTACGCGGCCCCTATCCAGTGCGACCGGTCTATACCGTCCTTGCCGCCGACGCCATCCTGGTGATGGACCAGGGAAGGATCGTGGAGCAGGGCAGCCATGACGAGCTGCTGCGCTCCGGTGGTCTGTACGCCAGCCTCTACGCCACGCAGTTCCGGAGGCATCCCGAGCCGCGACAATCCTGATAGTCTCTGTCAGGGTAAGAGCGTTACATTAGGGCGCGGAATCACGACTCGACCGACCTTGAATCGTGCATTCCGGAGCACAACCACGGGGGGGCCTCATGGGGGCTGCATCCAGCGCCACCGTCTGGGCGCTAGTCGCGTACGGGTTGGCGACCGTCGGGATGTTCACGATGGCGCTCGTCCTTGCCCGCGTCCTTGGACCGGTCACGCGGAACCGGGGTAAGGGCGCGGAGCCGTACGAGTCAGGGGTGGTGCCTACGGGCAGCGCCCGGGTCCGTGTGAACGTCCGGTTCTACCTCATCGCCGTGATCTTCATCGTCTTCGATCTCGAGACCATGTTCATCGTGGCCTGGGCCGTGGTGTTCCGCGAGGTCGGGCTGGCGGGCTACCTGGAGATCGTCGTCTTCGTCGTGGTATTCGTAGCCACCCTGCTGTA
>CAZNCK010000022.1:29304-35940 GCA_964571545.1 uncultured Treponemataceae bacterium | reverse complement strand
GCCGGCGATCTTGTACATGTTCGGGATCATGAGGAGGAGACCCTGGCTGGCGGTGAACGTCGTGGTCAGGGCGCCCGTGGTCAGCGCGCCGTGAACGGCGCCCGCGGCTCCGGCCTCTGACTGCATCTCGACGACCTGGGGAACGGTTCCGTAGAGGTTCTTGCGGCCCTGGGCCGAGAACTCGTCGGAAAGTTCTCCCATCGGGGAGCTCGGAGTGATCGGGTAGATTGCGATGACTTCTGAGCACGCGTGAGCGACGTGAGCGGCGGCGGTGTTGCCGTCGATCATCGCCATGTTCTTCGTATTGGCCATACGGGTTCCTTTGGAAAGTAGTTGTTCGGGCGTGCGCGGTTATTGATCTGATGCTGATGTGAGAAGCTCGCGCGTTGCTTTGAACCGTCACATAGTAGGATTTTTGGGCATTTTGCGCAAGTCATATGGAAGGTAGTGGATAAAATTGGAGCTGAACGGATCTGCCGTATGCTGTATCCGAACTTCAGTTGTTGCGCGCAGGTCGTATTCGGGGCCATACTTATGCTTGTTTGCAAAAGAAAGGACTCGACGGTTTTGAGTAAACAGGATATATATGAAACACGCAATATACGGGGAGGAACGGTGAACAAGATTGTATCGAAGTCTCGCTTGTCTGGCGAGGTATTCCGCATCGAGATAGAAGCGCCTCATATAGCGCGCGAGCGCAAGGCCGGTCAGTTCGTCATCGTGCAGACCGACGTAGAGTGGGGCGAGCGCGTTCCTCTGACGATAGCCGACGCCGATCCGCACAAGGGAACGATAACGCTGATATTCCAGACTGTAGGCGTGAGCACGCACAAGCTCGCCGACCTGAACCCTGGAGACTCTATCGAGGCCGTCCTTGGTCCCTTGGGCAATCCTACCCATATCGAGCGCTTCGGCCGCGCGGTCTGCGTGGGCGGCGGCATCGGCGTGGCGCCGATGTTCCCCATAGCGCAGGCCCTCAAGCAGGCGGGCAACCACCTGACTGTCATCATAGGCGCCAGGAACAAGGAATTGCTCATACTCGAGGACGAGATGCGCGCCGTTGCCGACGAACTGATAGTCATCACCGATGACGGAAGTTATGGCCGCAAGGGCCTCGTCACCGAACCGCTGAAGGAACTATGCCAGTCAGAAGCCAAGCCCGACATAGTCGTGGCTATCGGACCTCCCATAATGATGAAATTCTGCGCGGAGACAACGAGGCCCTTCGCCGTGAAGACGCTGGCGTCGCTCAACACCATCATGATAGACGGCACCGGCATGTGCGGCGGTTGCCGCGTGGCGGTCGGCGGCAAGACAAAGTTTGTCTGCGTCGATGGCCCCGAGTTCGACGCGCACTTGGTAGACTGGGACGGCATGATGCTCCGCCTGCGCGCGTACAAGCCGCTTGAAGACGAGGCGCACAAGGCGTTGCACGAGAGCGGGCAATGTAAGATGGACCTGATGGCCGAAGCCGCGAAGAAGTCAGCCGAGGTGGCGAAATGAACGGAATACCAAACGGAGCGCTGGCCACCGAGGCCAAAAGCGTGTTGGCCGCTATAGAAGGCAAGACACTGACCAACAAGGACCGCATGGCTTTGCCGGTACAGGACATGCCCTGCCAGGAGCCGACGGTCAGGGCTCACAATATGGAAGAAGTGGCGCTTGGCTATACCGAGGCCCAGGCCCGCGTCGAGGCTGCCCGCTGCCTACAGTGCAAAAACGCGCCTTGCGTGGCCGGCTGCCCCGTCTCAATCGACATTCCGCATTTCATCGACTGTGTAGCAAAAGCCGATTACCACGGCGCCGCCGACATCATCCGCGAGACAAATCTCCTGCCCGCCGTCTGCGGACGCGTTTGTCCCCAGGAGAAGCAGTGCCAGGCGCCCTGCACATTGGGCAAGGCGCTCAAGACCGTAGACAAGGCCGTACAGATTGGCCGACTTGAACGCTTTGTGGCTGACCGCGAGCGTGCCACCGGCGGGGCGCCTATGCCCCATGTGGCGCCTCCTACCGGGAAAAAGGTCGCCGTCATAGGCGCCGGCCCCGCCGGTATGACCGTGGCCGCCGACGTTCGCCGCGAAGGCCACGAAGTAGTCATCTTCGAGGCCTTCCAGAAGCCGGGCGGCGTCATGGTCTACGGCATCCCCGAATTCCGCCTGCCCAAGGCCATAGTGCGCGAGGAAGCCGAGAAGCTGGAACATATGGGCGTCCGGTTCGAGCTCAACACGCTCGTGGGCAGGACCAGGCCTCTGGCGGCGCTGTTGCAGGAAGACGGGTTCGACGCGGCCTTCGTCGGCGTAGGCGCGGGACTGCCTAAATTCATGGACATACCCGGCGAGAATTTCGTGGGCGTGTTCAGCGCCAACGAATACCTGACCCGCGCCAATCTGATGAAGGCCTGGGACAAACAGCGAGCCGTAACGCCTCTATACAACTCTAAACGGGTTGCGGTGCTCGGCGGCGGCAACGTCGCCATGGACTCCGCGCGCATGGCCATGAGGCTGGGCGCCGAAGAGGTGCACGTGCTGTACCGCCGCACCCGCGAGGAGATGCCGGCCCGTGCCGAAGAAGTGGGGCACGCGATGGAGGAAGGCATTATTTTCGACTTCCTGACCAGCCCGACAGAAGTGATAGGCGACGCCAGGGGTGTAGTAATCGGACTCCGCGTGATGTCCTATGCGCTCGGCGAGCCCGATGCGTCGGGCAGGTGTAGTCCCGTGGCCATAGACGGCTCGGAGCACGAGGTGCCGTACGACACGGTTATCGTCGCGGTGGGCAACGAGTCCAATCCGCTGTTGGCCAAGACGACCCCCGGCCTTGCCGTGGACAAGAAGGGCCATGTGCTGGTGGACGAAAAACAGAAGACCGCCCTAGACGCGGTCTGGGCCGGCGGCGACATAGTCCTCGGCGCCGCCACCGTGATCCTGGCGATGGGAGAAGGCCGGCGAGCCGCCGCTTCCATAAACGAATACCTGAAAACCACCTGATAGACGTCCTGGCATACGTTTTTAGCACAGAGCCACCGAGAAGATGAGGCAGGAAGATTAGGGCAGAAGGCGAGAATGGACCAGGACAACGAAGAGGATAAGAGGATAAGAGTAAATGCAAGAGGAACGGAAGGAAGTACAAGGGATAGAAATTGAATTCCAGCCATTTTTTCTTCTCTTTCCTGCCTCTTTTACTCTTATCCTCTTTGTTCGTCCTAACCCGTTTGGCTCTGTGCGAATTCTTCTTTTGCCAATCCTGTCTCGTCTTCTTTTGGGGCATTGATGATGTGTTTGCGTTAGGACATAATGGGGCGGATTCGCGGCATTCTGGCGGCGGGTCCAGACCGTTTTTGTTCAGGGGAGTCTTGCGATGTCATCCAGAGCCTTAGCCGCTGTTGTCTTTTCCTTTGTTGCAGTTGTCGCCATGGCGCAGGAGACTGTCAGCACGCCGACGGATACACTTCAGACGCAGCCCGCGGTAATACCGGCTGTAATACCTCCCGTCCAGGCCGCGACGCCGTCCAAGGCCGATGCCTTGTTGCTCTACAAACAGGGCCGCGATCTGGAAGCATCGGGCAAGAAGGCCGAGGCCCTGGTGAAGTATCGCGATTCAGTGGTCATCTGCGACAAGGAACTCGCGGCCGATCCTTCGCGCATGGATTCCTACACGGTAAAATGCTGGAGCCTGTTCAGGCTGGAGCGCTACCGCGAGGTCGTCGATATCGGCGCGGCGGGTCTCAAGGTAAAATTCGATGCGCGCATTGTCGAGGTGATGGGCGAGGCCTACTTCCACCTGAACGACGATACGAGCGCCGTGCGCTTCCTGCAGCGCTACCTGGACAACGTAGGCGAGTACGGAGATCGTGTGCCTACCGCATATTTTTATATGGCAGAAAGTTTTATGCGCCAGAAGAAGCTGGATCACGCCGACATTGCGTATAGTTTTGCCGTGTATCGCGAGCCTGGCATAGCCCGCTGGTGGTATCGGTACGCGTCTGTCGTGGAGCTACTCGGCGACTACAAGCGTTCCAATGAACTCTACGGAAAGGCTCTGAAACTCAGCCCGGGCATGGCGGAGGCCGTGGCGGGCCAGGCCAGGGTCAAGGCGAAACTCTAAGTAGTCTGAGGCAGGTTTTTCGTTAAAGCAGGCTTACGGGATCAGGGTCGATTTCTACATAGACCGGCGCGGGTGGTTTCCATCCGGCCAAGGCCGCCGTGAGGGTTGCCCTGGCGGGCGCCGCGTCTACGGAACGCAGGATTATCTGCCAGCGAGCGTTACCCGCGACTACCGCGATGGGGCATTCCGCTGGCCCTAGCACATCGACACGGGTCGTAAGAACCCTGTCCTGAGCGCCAGTGTCGCCGACAGCCATGCCGGCTACCTGCGAGATGCGCCCGGCCAGTTCCGCGGCTGTGGAACGTGCCAATGCCGCGTCCTTTGATCTGATCACGATGCGCAGTAGCCTCGAATACGGCGGAAACGCCAGTTCCCTGCGCACCGCCAGCTCGTCGGCGTAGAAGCCCGCGGAATCGTGCGCCGCGGCGCGTGCCAGCACGGGGCTCGTAGGCCTGTAGGTCTGCACGATTACCCTGCCGCCTTTTACGAAGCGGCCCGCGCGGCCCGCCACCTGGGTAACCAGCCCGAATGCCCGCTCCGCCGCCCTGAAATCGGGTAGGTTCAGCGTGGTGTCGGCGAGGATGACGCCGACCAGCCTGACGCCGGGGAAGTTGAGGCCCTTGGCGACCATCTGCGTGCCAAGGAGCGCGTCTATCTTGCCGTCCCTGAAATCGTCCAGCGTCTTCTCCAGCACGCCCTTGCGGCTCGTCGCGTCCGCGTCCAGCCGGGCTATGCTCATGTCGGGGAAGAGGCGCGCGGCCTCCTCCTCCACGCGCTCGGTGCCGAATCCGGCCCAACCTGTATCCAGTGAGCCGCATTCGGGGCAGGCCGACGGCGGCGGCGCCTGGTAACCGCAGTAGTGGCAGACGAGGCGGCCGCGTTCCTTGTGGTAGGTCATGCCTACTGAGCAGTGCCTGCACTTGAGTTCGGCGCCGCAACTCTTGCAACTCCAGAAGTATGAGAAACCGCGGCGATTGAGGAACAGGATCGACTGTCCGCCTTCTTTCTTGACAGCGCGAACCGCCTCTATGAGGCGCTTGGAGAGGGCGCCTTCCTCGATGCGCATGTCGACTATCTCGATTGACGGCATGTCGCCGCCGGCGAGCCTACGCGACAGGCTCAGGCGCTCCATGCCGCCCTCGGTCATCAAGCGCCAGGATTCAACGCTGGGTGTGGCCGAGCCCATGACGAGCCTGGCGCCTTCTGTTGCCGCGCGGCGCATGGCTACCTGACGGGCGTGGTAGCGGGGGGCGGAACCGGCCTTGTACGAGCCCTCATGTTCCTCGTCCAGCACGATGAGCCCAAGGTTTCTGATCGGCGCGAAAATAGCGCTCCGCGCCCCTACGACGACGCGCGCCTCTCCCCGTTGGATGCGACGCCACTCTGCCAGTTTTCTGGGGGCCGTCAGGCCGGAATGGATGATGGCGCAGCGGTCGCCGAAACGCTCGCGCACCGCGTTTTCCACCTGCCGCGTCAGGGCGATCTCCGGCACGAGGTAGATGACGCCGCGACCCTCCGCCAGCGTCGCTTCAGCGGCTTCCAGGAACACTTCTGTCTTGCCGGTGCCGGTGGGGCCGTACAGGTACCAGCGACCGGCTGCCTTGGATAGGATGCGGGCGAGCGCCGCTTTCTGTTCCGCTGACGGCACCAGCGGTTTTGAGGCGATGCGCACGTCGTCGAAGGAGCCAGAGTCGGTTCCAGAGCCTCCGGATGCGCCTTTTTCACGCTTCTTGCCTTCACGTTCCGCCGAAGGCATCATGGCGGAGAGGGCCTCGCCAAGCGAACAAAAGTACATGCCGGCCAGCCAGGCTGCGAGCGTCAGCGTGTCGGGACCAAACAGCGGTTCGGCGTCCACAAGGCGCAGGTACGGCTTTATCAGCTTTGGGTCGAAATCGACTGTGTCCGCGGTGCCGACTACCCAACCCGTGGCTACGCGCCGGCCTAGTGTAGCCTCCACGCGGGAGCCCACGGGGGCCTCGATGCCGTCGGGATTGCGGTAGCTCCACTGCCTGTCTACGGGAACATCAAAGGCAACTGAAACGTACTCGCTCACCGCTCCTGGTGTCCCTGGCCGTCGAGCACCGACTTGAGGCGCTTCAGGTCTTCCCATGCGGGACGCTTGAGCGTCTCGTCGCGGAGGAGGGCCGCGGGGTGGTAGGTGGCTATCAGGGGCACGCCCTGGTATTCGTAGACAGTGCCGCGGAGCTTGCCTATGCCATCCTTGACGCCGAGCAGGGATTGCGCCGGTATCCTGCCTACCGCCAGGAACGCCTTGGGTCTGAGTAGCGCTATCTGTCGGTCCAAGAAGCCCTTGCACGAAGCCTGTTCGTCCGGGGCTGGATCGCGGTTCATAGGCGGCCGGCACTTGACGATGTTGCCGATAAAGCAGTTTTCCTGCCGCGACAGACCTATGGAACCGAGCATCTTATCCAGGAGTTGGCCCGCGGGACCGACGAAGGGCAGTCCGGTCCTGTCTTCCTCGGCGCCTGGGCCCTCTCCGATGACCATGACAAGGGGACGATCGGAACCCTG
>CAZNCK010000022.1:28270-29294 GCA_964571545.1 uncultured Treponemataceae bacterium | reverse complement strand
GGGAACGGAGCGCGTCCTACCCGAGGCTAGCCTGCACGCCATGCACCGTGCGGCCTCGGCGGCAATGGCGGTAAGGCTGTCGTCCTTGGGCATGTTTCCCGTACGGACGCCGCCGGCGCGTTGCGGCGAGGCGGCGCGGGGTAGGGGGGGCGCGGATCCCGCCGCTTCCCTGGGTACTTGTTCGGCGAAGGCCGGTACGGGTTGGCCGCTGTGGTATCCGTCCGCGAGCGCATCTTCGATCAGCGACAGCGCCTCATAGACTGCCCTCCTCATATCGGTTTCCATCGGCCTTCAGCTCCTCGCCGCCAGAAGATTGCGCAGTTCCATGGAAACATCCTTGGCTGCCCTCGCGGCCGCCTTTCCCAGCAAGGCGTAGACTGCCCGACCTACGAAGGCGTTCGAATCACACACGGCCTTGAGCAACTGCCCGTCCAGGCGCAACACAAGGGTCCGTTCCCTGGCTACCGCGGTCAGCGAACGGCGAGTCCCGTCGAGAAAGGACAATTCGCCGAAGATCGTCCCCGAACGTAGAATCAGCAATTCCGTGTAATCGATACGCAACGGCGCCTTTGTCTCGGGGCTGCTCGTACTGACGCCGACGATACCTGAAATGACGAAATATACATCCCCGGACACATCGTCGGCTTCGAAGAACATAGTACCTTCAGGGACACTGTGGAGTGACGAGGCTGAGGCTATCGCGGCTATGCCGTCGTCGTCGAGTTGGTTCAAGCCTTCTATGCCCTTGATGATGTCCGCGGTATCCGCATCCATACTCATGTCCCATCCTTCCTGATCGCGTCCAAGGCCCGCTCGATATCGCCGAATCCCCTGACCGAGAGGAAGCTGGCTACGAGATCAGGGGCGCCCAGACGCGATTTTTCGTTCTGAAGCAGTTTGCGGGCAATTTCCGCGCTTTTCCCCGCGGCGGCTGTGTCCTGGAGCCTGCTTGCATGATAGTAGTAGATGATCGCGTCCTTGTTCGGCAAGACCGCCCGCACCGTGAACATTGATCCTGCGTATT
>CAZNCK010000022.1:6170-28260 GCA_964571545.1 uncultured Treponemataceae bacterium | reverse complement strand
CGGCAAGAGCAGTCCCGTCGAGAAGAAGTAAGAGGCCTCGGCAAGGAAGAATTTTGCCTCGGTCTCGTCGCCGCGGTCCGAGGCTATCTGAACAAGCAGCATCAACGCCGTAAAGGTCGGGTAGTAGCTGGAGTGCCTAAGACCGTGAACGAGAGCCTCTCTGGCCGCCGCTTCCGCCTTGCGGACATTGCCCGCGACGAAATGGCACTGGGCAAGAGTCCGCAGTGATTCCACTCGATCAAAATCATTGCGCACCTTGTCGATGTAATACTCGGCCTGCATGAAGGCCTCGCGTGCCGTCTTGTGGTCGCCAGAGAGCGCGGCCGAGGTCGCGAGCATGGCATGAGCCTGCGCTATGCTGGAATCGCTCAGATCGCCGGCTTCGAGCAACGCCCTGGCGGCCGGCGCGAGGGCATTAAAATCGCAGAGCTGCCAGAGGATCTTGAGTTTCAGGTCTATGCCGAAGAAGCGGGCGACCGCCAGTAAGTTCTCGTCGGCCGGCAACAC
Organism: uncultured Treponemataceae bacterium; assembly: GCA_964571545.1. Classification (GTDB taxonomy): domain Bacteria; phylum Spirochaetota; class Spirochaetia; order Treponematales; family UBA12059; genus SZUA-370. Next base: position 27,753 of record CAZNCK010000022.1, on the reverse strand, counting down.
TACGGCCTTGATCGTGTCCAGCGCGCCGTGGTAGTCGCCCGCGTAGAGTTTGTTTTCTGCTATGGAACTGGCGTACTCAAAGTCGTCACGGCCCGGAAGGTCTGCCGTTTCTTCGACCAGCGCGCGCGCCTCCTCGAAGTTGTTGCGCTGTATCTCTGAAAACGCGATATGGCGGACTACGTTTTGCCTGCTTCGCGCGGCTACGCCCGCCCTGCGGTAGTAGTACAGCGCCTTCTGCCCTGTGAAGCGCGCCTTCTGAAAGGCGGCTGACATGGAATTGTGCGCGCATATCATGTGGTAGGCGAAACCCATGCACAGTTCGTTGCGGTCGCTTACGGCAAAGCTCATCACCCGCTTGAGTTCTTCTTCCGCCTCGTCTATTTTGCCCGCGTTAAAATAGAGAGCGCTCTTGGTTATAAGGAGTTGCACCGCCTCGCCTGGCGATGACTTCGATAGCCGTTTGTATAGCGCGTCGATATAGTCGAGGTATTCATAGCCATAATTTCGCGCAGGGTCTGACTGGATGACGTTGGCGGCCTCCAGCCAACGTTCCGACTTCATCAGATGGTGGAGCAACCTGAGCCTGTTGTGCGCCAGGTTCTCCAGCATGATGTCGGCCACGACGCCATGGAGGACCTTCTTGTTGTGGTTGAGGATGCTCGCGTACAGGGCCTTCTTGAACACGTCAAGGGCGAAGGCGTACCGCTCTCCGCGCCGCACCAGTATGCCGTCGCGGGACAGGGCGTCCAGCGCCTGCGTGACGAATGCCGGATCGCCTCCCGAGGCCTCATACACGCGGCTAGCCTCGGACCTGTCGAAGTTGAACAAGAACACCGACATCGACGTGACAAAATCGCGGAGGGCGGGTTTGAAGCGGTCCAGACTGGTAATGAACATGTTCTGGATGGTGCCGGGCAGGCTAGAGAGGTCTTTGTGCTTTTTCGCGAACAGCGTGTATTCGCGCACGAACAAGGGATTGCCCGCGGATTGCGACAGCGCCGCATCGAGCAGGCGCTCCGGTATTTCCGCCCAGTGCGCCAACGCGAGCGACTTGGCTTCCGCCTGCGGCAACGGGTCAAGCCTGAGCGCCCTGAGCGACGGAAACGCATCCCGCAAGGCCTGGGGCTGGTCGCGGCCGGCCATCAACATGAATGGTTTGTATTTGCCGTTCTTTAGGTAGTATGAGAGGAACTCCCTTGAGGGCCTGTCCATGGCCTGGGCGTTGTCCACGAATAGCACGGCGGAGTACACCGCGTTGGCATGGCGTTCCATGATGGCTGAGACTATGGAAGAGAGCGACAATACGAGTTCGGAGTCTTGGGCTCGCGGTCCGGCGCTGTCCAGCAGGCTCGCGAAGCGATTGGCATGCAACGACTCGATTCCCGGCAGGTTTGTCAGCGCGGCGGCTATCGCCCCGTGGCCCGACATAGGGTCGATGCCGAAGTACTCAAGGACTAGATCGACTATGACGGCATAGCGTACGGGACGGTATTTCTGCGCCTTGGCTATAAAGACCGGTGAACTGAATTCCGGAAAACGCTTGACCCGTTCCAGCAGGGCCTGTACCAATCGTGTCTTGCCTATGCCCGCCTCTCCGACAAGGTACAGGCCGGAACTCTGGGTAGGGTCGTGCCTGACATAGAGGCGCAAGAGCTCATCCAGCCTGTCTTGGCGCCCCACGAAGATGCCCGCGTCGTGCAGGCCGGATTGGGCCGGCCCCACGAGTCTCCAGGCCGCGACCGATTCGCTGGCGCCTTTGACTGGGATGCGGAGCGGTCCGTCAAAGTCGTAGTCCGCTTCGCAGCGTTCCTTTACGGCTTCTGAAACCAGCACCTGGTCTGGTTCTGCCGCCGCCTGTAGGCGCTGGGCTATCGCCATGGGGTGGCCGGTGACGACCTTGAATGACCCACGGTCGCCGGTGGCTATGAGGCCAGAATGGACGCCTATCCTGAACGACAGCGCCGTACCCCGCGGCGCCAGTTCTCCCTCGAGCTTTCGGTTGCGTTCTAGGAAGGCGAGCGCTGACTCAAGGGCGCGCTGGGGGTCGTCCTCGTGGAGTTCCGGCACGCCGAACACGGCGACCAGGGCATCCCCGATGTACTTCTCCACGACGCCGCCGCGAGCGACTATGATCTTCTCGAAGGCGCCGAACAGTCGGCTCATCAGCGCGTCCATCTCTTCAGGATCCATGCGCTCCGACAGGGCTGTGAAGCCCTGTAGATCCGCGAAGAGTATCGTCGCGTTCCTGCGTTCTCCCGCCTTGATGGACGTGTTTTTAGGCATCGACGCTAATCCTTGCCTTATACCGCTCCGCTGGCTTGCGCCACCGCTTCCGCCGCCCTGATGCCATCCACCGCCGCCGACATTATGCCGCCGGCGTAACCGGCGCCCTCGCCGCAGGGGAATAGTCCCCGGAGGCTGGACTGTAGGTTTTCGTCGCGCAGGATGCGCACCGGCGACGAGGTGCGCGTCTCCACGCCGGACAGTACCGCGTCGGGGCGGCCGAATCCGGCTATCTTCTTATTGAAGGCCGGTAAAGCCTCCTTGATGTCGGCCGCCGCGAACGGAGGCAGGCAGGCGTTAAGGTCGGCGAGCGCGTAGGAGCCGCGTATCGACGGCACGACGCCCCCGAGAAATTCCGAGGCTCGGCCCGCGATGAAATCTTCGAGTGTCTGAACGGGCAAGGCGGATTTTCCGAGACCGGCTCCGGAGGCCGCGCGGGCCGATTCCCATGCGAGCTTTTCCCAGCGCCGCTGGTATTCGACGCCGGCCAGGATACCGGCCGGGCTGGAATCGTCTCCGCCGAAGTCTTCAGGGCGCACGGACACGACTATGGCGCTGTTGGCGTTCGGCGCGCTCCGCGAGAAGTCGCTCATGCCGTTGCACACCGACAGGCCCGCCTCGGAGCTGGCGTCTACCACATACCCGCCGGGACACACGCAGAACGAATAGACGCCGCGGCCGTCGGCGGCCTTGTGCGTCAACTTGTAGTCGGCCGCGCCGAGGGCGGGGTGGTTCCAGTGGTCGCCGTACTGCGCCCGGGACAGCATCTCCTGGGGGTGCTCCACGCGGAGTCCCAGGGCGAAGGGTTTACGCTCCATCGGCACGCCCGCGGACGCGAGTTCCGCGAAGGTATCCCGCGCGCTATGCCCTATCGCGAGCACAACCGCGCCCGAGCGTATTGTCTCTCCGTCCGCCAACACGACGCCCGTAACCCGGCCGCCTTCCGTTGCCAGCTTTTCAACGCGGGCGCGGAAGCGTACCGTTCCGCCAAGGCTTTCTATCTTGGTGCGCAGGTTTTTGACGACTTGCACGAGGTAATCGGTGCCGATATGCGGTTTGTTGGAATAGAGGATTTCAGGAGGAGCGCCGGCCGCGGCGAATTCTTCGAACACGTGGCGGTTTCTACCCGAGTCGTCGCTGCCGGAGGCTGTCAGTTTGCCGTCCGAGTAGGTACCGGCTCCGCCCTCGCCAAACTGCATGTTCGATTCGGCGTTTAGCTCTCCGCCGGTCCAGAATGACGAGACGGCCTTGCCGCGGGTCTCGACATCATCGCCGCGTTCCAGCACCAGCGGCCTGAATCCAGCCTTGGCCAGTTCAAGCGCGCAGAAGAGCCCCGCGGGGCCTGAGCCCACGATGATGGGCCTCTGTCCGTCGCCTGGTTGTTTTCGCGGCCCCGGCGTCGGGAACATGTAGGATTTTGCTGATACCAGAGCCTCCGACTTGGCGCCGAGGCTACGCGAAGGCTGCTCTAGCCCCGCTATAACTGTGTAAACGATCCGTATGTCGCGCTTGTCGCGAGCGTCAACGGACCTGCGTTCGAGGCGGAACGAGGCCAGATGCACTGGCCCCACGCCCAGTTCGCGGGCCACGCGGCCGCGGAGGTAATGCTCATCGTGATCGAGCGGGCAATTGATGTTCTGGATGCGGTAGAGGTTCATACTGCCCAGTATATACTATGTGGCGATTTTTTTGGAGTTGGGAACGGCGGTCAAGGTGATAGTCATTTTTGAGAAACCCAGCTTCAGCATCGTCTTGTCTATGATCTGGGAGTCTATAGGCTTGACGAGGTAGGCGTCGCCCTGGTTCTTGAAGGATGTGGAGATTGACGTGTAGTCGCTTATGGAACTCGCCATGACGATGCGCGAACCGTCTCCCTGTAGAATCCCGGCTCTCTTCTCGAGTTTTCGTATTTCCTCGAGCACTTCGCTTCCGGGAGCGCCCGGTATCATGATGTCCAAGAACACTATGTGGTACGGGTCCTTGTTGCCGATGGCTCTGGCAACCTTATCGATAGCCTCGAGGCCGTCTCCGGCAGTATCCAGCCTTCCGTACTGCGAAAGGAAACGCTGCAGGAGCATGAGGGCTATAGGTTCGTCGTCGACGATGAGTATGCGCCTGAGCTTGAATGGTTCCTCGGGGGGCTGAACGGCGCTCGCGGCTTGTCGCTTTGCCGTAGCGGTACTCTGGAATCCGCTCACCGGGCACAACGGGTCGAACAAGATGAATGACAGGTCTTCCTGTGTCTTGTCGGTCGCGAACAGGATTGTGAGAACCGAGCCCGAACCCTTGGCTCGTATGAGCCGGCGCGTTATGAGGCTTCCGGCTTCCGCCACTGCGTCGAACACTGGCAGCGAATCGACTGACGAAGCGTCAAGTTCGTCTCCCACGACCTTTTCGAGCATGTAGGGAGTCAAGTTCGATGATAGCGCGGCTTGAAGCGCCTGTGCCTCAGCTTCATCGAGCGGAAAACCGATGCGCCTGGCCTGGATTTTTTCCTGGCCGAGCCAGTCTCCGAGTAGTCGTTCCAGCCGCTCCGCCAAGGCGGGCGCTTTAGCGTCGAGATCCGATCCGACGACCGTCCGGACATGGTCTACGACCGCAAGCAGTATGTCGACCCAGCCGGATTCCACGTCGCCCTTTCCGGTGCGCAGGGCATCCAGGCAGGATTCTGACTGATGGATGAGTTCCGCGCTCTGGTCTATGCCTTCCATGGACAGGGTGCTTTTAAGGTTGTGAAAATCCCTGAAGAGCAGGGGCACCGCGATGAGCGGATCCAGACCGCTTTCCGAGATACGCTCCAATTCAAGAAGTCTGGCCTCGATTGCCTCAAGGCCTTCCAGTACCGATTGCTGAGTTGAGGAATTCAATGCAGGGCCCGCGCTTATGGGAACAGCTTGAGTGCCGTCAGGGCCGACTCGAATTTTTCCTTGGTGAACGGCTTGACTATGTATGAACCCGCTCCCAGTTTCTTGCAGCGCTCCATCACCTCTGGCGTGTCGAGCGTGCTCAGCATTATGACCGGGGTGTCTTTATGCGCAGGCGCTTTCTTGACGGACGCGAGCAATTCGAAGCCGTTCATGTTGGGCATCTCGATGTCAGATACGATGAGGTCGAAATGCTTTGATTCAAGGATTTTTTTGGCATCAAGACCATCGACCGCGAGCGTCGCGTCAAAGTGGAGGAAGAACAGAAAGGTCTTGATAGCCTTCCTGTTCTGCTCCATATCGTCGATTATGAGAACCTGTTTTTTATCCGTCATACCGTTCCTCGCTCTGTATCCAACTCTATTTTTTCATTGTCTTGACCGCGAATGTGAGAGTCAAGTGGTATTCTTATATGAGGTTCAGCGTTTCAAGCGTCTTTACCAGCTTTGACTTGTCCAGCGGTTTGACTAGATAGGTATCGCACTGTTCCCTGAACGCGGTCATTATGTTTTTCTTGTCATCCAGAGCCGTTATCATGATCACCTTGACCCCGTCGGTGGGCAGAATGCCGGCCAGTTTCTCCAGGTCGCGGATATGCCTCAGCGCTTCCTGGCCATCCATCTCTGGCATCATGATGTCCATGCAGATGAGGTTGTATGGCTCTTTTGCCTCAAGGGACAAACGAACAGCCTCGACGGCTTCCTTGCCGTTGACGGCGACATCGGGAACCACATAGGGTTTAAGCAAGCCCTGAAGCAGCATACGGCTTAAAAAATCATCTTCTACGATCAGTGCCTTCATGTACTCCGCTCCTTAGTATTCGGGTTTTGTTCCCGTTGGTCCTGCATGCCAGGGCTGCCGGCATTCTATCACCTAAATCGTATTCAGTGCGTTTTTCAGCGCCTCATAGCGCTTTAAGAATTCGGGCAGCAGTATCTTCATGCCGTCGAGATTATCGGCTTTTCCCGCTTCCTCAATCATCCTCGCCAGTTCCCGGAGGGCCTCCGCGCCCATATTGGCCGCGGCCCCCCTGAGGCGATGCGCCAGCTTTTCAGCTTTTCTGGTTTCACCCGCGGCGAGCGCCGCGCTCATCGCCTCTATTTGTGTCGGCGCATCGCCAAGGAAAGTCTTGGCCAGCAAGCGCGCTAGTTCGGCATCGTCCATCGCTCTCGAAAAGAAACCGGCTCTGTCAAAAATAGCCAGCGGTTTATCATCTATTTCCGCCGCTTCCAGTTCCTGTACCGCCAGCCCTTCTTCAGCCCGATTGAGCCACTGTTCTACAACGGCCGCCAGTTTTGCCGGTTCAACAGGCTTGCTCAGATAGTCGTCCATGCCCGCCTCAATACACTTCTCCCGGTCGCCCTGCAAGGCGCTGGCGGTCATGGCTATAACGGGAATATGTTTATCTGTCCCTTCGTTTTTTCTGATGGCGCGCGTCGCTTCGAATCCGTCCATCTCCGGCATCTGGCAGTCCATCAGTACGAGATCATAGGGGAGACGCGACAATGCGTCCAGAACTTCTTTTCCGTCAGCGACGGCGTCTACCCGATATCCGTATTTTTCAAGGATCTTGAGGGCGACGAGTTGGTTCGTCACGTTGTCTTCCGCCAGAAGGATACGCATCTTGTTCCTCTGCTTTTCTGAAGTCTTTGATGCGGGCGCGGGGCTATGCGGGGGCAACAGAGCCGCATCATCCACGCAGCCCGCCGCAAGCGCCAGGCGATCACGAAGTTGGGACTGGCGTATGGGTTTGTTGAGGTAGCCAGAAAAACCGGCGTTTGTTATCCGGGTCGCGTCGCCTTGCCGCATGAGGGGCGTCATCATGAAGAGGCGAGTAGCCCGCAGTTTCTCGTTAGCCTTGATACGGCGCCCCAGTTCGAGGCCATCCAGGTCCTGAACCCGCGCCTCGAGCAACGCTACCGAGTATGGCCGGCCGGCTTGTGCCGCGTCTTCCATAATTCCTGTCACAGTCGTACCCTCCATCGCCAGTTCATACTGGCAGCCCCAGCTTGCGAGCAAGGACCCGACGACGAGTCTGTTTGCCTCGTTTTCATCGACCACGAGTACGCGCAGTCCGCTCAGGTTGATGCAGGGCGGCGGCGACGAGAATACGCCCGCGGGACGTTTTTCGAAGACGGCTGAGAACGAGAACGTGGATCCCTTGCCCGATTCGCTTTTTACCCCTACCGTCCCGCCCATGAGCTCTGCCAGCTTTTTCGAAATGGAGAGGCCGAGGCCTGTTCCGCCGTACTTGCGTGTCGTCGAGCTGTCCATCTGTGTAAACGGTTCGAAAAGCAAGGCCTGTTTATGTATGGGAATCCCTATCCCCGTGTCGCTGATCGAAAAACTAACGGTTGCGCGTTCGTCGTCCTCTCGTAGAAGGCTCGTATGAATCGTAACGCTGCCGGCCTCGGTGAATTTGATGGCATTGTCAGCCAGGTTTATTAGGATCTGCCTGATGCGTCCGGGATCGCCCCGGAGGTGAACCGGTACGCCGGGGTCGATGATGTTGGCCAACACGAGGCCTTTTTCGTGGGCCTTGGCCGCCAGGAGGTCTACGGAATCCTCGATAGTGACGCGCAGGTGAAAATCGATGTTTTCAAGCTCCAATTTTTTGGATTCGATCTTTGAGAAGTCCAGGATATCGTTGATCAGATACAGCAGGGCCTCGCCGCTCGTGCGCACGAGTTCCGCATACTGGCGTTGCTCGGGGCTGAGTTCGGTGTCCAGGAGGAGTCCCGTCATGCCTATGACGCCGTTCATGGGCGTGCGTATCTCATGGCTCATCGTGGCGAGGAATTCGCTCTTGGCCGCGTTGGCTGCCTCGGCCTGCACGATCAGGTCTTTGGCCCGGATATTTGCTTCTTCGAGATAGCGGTTGGTCTCCTTGAGTTCGACTTCCGATTGCGTCTGAGCGCTTATGTCCCAGTTTGTGCCTATCATGTGCAAGGGGTTACCGGCGGCGTCTCGTCGTACTATGGCGAGCGCCCTGATGGTGTGGACGCTTCCGTCCGGCCAGCGGACGCGGAACTCCGTATCGTAATCCTTCTCTCCTCGGAGCGCTTTCTGGAATTCTTCATCGCTCCGTTGCAGGTCTTCCGGGAGCATGCGGGTCTTCCAGGACTCATAGGAGCCATCGAACCGCTCCGGCCTTGTTCCGTACAGGCGGTACATCTGTTCGTCCCAGTCAAGCCGGGAGGCGCTGACATCGTAATCCCAGGTTCCCACTCCGCCGGCGCGAGTCGCCAACGAGAATCGGTCGCTTACTTGCTTGAATTTCTCTTCTATACGTTTGCGCTCGGTGATGTCTATCATGACGGTCAGGAAATAACGGTTGCCGTGGGCGCCTATGATCTCTCCTGAAAAGAGGCCGTCAAGGATAGATCCGTCCTTGCGCCGTATCTGGAGTTCCAGTTCGCTGACGCTGCCTCGCCTTTGAAGCGCCCGCACTACCGCTACTTCCTGTTCTGGGATCGCGAATAGTTGGAGTTCCATCACTGTTTTTCCGATGACCTCATCTCTCGTGTAACCCAGCGTCTTCAGGAAGGCTTCGTTAACATCGGAGAATCGGCGGTTTGGCAGGGTAGAGAGGCCCATGAGCGCCGGGTTGCGATTGAACAGTGATTCAAAGCGTTGCCGCGTTTCTTGTTCGGCGCTCAGATTCTTGTAAGCGCAGTACATGCACGGGGCGCCGTTCCAGCGGCCAAGCCAGGCACGGGTTTCAACCGGTATGCGGGTGCCGTTCCTGGCCGCAAGCGGTATCGTACTGGTCGAGCCGCTTTCCCTTGCCGCCGATATGAAGAAGCGCTCCGCTTCAGGCCGATTTTTTGCTGAATAGAGCGTGCCCAGAGGCATGGTGGCCAACTCTTCCGGAGTGTAGCCCAGCGTTTGCGTCGCGGCGACATTGGTGAATAGCACCAAGCCATCAGGGGCGCTCACCACTATCATGTCGTTCATTGTCTCGAAGAACGCGCGGAAATTAGCTTCGCTGTTTTTTAATTCATGCGTCTGCTCCGCGACTCGTCGTTCGAGCGCCTGACGTTGCCGCCTGGTAAGCACGCCGGCAACCGCGAACGCGCCCGCGGCAAGCAGACTGAATACGATGGCTATCAGGTACTCGCCGTACGGCCGTTTTACTAGGTACTCCAGCCCGTACCTAAGCGCGATGAGAACGGGTACCAAGGCTGCCGCCAGGGAAACAATCCTCATCCGTGCGTGGCCGACTTTATGACTTACCAGAGAGCTTGGTTTTAGTCCGTCAGTGTGCATCGAACGCTCCTCTGTATCCTTAAGGTCGCTTGCATGACGGTTTAGATCACAGTTTGGTCATAATATTTGATATACTAGTATGGTTGGACATGTATTTCTATCCTGTTTCTGGCCCTTTCTCTATCGGGAAAAAGAATCAAGGCGCTGGCTGCCCACGCTGCGCCCTATCCGTTCCTTGCCTTCCGTTATCGGCCATCCGTCAGCGGCAAGGCCAGCGGTGCGTACTGCTCATAGTATAGAAGAAACTCGTCGCCATGACGCCTGACGAAGGGACGCATCGCGTTGCGCACCACGATGCCTCGGTCCCGCCACGAGAGTCCGTCCATCGACGAGTAGCGGTGTATGCCCCAGGCCGAATGCGCGAACAGCTCCCAGTCGCCCGACGGCGTCTCCTCCGGAAACAAGAAGCTTGGGTCCGCTATGACAGGAGAGAAGCGCGGCGGTTCTATCAGCGGTTCGCCGGGGGCGGACCAGGTGATATGCAGAAAGTCTGAGATGGTCATAGAGGAAGTATAGCGTCCTTGCGCCGGCGTCGTCGGGAACAAGGTGCTGGATGCTGTCATTCCGTCATGCGCCCCAGGGATTGATCAGCGGAACTCCTGAATTGCAGTAATCGCGCTCATTGCGCGTTACCAGCGTATGCCCGTAGCGGAGTGTGCATGCCGCTATCATGGCATCGATAGAGGGCATGGGATTGCCTGTGCCAGCGAGACTTGCCGTCAGCGCACCCCAGTTGAAGGCGCTCTCCACATCGAAGTCAAGGAAATGGCCGCTGTACCGCTCCGTCAGTTCGACCAGCCAGAGCAGCAGGTCGTGCCGTTTCTTGCTGGCAGGCAGACGGTCCATGCCGTTTCGCAGTTCTCCCATGCTGATGGCGCAGATGAACAGGTGGTCTGGGTTCTGGGCCTGAAGCCACTCGACAAGTCCCTTGTCGGGTCGTGGTTTGATTGTTTCAGAGAGGACGCAGGTGTCGAGTACGAAGTTCATAACTCTATTGTCCGGCCAAAATCCTGGGCCCGCTGGAGATCAAGTTCCAGCCTGGGACCGGAGAGCAGAAACTCCACGAAGGAGCCTTTCTGGCCGCTCAGCGTGGCGTATTCAGACTCCGTGATCATGATGATTGCTTCCTTGCCCCGGCGCGTGACCCGCTGAGGCCCAACCTCGCAGACCAGGCTGAACAGTTCGCTGAAGCGGGCTTTTGCATCCTGTAATGGCCATGTGGTTTTCATGCAGGGTACCTCCTGCTTGAATAGTAAACAGACCAGACTGACTAGTCAATAGAAGTTTAGCAGAATATCATGGTTCCAGCCTTGAGTTGTTGATCATTGTGATGCATAATGTCTAACATGAAAGCAGTTGATGCGAGGAATTTTCAGCACCACCTGGGCAGTTACCTGGATCAGGTAGAAGCCGGCGAGACTCTGGAGATACGCAGACGGCGCAAGGTCATAGCCAGACTCGTTCCCTGCGTAGCAGAAACACCGGCTGAACCTTGGCCGGACCTATCCGCCAGGCTCTCAAGCGCTTATCCGGCAGGAACGGTGGCCACTGGTGCCTCGGAGATCCTGTACCAGGACCGGGGCGACTGATGCCTCCTTACGTCGATTCCGGAGTCCTCATCAAGCTCTATGTAAGGGAGCGAAATTCGGACCAGGCGATAGCGGCTCTGAGCCTGTTCCCAAGCCTCTCGTTCAATCCATTACAGGAGCTTGAGATTCGCAACACGCTGCGCGCCATGGAAGGCCGCAGTCTGATCAGCCCTGCACAACGCGCTGCTTCAGAGCATTTCCTTGAATCGGACCTCATCGCGCAACGGCTGCAGCGGACCGTTGTTGACTGGGTCGCGGTGTATAACGAAGCGCGGCATCTGTCGCGCGCCCATACGTTTGAAACACTGGCACGCTCCCTGGATATCCTGCACGTGGCCGCCGCCTTGGTCTCGGGCACCCAGGAATTCATCACGGGCGACAAGCGGCAGCATGCGCTGGCGATGAAGAGCGGGCTGAGGGTTCAGTTGATCGAGTGACCGGTTGCCCGGGAGTTACGCTTCCAGTCCTGCCAGCCAATCCTGGGCCCTGCGCACCGAGAGTCCACCACGGTCAGTCTCGAGCGGGAGGTCGGCAACGAGCTGGATTCCTGGGTATCCATAGCGCTCGTTGAAGTAGAGGAGTTGGGCCGCGAGCGATCTGTCCGCATATTTAGCTTCAATCATGAGTTCGGGTATTCCAGCCTGGGTAAGAATAAAGTCAACTTCGCGGCCATCTTTGGTCCTGAGGTAAGAAAGCGCTCGAGGAGATCCATCTCCATCTTCAAGGTAGGCTTGCCGTTTATAGAGGCACACAGCGACAAAATTTTCAAACAACGGCCCTGCGTCGCCACGCACGAGGCCCGTATCGAAGAAATACAATTTTGGCTGCTTTACCAAGGATCTGGCTATCCTGTCGCCGAATGGATATATTTTGAAGATAATATATAAAGATTCTAGTATATCTATGTAGTGTTTGACGGTGTTAGGAGCTACTCCCGTGTCTTCTGATAGCGACTGGTAGCTGATTGGAGAACCAACCCTGTCCCGCAACAATTCCACAAGCAGGCTGATTGCTTTTAGTTCCCGTATATTCTCGAAGCTCAGGATGTCTTCACGAATCAAGCCGTCAAGGTATTGGCGTCTCCAGCGATCAGCATCGGTTTTTGTTTCCGAAAGGAGTGGTTCGGGGAATCCACCTCGTTCCATGAAGCGGTCGATGCTGAAACCCGCACCCGCCGCTTCTGCCGGGCTGAACGGCAGGAGTCTATGGGCAAAGAATCGGCCAGCAAGGCTGTCACCCGACTGACGGAAGGTTTCAAGACGAGCGCTTCCTGTGACAAGGATTTTAAGGTCTTCGGGTTTTGTATCGTAAATCCCCTTCAGGTGATTTTTCCAGGAAGGCATTTTATGGAGTTCATCGAGGACGAGAAATTCCGTATCACTTCGCCAGGCATAGTTCTCTATCGCTTCACGGTGATTGAGGTTGTCATAATTCAGATAGGTGCTGGATCCGAATCGAGCCGCGATATCCCTTGCCAACCAGGATTTTCCTACCTGGCGTGGACCCGACAGCAGCACCATTTTCCGGTCAAGGTCCCTGATTATTCGATCAGTCTGTGTTCGTTCCATGTTGACTATACTAACTCTCGTTGCGGAATAGTCAAGACTAAACCGCAATACATTGCGGAATAGTCGCGTATTTTCAGAAATACGATTCAGATTGACAAAAAAATGTAAACTCGTTTGAGGCAGTTACAAAACATAGTATCAATAATCGGCTTGGCTACAGGATTATCGGGTCTCTACATAGGCCTCCATGAATACCTGCGGCAGGGCCGGCAGAAGCGGTTCGAGTGCTACCGCGCGTTTCACGCGGACATCACCGAGCGGGCGGCAAAACACAACCTGATTGAACTACTGGAGCCCGATGACCCCGCTCTTGCGGATCTATCGATCCAGGCGCGGAGCGAATTCATCGGCCTGCTGGAACCCGTCTCCATAGCCATCAACTCCCATCTCATCAGCGAAGCCGCTGTATACAACTTTTAAAACAATAGAGTTGAAATAAAGTCAATTATTTTGGCCATTAAAAATGAGCTATTAAGCAAAAACGGTTTTTGTAGTAAGGTAGAGAGCCGTTAACGGAAAAAATAGACAGGAGCACCATACATGTCAAGCATCCAGCAAAGAGCCGAGCTTCAATCCCAGATCTGGAAGATTGCCAACGATGTACGCGGTTCAGTCGATGGCTGGGATTTTAAACAGTTTGTTTTAGGTTCACTCTTTTACCGATTTATCAGTGAGAATTTCTCAAACTACATCGAAGCCGGTGATTCCAGCGTCAACTATGCTGAACTTTCCGATTCTGTAATCACTCCAGAAATCAAAGACGATGCTATTAAAACCAAAGGCTATTTCATTTACCCTAGCCAGCTTTTTGCCAATGTGGCCAAAAATGCCAATGATAATCCCAACCTGAACACCGATTTGGCCGTCATTTTCACAGCGATAGAAAGTTCCGCCAACGGCTATCCTTCGGAACGGGATATTAAAGGTCTCTTTGCAGACTTTGACACCACCAGTAACCGCCTTGGCAATACGGTAAAAGATAAAAACACCCGTTTGGCCGCGGTATTAAAAGGCGTGGCAGGACTTCGCTTCGGTAATTTCCATGATAACCAGATCGATCTTTTCGGTGATGCCTACGAATTTCTCATCTCCAATTATGCGGCAAATGCCGGCAAATCCGGTGGCGAGTTCTTTACACCACAACATGTTTCCAAGCTAATCGCCCAGCTTGCCATGCACAAACAGACGGCGGTCAATAAAATCTATGACCCCGCCTGCGGTTCTGGCTCCCTACTTCTGCAAGCCAAGAAGCATTTTGACAACCACATAATCGAAGACGGTTTTTTTGGGCAGGAGATCAACCATACCACTTACAACCTAGCCCGCATGAATATGTTTTTGCACAACATCAACTACGACAAGTTCAATATTGCACTTGGTAACACTTTATTAGATCCCCATTTCGGCGATGAAAAACCCTTTGATGCGATTGTTTCAAATCCGCCGTACTCGGTAACCTGGATAGGCAGCGATGACCCGACCCTCATCAACGATGATCGCTTTGCCCCGGCCGGAGTCCTTGCTCCCAAGTCCAAAGCCGATTTTGCTTTTGTTCTCCACGCTCTAAGCTACCTTTCTAGCAAAGGCCGTGCTGCCATTGTCTGCTTTCCTGGTATCTTTTACCGTGGTGGAGCGGAACTGAAAATCCGTCAATACCTGATCGATAACAACTTTGTGGAAACGGTTATTTCTCTGGCTCCAAACCTGTTTTTTGGTACCACCATTGCGGTCAATATTCTTGTTCTTTCCAAGCACAAAACCGATAACAAAACCCAATTTATCGACGCCAGCGCACTCTTCAAAAAAGAGACTAATAACAACACCCTGACCGATGGGCATATTGCTCGAATTATGGAAGCCTTCGACAGCAAGGCCGAGGTAGAGTACTTTGCAAAAGGTGTAGATAACGACGCCATTGCCAAAAACGAATACAATCTTTCGGTCAGTTCCTATGTGGAAGCTAAAGACACTCGTGAGATTATTGATATTACCGAACTAAATGCGGAGATCAAAACCACCGTTGCCAAGATAGACCGACTCCGTGCTGATATTGATACAATTATTGCGGAGATTGAAGCATGAGTAGTTTGAAATTTATGGAAAAACTGCTTGCTGGCGCGTCGGTGGTGTGGAAGCCGCTCGGATCATTAGGTGAATTTGTCCGTGGTAGTGGTTTGCAGAAAAGCGATTTTAGAGAGAGCGGTGTTGGATGCATTCATTACGGACAAATTTACACATATTACGGTGATTATGCCTATAAAACAAAGTCTTTTGTTTCGTCAGAGTTAGCTAGCAAATTTAGAAAGGCAAAAAAAGGTGACTTGATTATTGCTACTACCAGTGAAAATATTGAGGATGTTTGTAAGCCGTTAGTTTGGCTGGGTGAACATGAGGTCTGTGTCAGTGGAGAAACCTATATTTTCAAGCACAATCAAAACCCGAAGTATTTGGCATATTGCATTAAAACTCCTGAATTTTTTGATTTTAAAAAACGTAATCAAACTGGTACTAAGGTTGTCAGGGTACATGGAGACAAGCTATCTGAGTTTTCAGTGCCCATCCCATGCCCTGACAATCCGAAAAAATCCCTTGAAATCCAAGGCGAAATCGTTCGAATCCTGGACACCTTCACCGAGCTTACAGCCGAGCTTACAGCCGAGCTTACAGCCCGTAAAAAGCAATACGCCTACTACCGCGACCAGCTCTTGAACTTTGAAGAGGGCGAAGTGGAATGGAAGCCGTTGGGAGAGGTGTGTGATTATAAAAATGGATTTGCGTTTAAGAGCAATCTATTTAGAGAAAGCGGACACCCAATAATCCGAATAACAAACATTAATGGCTCTGTTGTTGATTTAACTGATGTTAAATACTTTTACCCATCAGATTACAGAGAAGATACTGATAATTACTTAGTTAAAAAAGGCGATATTCTACTTGCAATGTCAGGTGCAACAACAGGAAAAATTGGTTGCTATAACCTAGAAAGCGTAGCCTATCTAAACCAACGCGTAGGTAAATTTGTGCCTATTACTGATTATCTTAATAACCGTTATTTATATCACTTTCTTCTATCGAAGAATGAAGCAATGTATGTTTTAGCTGGTGGTGGTGCTCAACCCAATTTAAGCTCCAATACCCTGATGAAAAAATTATACATTCCTATCCCATTTCCTAAGGATCTTAAAAAGTCACTTGACGAACAAGCCCGTATTAGTTCTGTTTTAGATAAATTGGATGCACTCACGACGTCAATAACCGATGGCTTGCCACGCGAGATTGAGCTGCGGCAAAAGCAGTATGAATATTATCGCAATCTACTCCTTACCTTTCCTAAAAATGAGATAGAGGCTTAGTATGGGAAAGTCATTACAAGAAATAGCACAACAACTCAAAGCCTCCGAAAAAAAAGTCCAATTGATATATGCATTCAACGGCACCGGTAAAACCCGATTATCGCGGGAGTTTAGGGTAGCACCGAAGAACTATGATGAGGAACCAGATGCAGAAGAATCCTCTGGTGTAAAAGTAGTCTACTATAACGCCTTTACTGAAGACCTTTTCTACTGGGACAATGATCTAGATCATGATATTGAACCCAAGTTAAAA
Source organism: uncultured Treponemataceae bacterium (assembly GCA_964571545.1). GTDB lineage: Bacteria > Spirochaetota > Spirochaetia > Treponematales > UBA12059 > SZUA-370. The sequence continues at coordinate 11,514 of CAZNCK010000022.1, read as the reverse complement.
ATACAGGCTAACGCATTTACGGAATGGATTCTTGTAGAGCAAGGTCAAGATCAAAACATCATTGCAAATTTTCAGCGTTATACTGATGAAAAGTTGACACCTCGATTTAACCAAGAATATATAAAAAAAGATACGGATGGAAAAGACGCTAAGGTTAAGGCTTTTTCCGAAGTCACCTTTTCGTTTGAACGTGGTAATGATGTTCGGTCGGATACTATAAAAATTTCCAAGGGAGAAGAAAGCAATTTTATCTGGTGCGTGTTTTATTCTCTTCTTGAGCAAATTGTTGATGTTTTAAATGTCGCAGAACCCCCTGGGCGGGAAACAGATCAGTTTAATCAACTTGAATATATTTTTATAGATGATCCAGTGAGTTCACTGGATGAAAACCATTTGATAGAGCTTGCCGTAGATTTAGCGCAACTGATTAAATCCAGCAAATCAGAAGTTAAATTTATAATTACCACCCACAGTCCGCTTTTTTACAATGTCCTCCATAATGAGTTCAAGAAAGATACATTCAAAAAGTATCTTCTCAATAAGCTTGAGAACGGAGAATATGAACTAACTCAACAGTCGAATGATTCACCATTTTCTTATCATCTATTTCTGAAAAAAGAGCTTGAGAAGGCAATTGATTCGGGGAAATTACAGAAGTACCACTACAATTTTCTTCGGAATGTTTTAGAAAAGACATCGACTTTTCTCGGTTATCAACAATGGGGTGAACTGTTGCCAAAAACAAGCGATGGCGTAGTAAACCCATATGAAACAAGGATAATCAATATATCAAGCCATTCAAAGCATGCTGGAGAAGAAGTAGCCGAACTAACAGAAGATGACAAGCGTGTTTTGCGATATTTAGTGACTGAATTCAGTACCATGTATCGCTTTTATCAAGCAGAAGGTCAGAGACTATCAGATAGAGGTGGAATATGATTGACTACAAGACAGTCGCAGAATCAAGAAATTTCATTGTCCTCGATAAATATACAAAGGAATGGCAGGTCTGTGAAGGTTACCAGACCGAAGGCGATCTAGAACGGGAATTTATTGAAGATTTAATAAACCAGGGCTATGAATATATGCCCGATCTGAAAACACCCGAAGCCATGTTGGTTAATATCCGTGCTCAGTTGCAAAACCTTAATAATATGCAGTTTTCCAATGCTGAGTGGTTGCGTTTTGTGGAAACCTATCTGGATAAGCCCAGCGATACCATCATAGATAAAACCCGAAAAATCCACGACAACTACATTCACGATTTTGTATTCGATGACGGTCATATTAAAAACATCTACTTGATTGATAAAAAAAACATAGCACGAAATAAAGTACAAGTTATCAAGCAGTTTGAACAAGCCGGCAGTCAGGCCAACCGATACGATGTGACAATTCTGGTAAATGGTTTGCCGTTGGTGCAGATTGAACTCAAAAAGCGGGGCGTTGCTATTCGTGAAGCCTTTAATCAGGTTCACCGCTATAGCAAGGAAAGTTTCAATTCTGGAAATTCGCTTTACAAGTATTTACAGCTTTTCGTCATTTCCAATGGGACAGATAGCCGCTACTTTGCCAATACAACAAAAAGGGATAAAAACAGTTTTGATTTTACCATGAATTGGGCAAAATCAGATAATTCCCTTATAAAAGACCTGAAGGATTTTACTGCTACTTTTTTTCAAAAGAATACCCTTTTAGAAATCTTGTTCCGATATTCCGTATTCGATGCTAGTGACACTCTTTTAGTAATGAGACCCTATCAAATTGCGGCCACCGAGCGCATATTGTGGAAAATCAAGAGTTCCTATCAGGCAAAAACCTGGTGTAAACCCGAAGGGGGCGGTTATATCTGGCATACCACTGGTTCCGGGAAAACTCTTACAAGCTTTAAAGCGGCACGACTAGCAACCGAACTCGATTTCATCGACAAAGTTTTTTTTGTGGTTGACAGGAAAGACCTCGACTTCCAGACCATGAAGGAATACCAACGATTTTCCCCCGACAGCGTTAACGGATCAGAGAATACCGCCGGACTCAAAAGAAATATAGAAAAAGATGACAACAAGATCATTGTTACCACAATTCAAAAACTCAACAACTTGATGAAAAACGAGGATAATCTGCCTATTTTTCAGAAGCAGGTGGTGTTTATCTTCGATGAAGCGCACCGTTCCCAATTCGGAGAAGCTCAGAAAAACCTTAAAAAGAAATTCAAGTATTTCTACCAGTTCGGTTTTACTGGTACACCTATATTCCCGCAAAATGCCTTGGGTGCAGAAACAACTCAATCTGTTTTTGGTACCGAACTGCACTCGTATGTTATCACTGATGCCATTCGCGATGAAAAAGTTCTCAAGTTCAAAGTAGACTATAACGATGTACGACCGCATTTTAAGGCAATAGAATCAGAACTGGACGAAAAAAAACTAAACGCTGCTGAAAACAAACAAGCCTTGCTCCACCCTGAGCGTATCAGAGAGATATCCCGGTATATTTTGCACAAATACAAACAAAAGACTCATCGTCTACAGGCAAATGGTAAAGGTTTCAACGCCATGTTCGCCGTGAGCAGTGTCGATGCCGCAAAACTATATTATGAAACCCTTCAAAGCTTGCAGAAAGAAAGTGACAAGCCCTTAAAGATAGCTACTATATTTTCTTTTGCCGCAAACGAAGAGCAAGACTCCATCGGTGAAATTCTTGACGAGGGTTTTGAGCTTTCAGCCATGGACTCAAGTGCTAAGGAGTTTTTAAATGCCGCTATAGATGACTACAATACTCTATTCCAGACTAATTTCAGTACCGAGAGCAATGGGTTCCAGAACTACTACCGTGATCTATCGTCGCGGGTAAAGAAACAGGAAATTGACTTAATTATTGTTGTAGGAATGTTTCTTACGGGCTTTGATGCGCCTACCTTGAACACTCTTTTTGTTGATAAAAACCTCCGCTATCACGGCCTGATTCAAGCATATTCGCGTACCAATCGTATTTACGATGCGACTAAAACCTTTGGGAATATCGTCACCTTTCGGGATTTGGAACAAGCCACTATTGATGCCATTACCTTGTTCGGTGATAAAAATACCAAAAATGTGGTTCTAGAAAAGAGTTACAAAGAGTACATGGACGGATTTACTGATCTTGTCACTGGTGAGGCCCGACGGGGTTATTTGGATGTAGTAAAGGAACTACAAGACAAATTTCCAAATCCTGATAAAATCGTAAAAGAGAAAGACAAAAAGGAATTTGCTAAGCTCTTTGGTGAATATCTCCGTGTGGAAAACATTTTACAAAACTACGATGAATTTGCAGGATTGCAGGCATTACAGAACATCGACACCAATGACCTACAGGCGGTAGAAGCTTTCAAAGCTAAATATTATTTAAACGATGAAGATATAAGCGCGATGCAAGGTATTAAGCTCCCGACTATCCGCGCGATACAAGATTACAGGTCAACGTATAATGATATTCGTGACTGGCTACGTAGAGAAAAGACGGCAAATGATAGTGCCGAATCTGGAATTGATTGGGATGATATTGTTTTTGAAGTTGATCTTCTAAAATCTCAGGAAATCAATCTCGATTATATCCTAGAACTTATTTTTGAAAACAATAAAAAGCGGAAGGACAAGGCGTCCCTCGTTGAGGATGTGCGCCGACTTATTCGTTCGAGTATCGGTAACAGAGCAAAAGAAAGTCTGTTGGTTGACTTCATTAATCAAACAAACCTGGATGATATCAAGGACAAAGCCAACATTATTGATGCGTTCTTTTCGTATGCACAAGCTGAACAGCAGCGTGAAGTTAACACGATAATTACAGAAGAAAACCTAAATGAAGAAGCTGCTAAACGCTATATTACGACCTCATTAAAAAGAGAATATGCAAGCGAGAATGGTACTGAATTAAATTCAATTCTCCCTAAGATGAGTCCGTTGAATCCTCAATATTTAATAAGAAAACAAAGTGTTTTCCAAAAAATTGCTGATTTGGTTGAAAAGTTTAAGGGAGTTGGTGGGAAAGTATAAGAAAAATTACCATATCAATGGTTGTCACGGGATAAAGTCGTTTGCTACTCTGAAGATCTCTCGCTCATTAGCAACAAGGGCCGCAGTGAAATGTTCCCGATTTATATAGAAGATGCCGAATCACGTCGATCGTTTACTCCCACGGATCTGACGGCAAGCGATGGACAGATAATTACACTAGGCTTTGATGTAATTCTGGTGCCTTATGAGGATTCACTGTTCAGCACATGGGCTGGCTTCAAACTGATTGCCATGAAGCAAGCCAAATTCTTCTTGCAAGAAATAATGCAGTGATATAAAAAAAATAATCATCACCTCGAAGGTGAAAATTTGACCCTCGGAGTTAAATTAGACACGGATGAAGGTAACTCCTTCATCCGTGCTTTTCAGCTCGGCTTTACCAGTGCCTTTGACACCAGGTTTGACAGGAACTCAACGCGTATGCCCAGCTGGTAGTGCTCGGTGAGGTCGGAGAGCTGGCTGTGGCAGTTCTCGCAGGCGGTGGCTACGACGCGGGCTCCGGTGGCACGCAGCTGGTCGGCCTTGACCTTGGAGGACTTCATGCGGAATTCAAGTTCGCCCATGGCTACGAGGCCGCCGCCGCCGCCGCAACACCAGTTCTCCTCGCGGTTGGGGGTCATCTCGGTGAAGTAGTCGGTGACCGCGCGGAGCACGCGGCGGGGCTGCTCTATGACGCCTGAGTTGCGCGCTATCTGGCAGGGGTCGTGGTAGGTGGTAAGATCCTTGTGCAGGGACTTGTCCACGGCGATGCGACCAGCGGCAAGGTAGCGGTCTATCAGTTCGACGAAGGCCACCACGGCGAAGGGCTGCTGGCCTATCATGTGCCTGAGCACGCGGAAGGCGGTGCCGCATTCCACGACGGCTACTTCCTTGACGCCCAGCCGCAACGCCTCGGCTATGATGCGGTTTGAGATGGCCCTTGCCTTGACGGCGTCTCCGACGAAGGTGCCGAAGTTGACGGCTTCGAAGGAGGACAGCGTCCAGTTCTCGCCGGCGGCGTTCATTATGGCCGCGGCGGGCACTATGGAGTGGGAGCCGGCGAGCGCCACGTACAAGACGTCGGCGTTGGCCTTTTCGTAGGGGATGGCCGGAGTCGGGGAGGCTGGCCACAGCGCCTTGACTTCGGGTTCCAGGTTGGTCAGCGCCTCGGCGTAGGAGTCGCGCGTCTCCTCCATGCCTTCTCCCTTGGCTACGGACATGTCCGCCAGCATGGACAGGATCTTGGGTTCCTTGTCGGCGCCTATGAGCAGTGCCTTTGCGATTGACATGACCGCTTGAGTGTCTATGCC
>CAZNCK010000022.1:5375-6160 GCA_964571545.1 uncultured Treponemataceae bacterium | reverse complement strand
GGCAACCGGTGCAGGAGTAGGCCGCCTCGTAGAGCTTCTCCATGGTGCCGTCATTGAACTCGAGCACCTCGCCGAGCCACGGGGCAATGCGGCCCTCGCGCTTGAAGTAGCGCCTGAATATCTTGCGCACCACCTCGGCGCGGCCGACGGCGGTGTACTTGGCTTCCGGCATGGATGCGTATACGTGGCAGGATTCAACGCAGAGGCCGCAGCGGGCGCAGGTGTCTAGGTACATGCGCATGACGCCATGCAGTTTCGTCTCGAAGAGTACCTTCAGGCTTTCTTTTGTCGCGTAGTCCATATCGCCCTCCTGACCTTGTTGAGCGGGATCGAGAAAAAGGCGTGCGCGATCTTGGAGAACGGCAGGATCATGAAGAACAGGTTGGCGAACAGCACGTGAAGCACGACGAAGTGGTAGTGCGAACCACGGAGCGCGTCGCGCGGGTCGGCAAACGTGAAGCGGGCAAGCCCGTCAAAGTAGAGCGAGAAGTCGGCCTTGGTCATGACGAAGCCGTTGGCCGTCCATGAATTGCCCCAGCTCATCAGGTCCCCCAGCAGAAACAGGAACAGGACGAGCAGCAGGAGGAGATAGTCTGACGGCACCGAGATCTGCCGATCCATGCCCCTGAAACGGCGCACCAGGAAGTAGAAGGCCGGTACGGTGACCATGAGGCCCACGGCGCCCGCTCCTATCATGTGCCTGGATTCGGGCGACATGATGTTGATCTGCGGCAGGATGTCCAGGTGGCCCAGCAGCAGGAACACGAGGCCGGTATGGAACATCA
>CAZNCK010000022.1:0-5365 GCA_964571545.1 uncultured Treponemataceae bacterium | reverse complement strand
CATGAGGAAGAACCAGAATACCGGTTTGCGCCTGCGGATCTGGCGCATGCCCAGGGCGTCGCCGAGGGCGGCCAGGAACGGGCGCTTGGCCGCGGGGTAGATGGCCAGTTGGAACGGGGCGGGGGAGCGGGCGACCCTGACCATCCTGACGATGATCGCGACCGCGCAGAAGGCGATGGCGATGTATACCATCGGCACCGTTATGAAGTATTCGGCCCAGTCCAGCAGCAGGGCTAGTCCGGTCCGCCGCGCCTCGGCGGAGGCGCCGCTGACGGCTTCCGCCGCCACGCTGGCCCCCGAAACCGCCGCGACAGCCTGGTTGGCGACGGCAGGTAGGTTCTGCATACGGACTCCTATTTCAGGCGCTTGACGTAGATCTTTATGAGGCCTGGTTCCTGTTTAGTCTCCACGACCTGGTTGCCGGTCGTTTTGGCCCAGGCGGGAAAGTCAGACAGGGAGCCCGGATCGGTGGTGAGCACCTCAACGACGGCGCCGACGGCACACTTGGGCAGTTCCTGGCTGATTTTGACTATGGGCATCGGGCACTTGAGTCCCTTGTAATCGAGGGTCTTTGAAACGGTGTAGTCTGCCATGTAACGCTCCTTGTAGTGTGGTATCGGGTGTGGTATCAGATGAACAACTGGACTGAGGACTCGCCCGCGTGGGCCAGGAAGGTGGCGACGCCGCCGACTTCCATGCCTGGGTAGTCGATCAGTTCTTCACGCTTGAGGCCCATGAGGTCCATGGACATCTCGCAGATGACTATCTTGACGCCAAGCTGGCCGGCGATGTCGAACATCTCGTCCAGGCTGGCTACGTTCTTCTTTTTCATGAGGTTCCGGATCATGGCGGTGCCCATGCCGGCCATGTGCATGCTGGAGAGCCTTGTCTTGTTGCGGCCCTTGGGGAGCATGAAGCCGAACATCTTTTCTATGAGGTTTTTGCCGCTGACGTTTTTCTTGGGGTCGCGCAGGGCGGCGGTGCCCCAGAAGGTGTAGAACAGCACCGTTTCCATGCCCATGGCGGCGGCACCGGTGGCTATGATCATTGACGCTATGTGTTTGTCCAGGTCTCCGGAGAACACGATCATGGAGAGCTTTTTCTTGGCTCCCGGGCGGTTTTCCAGCTGGGCTTTAATAGCCCCCAGTTCCTTCTCGATATCCATGGCCGTGCTCCTTTGGAACATCGCGGACGTTCGAGGTCATCGATTGTGTCAGCGGTGTTACCGTGAAGGCGGCAGGGCGACGCGAAAAGGGTGGCCAGGCGGCCGGCTCTGGTCCGGCCTGTGCAATCCGTGATGATCAATATAGTCTTATCTATATCTTTCCACAGATCGGCTGTATTGTTCAAGCCCCCGTGAGTTTTCGGCGTTGTGATACAGGCTCCAAGGGGGGCGCGGGACCCCGCAGGCCTACTGGCCGAGGAGGCCCGCGCCGGGGAACGCGTCTGGCTCAGCTTGACGAGCGCCGGTATGTGGCGTTCCCCGGAATTTTGAAAACAGGGGCACTATTGTATATATTTCGCATTAAGCGCCTTTCTCTGCACTGCAAGGCGTCCGACACTATTGAAACGAGTGTCGACCCGAGTATATGATGAGCACGCTCCGGGCGCGGCACCACGTCGAAACTCCCGGAAATCTTAGAGGCCATCGGTCTCCGGTGAGGTTCTACGCATGATATCCCTAGGCATCAATATTGGCTCATCGAGCCTGAAGCTCGTGCTCGCCGACGGCGACAAGGTCGTCTGGTCGGCGCTCACGCCGCATGAAGGCGATTTCCACGCGGCGGTACGCAAGCTGATGAGCGAGCGAGACATTCCCGTAGGCACCAAGGTGCTCGTGACGGGCAACGAAGGCCGCTACCTGTTCAACGCGGCGGGCACCCTGGAGCCGCTCTGCGTGGAGGCCGCGCTCAAGGCTTCCGGCATCAAGGCGGACGCGGTGGCCAGCATGGGCGGCGAGGACCTCGTCGTCTATTCCCTGGACGAAAACGGCAAGATAATAAACAATTTCTCCGGCAACAAGTGCGCCTCGGGTACCGGCGAGTTCCTGAAACAGCAGCTGGGCCGCATGGACATGACGCTGGCTGACATCGCTAAGGTGCCTGAAACGGCTACCGTGATGTCGCTGTCTACGCGCTGCTCGGTGTTCATGAAGAGCGACTGCACGCACCGCCTGAACAAGCGCGAGGCCACCAAGGACGACATCGTGCTGTCGCTGTCAAACGTGATGGCAGGCAAGGTGGTGGACTTCCTCAAGCGCGCCAAGGTGACCAAGGGACGCGTGGTGCTTACAGGCGGCGTGACGCTGAACCGGCACATAGTGCGCTTCATCCGCGAGCGCGCGCCTGACCTGGAGTTCGTGGTGCCCGATACGGCATCGGTGTTCGAGGCCTACGGCGCCGCGGTGCTGGCCGCCGGCGCGGGTTCTCCGCTGCCGCCTCCCGCGACGCTCCTGAAACCCAATGTGGTCCGCTTTGATACGCTGCCCGACCTCAAGAAATGGCGCGACAAGGTGCGTTTCTTCGAGAGCTCCGAAGGCAAGGTGGTGGCCGGCAGGAAGTACATCCTGGGCGTTGACGGCGGTTCGACCACCACCAAGGCCTGTCTGGTGGACTCGGAGACCGACGAGGTGGTGGCCAGCCACTACGGCCGCACCCACGGCGACCCGGTGAAGGCGCTCAAGGAGTGCCTGGCCGTGCTGCGTGACAAGATAGCCGCGGACACCAACGGCGGTTCCATAGAGATAGAGCTGACGGCTACGACTGGTTCGTCCCGCGAGATACTGGGCGTGTTCCTTGAGACACCCGGCGTGTACAACGAGATCATAGCCCACGCCGTGGGTACCGCGTACTTCGATCCGGGCGTGGAGACTATCTTCGAGATAGGCGGCCAGGATGCCAAGTACGTGCTGCTCAAGAACGGCGTGCCCATAGACTACGCCATGAACGAGGCCTGTTCAGCGGGCACCGGCAGCTTCCTCGAGGAATCCTCCTCCGGCGACCTCTCCATACACAGCGCCAAGGACATAGGCCCCATCGCCCTTCAGGGCGACGCGCCGCTGAAGTTCGGCGAGCATTGCTCCGCCTTCATCAATTCAGACATACGCAAGGCCGTCCAGCAGGGCGCCACGCGCGAGAACATAACCGCCGGCATCGTGGTGTCCATAGTGGCCAACTACCTGAACCGCGTGGTGGGCAACCGCACCATCGGAGGCAAGGTCTTCCTGCAGGGCGGCGTGGCAAAGAACTCGGCCGTGCCGCTGGCGTTTGCCATGATGCTGGACAAGGAAATCCTCGTACCGCCGTCGCCCGAGCTGATGGGCTGCTTCGGCGTGGCCCTCCTGGCCAAGCGCAAGCGCGCCGAGGGGCTCCTGGACAATGTGGTCGTGGATCTGGAATCGGCGATTACCCGCGAAATAGTCTACGAGCGCGTCTTTACCTGCAAGGCCTGCGACAACCTCTGCCCCATCCAGGTGCTTAAAGTCAACGGACACCCGTACATGTTCGGCGGACGCTGCAACAAGTACACCAACACCCGCAAGGCCGTAAAGGACGTGCCGGTGTTCGACTACGTGCAGAAGCGCCAGGACCTGATGTTCGAGACCTTCGCCGCGCCGGCGGGGTCCTTCGTCGCGAAGCGTAAATTCACCGTGGGCATACCGCGGGCGTTCTCCACGCATTCGCTGTACCCCCTGTACTCGTGGTTCTTCCATGAACTGGGCATCAAGACCGTGCTGTCCACAGAAGTGGCGCAGGAAGGCGTGGTGCGCGTGGAGAGCGCGTACTGCTTCCCCGCTGAAATCGCGCACGGCGCCGTGCAGGACTGCCTGGACAAGGGCGTTGACTACGTGTTCGTGCCGCACTTCCGCGACATGGCCTCATACGAAGAGGACGTGCACGCCAACACCTGCCCGATTACGCAGAGTCTTCCATATTACATTACCAAGGCTTTTCCGGAGATAGACGAGAAGCGTTTCCTACCGCTGGTAGTCAGCTTCAAGTTTGGCGATAAGAAGGCCCTGGAGCACTTCGCGGCCATGGCCGAGCTCTTGGGCATAGGCGAGCCCGAAACCAGGGCAGCCTTCGATATAGCCGTAGCCAAGCAGCGCGAGTATTTCTCCGCCGCCATGGCGCTGGGACGCGAGGCGCTTGAAGAGGCCAAGAAGGCGGACCGCCCCGTCATCGCGGTGCTGGGCCGGCCATACAACGCCTTTACCCCCGAAGCCAACATGGGCATTCCGCGCAAGTTCACCACGCGCGGCTACTCGGTGATACCGTTTGACATCCTGCCCATAGACGACGAGAAGAACAACTTCCCGAACATGTACTGGTACTACGGCCAGCAGGACATGCGAGCCGCCCAGCTTCTCAAGGACAACCCCAACGTCTACGTGACCTGGATAACCAACTTCTCCTGCGCGCCCGACTCGTTCATGTTGCACTACCTCAAGTGGACCATGGGCCAGAAGCCCTTCTTGGTGCTGGAACTGGATTCCCACTCGGCTGACGCAGGCATAGACACCCGCGTTGAGGCCTTCCTGGATATCTTGGACGGCTACCGCGCCAAGAAGTCCGAGATAGAGGCAGAGCGCTACGACAACGGCTGGAAGTTCGCGTACGGCGGCGGCGAGGATCTGCGTGTCGTCAACCAGAAAACCGGCGAGAAGGTGATGGTGCGCGACAACAAGCGCACGAAGATCCTTTTGTCCAACATGGGTAACGTCTCTACCGAGTTCATGGCCGCCACGCTGCGCGGCATAGGGCTCAACGCCGAGGCCATGCCCGTGGCCACCAACAAGACCATCCAGCTGGCCCGCTCCCATGCCTCCGGCAAGGAATGCGTGCCCAGCCACCTGCTCCTCGGGAGCGTGCTGCAGTTCATAGCCTCGGAGAAATACCGCAAGGACGAGCTGTATCTGATCTTCGTGCCGATCACCCCTGCCGCCCCGGCCAGTATTTCGTATTCTACGAGAACCTGTTCAAGGACATGCGTCTGGAGAACGTGGTGGTGTTTACCCTCTCCGCCGACAATTCCTACACCGAACTCGGGCCGAGCTTCGCCAAGGAGATGTGGAAGGGCATCGTGGTCACCGACTACATGAAGGATATCCAGACCTCCCTCAAGGCGACAGCCGAGGATCCGCGCAAGGCCATCGCGGCCTTTGAGGCATCCTGGAAGATAATGATGGCGACCGTGGAGAAGCACCCGGACAAGATATGGTCCGAGCTCGAGAGGGTCGTCGTGGACGTCAAGCGGATACCGCTCAAGCGCACGCTCGAGGATTGCCCCAAGGTGCTGGTCGTAGGCGAGATCTACGTGCGGCGCGACGACTTTGCCGTGGGCGAGCTGACCGACCTGATGAGCG
>CAZNCK010000021.1:30858-36405 GCA_964571545.1 uncultured Treponemataceae bacterium | reverse complement strand
ACGCTGGAACGAGCACCAGCGCTTGCGATGTGGACACAAGGTTCGATGAACTAATGGCGTTTAAGGTGACGGAAAGCAACGTCACCTCTAATGGTGTCATTGCGGTGACTTACGAGCGTGCGGGCGCAATCACGATCGGACCTTTATGAAATAGCGGCTAGAGGGTGCCTGAGACCCAGGATATTCACCCGGCAGGCCTGATACCACCAGTGAAGGCTCAGCTCCCTCAGAAGGGGCTTTCTTTTTACACTAAAGTAAGCTAAAGATATCAAATATCTTTATTATATGCTATGTTTACTGTGTTTAGGCCTGCTCTAGCATCTAGGATATGCGCCAGGTGTGTCATCGAGGAGTTACCCTACATGAATGACGCCGGTCAGAAGACTATCCTTCTCGTCGAAGATGAGGCCATCATCGCAATGACGGAAACGTTGCTCCTCAAGAAATACGGCTTTGCCGTGGTGACCGCCGGCACCGGAGAACGAGCCGTTTTGGCGGTAGAGACGAATGCGGGTATCGATCTCGTGCTCATGGACATCAATCTGGGAAACGGCATTGACGGAACCGTGGCGGCTCTGAGGATACTGGCGCTCCGCGACCTGCCTCTGGTCTTTTTGTCCTCCCATACTGAAAAAGAGGTGGTCGAATCTACCGAGGGCATTACCTCGTATGGCTATATCGTAAAGAATTCAGGAGAGACGGTTCTCATAGCCTCCATAAAAATGGCCTTCAGGCTTTTTGAGGCCAAGCAACAAGAAAAAACCAAGCGGTTGGCGTTGAAGGAGAGCGAGGAGAAATACCGTCGCCTGATAGAAAACCTGCCGGACATCATCTACGTGTTTTCTGACAGGCGCGGCTGTATTTTCAATTCCCCAAGCGTAGAAGGAATACTCGGCTATTCCGTGGAACAGCTTTATGCTGACCCTTTCCTCTGGAATTCCAGCATCCATGAGGACGACAAGCCACGTGTCGAGAAAGCCATCGATGAAGCCATTCGCGGCAGTCCGTTTACAATTGAATACCGTATCCGCGATGCTGACGGCGTCGAGCATTGGTTCCTGGACCGCATGATAGAACGGCGTGTGGTAGACGGCGAGATCCTGATGGAGGGCTTCGCCTCCGATATCACAGTCAGGAAACGAGAGGAAGCGACGCTGTTGAAAAAAATCGACGAACTCGAACGGGTGCACCGGCTGACTGTCGATCGCGAGTTGACTATGGTCGCACTTAAGAAAGATATAAACGCGCTGCTGAGACGGTGCGGCGAGGCGGATCGATATACGACCAGGAGCCTTTCTCGTGAGCAATGAACGGCGGTCTCTGGTAGAAGGCATCCTGAGGGAATACGGGATTGACAGTTCGGCGTACGAAGATTCTTTCTTTCAGAAGTGTCTTCAATGCAGGATGTCCGCTCGGGGGATTTCATGGGACGTCTATGAGCGCGTTTTAAACTCCGACAAGAAAGAAGCGGCAACACTCGCTGATTCCTTAAGGGTCGGCTATAGTGAATTCTTCAGAAATCCCCTGACCTTCGCGTGTCTTGAAGCCTTCATCCTGCCCGCTATTATCGAGAAGAAAAAAAAGAGTTCCGACAGGGGGCTGCGCCTGTGGTCCGCCGCTTGCGCCGGGGGGCAGGAAGCCTACAGCATAGCCATGCTCTGCGATGAATTGCTTTCTACCGACACGACGGCAATGACGTATCGTGTTTTTGGTACCGATATAGACCAGGCTTCGTTGCACGCCGCGCAGGTCGGAGCCTACGACCTTGGAAGTATGGGAAAGCTTTCGCTCAGAAGGAGTATAGCGTACTTCACGAGGCTGGCCGATTCATTTACGGTTAAACCGCGCCTCAAAGAAGCGGTGGATTTCTCGTCGTTTGACCTAGTAGCCGAACAAGGCATGTGCCCGCCCGTAAGCATATACGGCAGCTTCGATCTAATCTTCTGTTGCAACATGCTCTTCTATTATAAACCTGAATACCAGCGGCGCATCATAGAGAAGATTGCCTCGTGTCTCGCTCCCGGTAGCTACCTGATTACGGGGGAGACTGAGCGCGAGATTGTAGCCAGGTGCCATTTCAGGGAAGTCTTCCCTGGCTCCGCCATATTCCAGCCCATCAATGAAGGAAGACTTACGCGATGAAAAAGTCCGGTCTAAGGATTACGACCCGTATGAGTCTCGGGTTCGCTATATTGCTGCTCTGTATCGTGGCGCTCGGCTCCATAGCCCTGGAACAGTCCGACCAGATAGCCCGGCGGACTCAGGCCCTATACGAGCATCCTCTGACGGTTCGTCGGGCGCTTGGAGAGTTGAAAGCCGATATTCTCATAATGCAACGCGACATGAAGGATCTACTTCTGGTTGAAGAAGAGGCCGACATCGCTTCGATCCTCCAGTCAATAGAGGATTCCAGACGCGACGCCCTGAGGCAGTTCGAGGTGCTCTATGACCGCTATTTAGGTGATCAAGCTCAACTTGGCAGGGCCGCGGATGATTTTGCCCGCTGGGACGCCATTCGCCAGGAGACTATCCGGCTCATAGGAGTCGGCAAAAGACAAGAAGCGCTCGTCAGAACCAGAACCGCCGGGACAGGCGGTGATCATGTGCGTCTGCTTCTTGAACACCTTCAGATGGTCGATTCCTTTGCCATGAACAAAGGGGATGAATTTTACCAAGAATCAGTAGCCTTAAAAAACGCGCTAAAGCTCCAGATGAGTCTCCTCATCGCGGGCACGCTAGCGCTTAGCGGGATAATCGTTTTCTTGTTGTATAGGAGTGTACGCAAGCCGCTGTCCGAATTAATCGCGGCTACGCGTGACTTCATGAAGGGGAACCGGACCGCGCGTTGCGCCTACGACTCAAACGATGAATTCGGCCAATTTTCCGCTTCCTTCAATGAACTGGCCGGCGCCATTCAGAACGAGCTTGATCTTGGTTCCCGCGCGGCCGCGCTGGCCGCCGTTATGCTGGGCTCGGACGACGCTCGTCTTTTCTGTCATCGCTTGCTGGCTACCCTACTGGAACATACCGGTTCTCAGCTCGGCGCCGTGTATCTGCTGAACGAAGAAAAGACCCTGTTCGAAGCATTCGAGAGCATCGGTATGGACACTGCCCGCTGCGGCGCCTTCTCCGCACTGCGCTTCGAGGGCGAATTCGGCCCCGCCCTGGCGACCGGCAAAATCCAGCACATTGTTGACATACCGGCCGATACACGCTCCATCCTCAAGACCGCCGACGGCTTCATCGCGCCCCGGAGCATTGTTACTATACCGGTGAGCGTCGGCGGCGTGCCGCAGGCTGTAATTTCTCTGGCGAGCGTCGGCGGTTTCAGCGCTGCCAGCCTCAGGCTTCTGGATACGGTACTTGGAATCCTCTGCGCCCGCATGGACGGGATACTTACCTACCGCAAGCTTGAGGAGTTCTCGCGGAAGCTCGGTGAACAGAACAGGGAACTCGAGTCACAGAAGAGCGAAATGTCGTCGCAGACGAGAGAACTGACTGAGCAGAACATAGAGCTGGAGATGCAGAAACGCCAGTTGGACGAGGCAAACAAGCTCAAGTCCAGTTTCCTTTCCACGATGAGTCATGAACTGCGGACGCCGCTCAATTCTGTCATCGCCCTCTCGGGCGTGCTCAGCCGCAGGCTGAAGGATATTGTGTCGGCAGAAGAGTACAGTTATCTGGATGTCATAGAACGCAACGGCAAGCATTTACTCGAATTGATCAACGACATACTGGACTTGTCCAGGATAGAGTCGGGACGTGAAGAACTGGAAATCGAGCGATTTGACGCCAGGGTCATGATTCGCGAAGTCGTGGAACTCATAGGCCCGCAGGCAATAGAGAAGGGTATTTTCCTCCAGTTTGAAGAAGACGAAAGTCTGCCTGAAATGCTGAGCGACTATGATAAATGCAGGCATATACTCCAGAACCTCGTAGCCAACGCTGTCAAGTTTACCGAAGCGGGCGGCGTCAAAGTTAGCGCGTTGACGAAGGCCGAGTCACTCTATATTTCTGTTGAAGACACGGGCATCGGCATAGAAGAGAAAAACCTGTCGTTGATATTCGAGGAATTCAGGCAAGCGGACGATTCGGCTTCTAGGAAATACGGCGGTACGGGTCTTGGCCTGGCGATAGCCAAGAACTATGCGGATATTCTGGGCGGTAGCATATCGGTGCAGAGTCAGAGCGGCAGGGGCTCCCTCTTTACCGTGCGCCTGCCGCTACTCTCAGAAAACGGCCGGTTGCGCGAGGGCCAGGCTCCGGGCTTCCGGATCGACATGAACGCGCAATCCGCGCCTGTCGCTGGACCGCTCGCGACTAAGGGCAAGACCATACTCCTCGTCGAAGATTCCGAACCCATCATTATCCAGATGAAGGATATGCTGTCCGCGCAGGGCTACACCATCGTGGTAGCCAGGGACGGCGGAGAGGCACTCGAGATCATAGAACGACAGCTGCCCGACGGCATGATACTGGATCTGATGATGCCCAGGGTGGATGGCTTTCAAGTGCTCAAGGCTATCCGCGAGGAAAAAAAGTCCGAACGCCTGCCCGTCGTCATCCTCACCGCCAAGTATGTTACAAAGGAAGACCTTGCCTTTCTCAGGCACAACTGTGTTCATCAGCTGATACAGAAGGGCGACATCAATAAACCCCGGCTCCTAGAGGCCGTGGCGCGCATGCTTTTTCCCGAGCCGGACCGCGCCATGGGGACCGTTCCCGAGTACCGGCCGCGCAAGGCGGCTCCAGCGCCAGAAGGCACGCTGCCCTTGGTGTTGCTTGTGGAGGACAATGCCGACAATCTCTTGACGCTTCGGGCCCTGCTGTCCGGACTGTACCGGCTGGCCGAGGCCGCCGATGGCGCCGCGGGAATCGACCTCGCCAGGCGGCTCAGACCCGACCTCATACTCATGGACAGTACGATGCCGGGCCTGAGCGGCGCCGAGACTCTGGCTGCCTTGCGCCAGGACGTATCGCTGAGCGGTATTCCGGTCATCGTCATAACCGCGCGAGCGATGAAAGGCGACAGGGAACTATTCCTGGCTGAAGGCTTCGACGGCTACGTCTCGAAACCCGTCGACAGGGACGCGCTTCTAAAGGCTATGGCAGACTGTACGGGAGACCGCTGAGATGGCGACGATACTGGCCATAGACGACAACGGCGACAACCTGATAAGCCTCATGGCCATCATCCGGGAGAGCTTCGGCGACGCCACGGTCTTGACCGCCCAGAGCGGCCAGCGCGGGCTGGTTCTAGCACGAGCCGAAGACCCCGATGTCATACTGCTCGACATTGTGATGCCCGTGATGGACGGCTTCGACGTATGCCGAGTATTGAAAGCGGATGAGAAGACCAGGGATCCTCCCGTGGTGTTTCTCACCGCCATCAAGGCCGACCGGGCGAGCCGAATCAAGGCGCTGGAAGTCGGCGGCGACGCGTTCTTGTCAAAACCCATCGATTCAGTTGAACTCACCGCCCAGATCAAGGCCATGGTTACAATCAAGGCGGCCAACAGGCGTCAGCACGATGAACAGGAGCGGCTC
>CAZNCK010000021.1:24952-30848 GCA_964571545.1 uncultured Treponemataceae bacterium | reverse complement strand
CGTCGTTCTCGGCCTTCAGGTCTTCCATTAGGACGAGCTGGAGCGGAGCCACACCGCGATGCTCAACCTAATGGAAGACCTGAAGGCCGAGAACGACGCCCGCAAGGCTACCGAGCTTGCATTGGAATCAGCGCTTAAGGAGAATCAGGGGCTGCTCAGCGAGTTGCAACATCGTGCCAAGAACAGCTTTAATATGATATTCAGCATGATCGACCTTGCCATGTTCTCTGAGGATTCTCCGGGCTTGAAGGCTCCGCTCGTGGACCTGGGCAATCGCGTCAGGTCCATTTCGGAACTCTACGATCTTCTCTATGCCTCTGGATCCCTGATAGAGGTACCGCTCGACCAATACTGCGCGAGGATAGCCGCTCCGCTCATAGGGCTTTCCAACATCGCCTTGAACCACGAACTGGATAGCATCACCATACCCGCCAAGCTGGCGGCGCCGATTGGGCTCATCGTCGTGGAACTCATAACCAACGCGACCAAATACGCCGTTTCGCTGAAACTCAAAAGAACTCCTGCCGGAGGTCGGCTTGAAGTCAGGGATGACGGTATCGGGCTATCCGCCGGCTTTAGCCTCGCCGCCCAGGCCGGCAAGGGCCT
Organism: uncultured Treponemataceae bacterium; assembly: GCA_964571545.1. Taxonomy (GTDB): domain Bacteria; phylum Spirochaetota; class Spirochaetia; order Treponematales; family UBA12059; genus SZUA-370. The sequence continues at coordinate 30,242 of CAZNCK010000021.1, read as the reverse complement.
GAGCCTCGTGCAAGGCCTTACCGGCCAGATCGGCGGCAATTTCCTGATAGAGGGTAGTCATGATGGTACCCGTTGCGTGCTCGAGTTCGCGTGTTGATGAACGGCATGGATTGTCCACTTTGATTTACTGGCAAACCTTGTCAAACGCCGCCGTTACGATAGACTTCAGTCGTGCGGGGCTGTTTTCGGCCTCGCCGAGGAGGCTCCTTCGTGCGCTGGATTTATGAAGGAGCGACGACCCGCGGCCCCATTCGTGATCTGAATGAAGATGCGTTCCGCGTAGGGTCAGAACTAATCTGCGACGGCAAGGAAGGCGTCGTCCGGGGCCACGCAAGGTATGGCGCCCCCTTCATCGCCGCGCTTGCCGACGGCATGGGCGGCCACGCGTACGGCGAGGTCGCGAGCGCCCTGGTCATCCGCTGTCTGGACCACAAGGTCTGGGCTGGAGAACTCTCGCCGTCTAATCGGATACGACGCGAGCTTGAAGCTGCCCATCTGTCGCTGTGCGGGATGGCGACCGCGGACGGGAAGAGCCCCGGCTCCACGGTCGTCGGCGTCTACCACGATGGCGACAATTTTTTTTGCTTCAACGCCGGCGACTCGCGGTTGTACCGCTTCCGCGAAGGCACGCTTTCACAGCTCACTACCGACCATACTATGCAGGCCCGATACGGCGGCGCGTACAAGCGCAATGTGCTGTACAACTGCGTAGGCGGCGGCGGTTTCGATCTTGAGATCGCCATAAACAACGTGCCTCCCATGGTAAGGTCCGACGACCTGCTCGTCATGGTATCCGACGGCTTGTATGACGGGCTGAGCGACACGATGCTACGCGATGCCCTGGTTGACTGCAGGTCCGCCGAGGAGTTGCTGGCGATGGCCATCGCCGCCGGCAGCCAGGACAATGTAACCGTAATAATCCTCAAACTGGGCGACACGGACTGACTCAAAACCGCTATGCTTGCTTATGAAGGGGCTGTGCTCGTTTCATGCGAATTATGTGAACATGTCTTTGTTAGGCTAAACCCTGTGTATTGTATAATCTGGCGAGGCCAGGCGGAACGATAGCCGTGCCGCGCGGGGAGGACCCTATGACCCTATCAAATCGCGGTATTGGCTTGAATCATCTCGTTCGGCTGGCGTTCCTGTTCCTCGGCCTCGCGGCCTACGCTGCGGAGTACAGGATAGAGATCACGCAGTCAAGTTGGGAGCTTAAGGCGGGACTCAGTACCGAGGTCTGGTCCTATGGCGGCGCCGTTCCCGGTACGCCTATCGTCGTCCGCCCAGGCGAGCGTGTCCGGATAGAGGTGACCAACCGGCTGAACCAAGCGACTAACATCCATTGGCACGGCCTGGTTTTACCCAACGACCAGGACGGCCCCTTCATACGCATTGAGCCCGGCGCTACCTTCACCTATGACTTCGTCGCCGGCGAGAGCGGTACCTATTGGTATCACCCTCACCTGATGCCTGTTCTCGACCAGCTCGACATGGGGCTCTACGCGCCCTTCATCGTGCTCGCGCCGGAGGACACCGCTTACTCCGGGGACCACACCTATATTCTCGACGACTGGCTCCTCGACCCGAGCGGACAAAGGCTTCGGGGCGTCGCCGCCGGAGACATGGAGCGCTACGGCAAGGTCGAGACGGTGAACGGCAAGACCGATGAAGCCATCGAGCCGCTCTCGCTCAGGGCCGGAGAGCTTCACAAGCTGCGCTTCATCAACGCTTCCACGGCCGCCGTCCATACCATCCATATCGACGGGCACCGGTTCCGCGTAACCCATACCGACGGCCATCCCTTGGGACGACCCTATATGACTGATCGTATAACGCTCGCTCCCGGGGAGCGGATTGACGTAGAGCTCGCCGCCTCAGGCAAGGAAGGCGAACGCTATGAGATGGCCAGCGCCCGCCGCGATATGGGGATAGCGATTCCGGTCGTCTACGGCAAGGGCAGCGTACCCGAGCTAGTCTCTCCCTTCGTTCCGCCGCCGTCACGGGCCTATCTCGCGGCGGCCCCGGCGCGCCCCGACTTCAGCCTCGACGTATCGTCGGCTATTGGAGGCGGAGGCATGGGCATGATGGGCGGCGGTTCAAGCATGATGCGCTGGACCATCAACGGCAGATCCTACCCCGACACCCGGCCCCTCGATGTCGCCGTCGGCAAGCTCATCACGATGCGCATCTACAACAGGGACATGATGTCCATGATGATGGGGCATCGCATGGACCATCCTATGCACATCCATGGAACCAGATTCCAAGTCCTGTCCATAAACGGGGCCTCTCCGCCTGGAGAACTCTGGAAGGACACGATTCCGGTGCCTATAGGCGGCTATGTCGACATAGCCTTTATCATGTCGAATCCAGGCGACTGGCTCCTTCACTGTCACATCATCGACCATGAGGACGGCGGCATGATGACGATAATTAAAGCGAGGTGACAGCGGCGTACGAGGCCTAGCGATCCAGTAGGATCAGGAGCTCCCCACACATGAAATCGTCTTCCACCATAATCCTGGTCTAGCGCCGTAGTGTTCTGGCTTACTTGTACCACCACGATTTCAACTCCTTCGTTTGCGTCAAAAAACGGGTATCAAGGTGAGACTAAGGATTGTTTCTCGATTCATTCAAATATTCACAGGCGGCTCAAAGGCTCAGATCCTCAGCACTTCTATGTTCGACAGATACCGAACTCTTCGTGGGCCCGGGCGTTCGTCATTTGCCGACACGAGACATAACTCGCCTTCGCCAAAATCTAAAGCTACTCCGTCCTTTTCGAAAACGATGATGGCACTGTCCCCGGCAGGGCTGTTGTACAACTCGTGCCAGGAAAACAACGCACGGTAGCCGTCTCGCCCTGTCGCCACTATATAGGTCAGGTTGGGTACTTCATGCTCCTCGAGCAGGACCTGCGCTATGTCCAGAACATCCCGTAGCAGGACGCCGGTGAGCCTACGGGGTTCATCCTTGACCTTTCCGCTTCCACAGAGAATTATGAAGTCATTTAGCTGGACTCGAGGCAGCGAACGAATTTCACTGGTTGTGAAACTGCGCGGACAGGCAACCGCTCCTGCAACGGCGATGGACTTGCTGACGTATTCAGGACCATAGACTTTAGTACGGACTCCTGGCGGCATATTGCGCATCATGTGTGTCTCCTGGCGGTTTTGCTCTTATCATAAGGGCCGGGCCATTGCCCGGACTCAACTGTCGGAATAATCTTGGACTCTATCCATGCGACTGCAGCGCGTAACTGGCTTTCCCTGAAGTCCGCCGAGAGGCCGTCAATGGTTCCCCCCGCATGGCTGCCCTCGCTGACCAGCCGCAGTCGTCGTATTTCTTTATCGAGCGCCGCCGTTTGCTTTATGATGATGCTCCTGAGTTTCAGAGGCGCTATGATTCGGGCGAGGAATAGCCTGGCCAGGAATTCCATGTGAACCAGCCTCGCGCTTCCCCGCGTAGGTTCGTTGATCCAGACAAGGAGCAGCCTGCGACCCTCTGGACTAAGTGAAAGAAGGCGTTTCGCTCCTCCTTCGCCTTTCTCTAAAGTAGAAGCTACAATAAAGCCATGAGCCTCGGAGCGTTTGAGCGTTGCGTAGAATTGGCTCTCGCTGATATGCCAAAGGCTCCCTAGCGATGCCGTGAATCGGCGATAGAGTTCATACCCATGGGCCGGACCTTCCGCGAGAAAGCCGAGTGCGACGAATTCAGGATGCAGGTCGGGGCGGGGTTTCGCTCCTGATCCAGGTTCTTTCTTGCTCACGGCTTACAATAGATAGCAGACGCTAAAAGCTGTCAATACATTTTGCGTAGCGCGCGCTTGCATTATTTCCTTGACGGCATGTATTTTTTCAGTTAATACTCACTCGATGAGTAAAAGCTTCACAGATACCCTTTTCGATACCCTGGAGGTATTCCATCGTCAAGCGATTGTCATTGCTCCTCTGTGCATGCTCCGTGCTTTCGTGTGCGGCCAAGGCTCCCCCGCGGGAAATAATTGTAGCCGCGGCATCGAGCCTTACGGATGTCCTGACGTCGTTACAAGCGGAAGCTGAACGAACAACCGGCGTACATATTTTGTTCCACTTCGCCGGTTCGGGAATAATCCGCAAACAAATTGAACAAGGATTCCCGGCCGATGTCTTTTTCTCCGCTGCATCCACGGATATGGACGAGCTGGAGAAAGCAGGCTTCCTGGAATCGGATACGAAATTGAACCTGCTCTCGAACTCGATAGTGCTCATCGGCGGAAATGATCAAGCCGCCATCAGTTCTTTTTTGGAACTTAGCTCCCTCCTTGCTTCTACGTCTCTGGTCGCGATCGGCAATCCGGCTTCCGTTCCTGCTGGCCGCTATGCTGTGCAGGCGCTCACATCGCTTGGCCTTTATTCCATGGTAGAGAAAAAACTTGTTTTAGGTGGAAATGCCCGACAAGTCCTCCAGTATGTTCAATCGGGTTCGGTGCCACTCGGGATCGTTTTCGCGACCGATGTCGGCTCGGTCGCTTCGGGAGGTGTCGTGAAGCAATTGTTCGGATTTTCCGATAAAACACTCGATTTTCCCGTGCACTATCAGGTAGCCGTAATGGTCACTTCAGGGTATAAGCACGAATCCGAACGGCTTGTTGAGTTCTTTCACGGAGACATCGCTCGTGCGGCTTTTTTCAAAGCCGGCTTCGGGACTTTATGAATCCGATCGAACCTATTCTGCTCTCGCTTCGGGTTGCGACTATCGCAACGGCCATATCGCTCGTTTGGGGATTGGGGCTTGCGACAATTTTTACGCGGTACACCGTTCCTTTTCAGTTTCTCTGGGAATCGCTGATACTCCTGCCCATGGTATTTCCCCCGACTATTACGGGATACCTTCTGCTCCTGTTGCTCGGAAAACGCGGACCCGTAGGCGCCGCGCTTGAAGCGATAGGAATCCATCTCGTATTCACCTGGTCCGCCGCGGTTATCGCCTCCGTCACGGTATCCCTTCCTCTCATGTATCAGAATTGCAAGGCAGCTCTTCTCGGTGTGGACGGATCTTACGCTGATGCCGCCCGGACACTCGGACTCTCCGAGTTTGCCCTTTTCAGACGTGTCGTCCTTCCATTGGCGATGCCGGGTATCTTGAGCGGTATTGCACTGACCTTTGCCCGCGCATTGGGGGAATTCGGCGGGACGTTGATGATTGCCGGGAACATCCCCGGCCGCACTCAAACCTTGCCACTTGCGCTTTATGGCGCTGTCGAGGGTGGACGTTGGTCGGAAGCAAATCTATACCTAGCCATCACGGT
>CAZNCK010000021.1:7874-24942 GCA_964571545.1 uncultured Treponemataceae bacterium | reverse complement strand
CATTGGGCTTGTTGCTGTAGTTGGCCTCTGTCAACGCAGCTCACGCGCTAGTCCCGGACACTTGCGCGGGCGATCCAGGAGAGAAGGATGATCCGCGCGCACTTTGAGCTGCGGCTTCCGCTCTTCTCGCTTGATGTTGACTTTGACGCCGAGCTCAATACGACTATCCTGTGGGGTGAATCCGGCGCGGGCAAGACAAGCATCCTGGATTGCATCGCCGGACTCAGTATGCCTTATTCGGGCTGTATTGAACTTAATGGCCAGCTGGTTTTCTCTTCAGAGAGAGGCATCAATATTCCACCCAGGGACCGCAGGATAGGCTATGTGTTTCAGGATTATGCTCTCTTCCCTCATCTATCCGCCGAGGGAAACATAACACTCGCACTTCCTTCGCGGCAGCATCACCGGGCGATGGAATATCTGGAACGATTCGGTCTCTCAAGCCTTCGGGCCAGACGTCCCCACGAGCTATCAGGAGGCGAGCGCCAGCGCCTTGCACTGGCACGCGCGCTGGCCGTCGAACCTCAGCTACTTCTTCTCGACGAACCCTTCAGCGCGCTGGACCATGCCACCAAGGCAGTGGCCTATCGGGAGTTTCTCTCATTCCGGGATGAGCTTAACATAGGCACCATACTGGTTACCCATAGCAAATCCGAAGCAGATTTACTCGGACAAAGCGTCATAGAGATAGGTGAGAGGCAAAACAGCCGCGGAGCATCCGCGCGCATCGCAGTTGCGGTAAAGGAGATTCCATGAGCTACGAGATAATCGGAGAAATAGCCTCCGGCACGGGGCCTGTCGCGCTTGCGACTGTCATCGCGGTCCAGGGTTCATCTCCGCGTCACCTGGGAACAATGATGCTCATAAAGCCCGATGGAACCACGTTGGGTACTGTCGGCGGAGGGAAGATAGAATGGGAGGCGCTGGCGGCCGCAAAACGCTCCATCGCCCAGGGATTGTCCTTCGGGATAGACGTGGAGATGATCGGCACCGAGACAACGGGAGCTGCCCCTATCTGTGGCGGTCGAGTGCGGCTTTCCATAGAATCAGTAACAGACAGAACGCTTTACGCCGCGGCTAGGGATAGACTCGCGGGAGGTTCAAGCGTGATCCTCGCAAGCGATACTATTGACTCTGGTTGCTCGAGGCCGGGCGGCCTGCTGCTCGCGGTACTCAAGGGCGATGGCTCTCCGATCGCCGGGGAAATCCCGGCTGCTTGCCGCGATGCGGTTTTGGGACTAGCCATAGCAGCAAACGGTTTCCTCGTCTCCGCCAATGGAATGGCATACGGTTTCATCAAGCCTGCAGAGGATCTTTTCATGTTCGGGGGCGGCCACATCGGGCGCGCGGTCGTTCGATGTGCCGTCGAACTAGATTTTCGCGTCACCGTGGTTGACGAGCGGCCAGATTACGCACACCCCGAGCGCTTTCCCGCCAAGGCCGCGGTTCTTTGCGGCGATTATTCCAGCGTCATTGGTGGTTTATCGTTCGGCGATTCGACGTACGTCGTCATCGCAACGCCAGGCCATACAACAGACCTCTCATGCGTGCGCGCTATCATGGGCCGCGGTTACCGATACGCGGGCTTCGTGGGTTCGAAGAGGAAAACGCGGATGCTCCTCGACCGGCTCGCGGAAGATGGCTTCGACCGGGCAGAGATCGACGCGCTCCGCGCTCCTGTCGGGATCGATATTGCTGCCGAAACGCCAGCAGAAATCGCCCTGTCAATCCTCGCCGAAGTCATCGCCGCCAGAAGGGGAGCGCCGGCCTTGGCGGCGATGGATGCAGACAGGATCAGGCGCAGGTCCTGAACATTGCGAATCTCACGGGCTTTTTCTCTGGTATCGTCTGTACGGTATGGCGCGATTACTATTCGACGATCGGCAATTGAAACGGCGCTTTTTTAGCAAAGGCTTCTACTTCGGCCTTAGCCCTGTTCAGCGGTGCCAAGGTTCCAGGCCCGCCGATACAGCCGTGAGGACAGGCCATCCCGGCGACGAGAAGCGGCTGCGGGACGATGCGTTTCTTCTCGATCTTATTCAGGAGATCGAGGCAGTCCTTCAGCGTGTCGGCGCTCGCATGCGGAATATCCGCGCTTGAATTCACATTCTTCCGGTACTGTCCGAGAATGGCCTGGATGACATTGCCCGCAACGGGGTACGAACGTCCGGCCGCCGAAGCCGTGCCGATACTCTCTTCTTCCGATACGCCAGACGGATCGACGTTCTTGGCCAGGAAGAGCGCCGCCAATTCTTCGAACGTTATCACGAAGTCTACGAATTCTGAAACAAGGGGATTGAAGCATTCCATTTTCTTTGACACGCAGGGGCCGATAAAAACGACGCGCGCGCCTTCGTCTGCCTCCTTGATCCTCCTGGCCGTCTCGACCATCGGCGTATAGGAGTCGGAGATATATCTCGCCATGTCCGGATGAGCGCGGCGCGCGGCCAAGACCCATGACGGGCAGCAGGATGTCCCGACGAATGCGCATCCGCCATCTATTGAGATATCAGCTACGAGGCTCTGGAGTTTTCGGCTTTCGTCGATTATGGCTAGATCCGCTCCATTTGCGACCTCCGCTATTCCCGTGAAACCGATCAGGGAGAGTGCTTTCTTGATGTTCTCCGGCTTGACCAGTGGACCGAACTGCCCGACGAATGATGGAGCCAGTTCGGCATAGACTCTGTCGCCCTTCTTGATTGAAAGCAGGACCTGTACAATCTCTGATTTTTCACCGATCGCTCCGAAGGGGCATGAAACGATGCAGAGTCCGCAGGATACACATACCTCGTAGTCGATATCCGCGAATCCTTCGGCGTCGGATCGTATGGCGCCGACCCCGCAGGCGGAGGCGCACGGTCGCTCGCGATACAGGATCGCGCCATAGGGACAGACTTGCATGCAACGGCCACACTTGATGCAGAGGCCCTGGTCGATAAAGGATTTGCCCCCTATCATCGCGACGGCGCTCTTTGGGCATACGGGAACGCAGGGATGGGCCATGCAACCCATACAGCAGTCAGACACGAAATAGGATTTTTCGGGACACTGTTGGCAACCAATCTTGATGATGTTGATGAGCGGTTCCGCTATGACCTTGTTGGATACGAGGGCCGGCCCGGCGTCGTCGATGATCGGGGCGTGAGCGCCGAATTCCTTGAGATCGAGACCCAAGGCGAGTCGCACCCGTTCCCTGACTACCGCCCGTTCGCGAAAAACGCTTTCCCTGTACGTCGGCGTATTCTTCCGGATGATGGTATAGGGTAGGGTTTCGACGTAATCGGTCTCCTTGCCCTGCGTTACCATTTTGGCAACCTCGATGAGCACCTTGCGCCTGATATCCGTAACAGGCGTAAAGATGCCCCGAAGCTTTTCAAAGATATCCAGGTCGGGTAGCGGCATCTAACGACCCGCAATCGCCGACATCGCCTCAATTCGTTCATGCAGAAGATCCGAGAGCCTGTCGGCGGTCATGGAGGTATACATCGTACCCTCAATGGTGACGACAGGCGCGAGGTCTCCGTTCCTGCATGAATCCATGCAATGTTCGTATATAAGGGATATGCCGGATAGCACTAGTGGATCCGATTCGAGTGTATCGAGCAATTCTTGCCCGCCCCTAGCCGTGCATTCTAAACCACAGCAAATCTTGACCTGTATCACGGCATCCTCCCGGGTTCAGCTATCAGTATACCCGGATTATCTTGATAATGCCATGTATGAACGCGGAGTGAACGCTACGTGTTCCTTTACTGTTTTTACACCTGTCTTCGTCTGCGATTATTGTTCAAGACGATTCACGGACATATACTGTTTCGTGCCGGAAAAAACACGGCAAGCCCAGGCACCAAACATCTTTTGAGAGGCACCATGTACAAGGTCCATTGGGGAGAACGCAGAACGAGCCATCCCTCCGGCGTATCAGGAAGGCGGGCGAGGCATGATCGCAACGTCCTCTTGCAGTTCTCGCTATTCATGTTAGCCGTCATAGCACTGGCATCGGTAACACTGGGCTTCGTGCTCGCCGGATTCGTCCGGGGGCACGTCATACGAATGCACGCGGCTTTTTATGCGGAGAGCCTGTCTCCCAATTTTACCGGAGTATTCGTCCCGGGTAGTACCACGGACTTCCGTGCGCTCAAGGCTGACCTCGAACATGCGGGGAGGCTCCCTCATATCAAGGGCTTCGCCGTATGGGACGCTTCCGGCAACGTGCTCTTCGGCGATGCCTTTTTTGACGCCTTCCTGACCGTGGACGATCCGCTTCGGATTGCCCTCGACGGATCGGTACATTTCGTCTATGACTCCGATCCGGGGTACTCCATATTCAAACCATTCCGGGGCGACCTGTTCCTTTTCTTGCCGGTCAAGGATTCGATGGCGAACGTGTCGGGAGTCATCGGGCTCAGGGAATCCGATGATGGGCTGTCCGCGGAGCTCGGTGCGGCCGCCCAGGCCATCGTACGCTATGTAATCCTGGCCGGCATCGCGATATACGGATGCCTGTTCCTGCTCTACTATCGTTCCTACCGCAGGCAGAAAACGGCGACTGATCGTCTCGAACAAAGCCAGGCCAGCATCATCTTCGCGATGTCGAGCCTCTCCAGTCTCCGGGACCTCGAGACCGGGGGCCATCTCGAACGTTGCAGCGAATACGTGCGGCTTCTTGCGACCAGACTGCGCGCAGAATCCACGTTCCGGTCGTACATCGACGACGAGTATATTCGCGCCTTAGCCGGCATCGCCCCCTTGCACGATATCGGCAAGGTCGGCATCGATGACGCGATCCTGAGAAAACCAGGCAAGCTGACGAACGAGGAATTCGACGCGATGAAGGAGCACAGCGCTATGGGCGCGGATATCCTGCGTGCCGCGCGCGAACGTCTCCCCTTTCATTCACAGCTGGAACTCGCCGTCGAGCTGACGCGGCATCACCATGAACGATGGGATGGACGGGGGTATCCTGACGGCCTGAAGGGAGAAGCCATACCCCTCTCGGCCAGGATCATGGCTATTGCCGACGTCTACGATGCGCTCAGGTCGGAGCGTTACTACAAGAAGGCGATGCCGCACGCGGAAGCCGTCGGTGTGATAGAACAAGGCGCGGGCAGCCAGTTCGACCCAAGGATAGTCCCTGTCTTCAGCCTCCATCACAAGGACTTTGAATCGATATTCGAATACGGCAGGTGCGCAAAATAGAGCGGACGCGCCAGGGGAGGCGCGTCCGCTCTATTTTCAAAAGGCTGCCCGGCGGCTATTCCGTGTATCCGCCCTGCAGGATGAAGAGCGGCACCTCGTCCTTTTCGAGGGCCGCCGCCTTGGCGGCTTCGGCGGGGGCGAGGGTATATTGGAAGACGGCCGCGAGCCTCAGGGCCGAGGCGGTCAGGGCGGAGAAGCCCGCGGTCGCGTGGGACATCTGCTGGAACAGCGCGGGGTTGGCTTTCAGGAATGACGGCGTCAGCGCGTTGTCAACGGTGAAGAGGATCATGAACGCCGCGTCAGGCACGGCGGCGCGGGAGACGGCGGCACGTGAATCGGTTCCACCAATGAATTTCAGCGTATGCGTGTCGGGCAGGTACTTATACGTTCCCTTGTCGGTCAGTACGTAGATATTGATATACGGATTGTCGCCTGAAAACGACACGGTACGGCCGACCTTCGTCGCGCTTGACACCGCGTCCGTCCCTCTGGGGCCGATGCCGGCCCAGAGTATCGTCGACAGGTCAGCGAGCGGTACCGCCTTCTTTATGTACGTCTTGGATACCCTGCGGTTCTGAATCGCGCCCAGAAGATCGACGCCCGGAGTTGACGGGGTCTGGTTCATAACCTATTTTTATATATAGCTCGACGAGTGGAGGCACGAATGAAATACCGATGTTTGATGAAGTGCGAGGGAAACAAGACCTATGATGCGCCGGGGAAATGCCCTGTATGCGGAATGAAGCTGGCCTCGGTCGATGTTGCGCATGATGATCAGAATTTAACCAAGAAGGATCCCGAGCATCACTCTAGCCGCTCCGCAGGCGTCGATCACGCAGGCCATCAGCATCACGCCGAAGGGAAGCCGTGCGTCTGCGGAGCAGAGAACTGCAACGGCGCCTGTGTGACCAATTGCCAGTGTTCCTTCCAGGAAATGAATCTCGCCATGTCGGCGCTGATGCCCGCAGGCGGAGCGGCGGGCGCGTACATCTGCGCCATGCGCTGCGAAGGCGACAAGACCTACCCGAACCCGGGTGATTGCCCCATCTGCGGGATGCACCTCGTCAAGGTCGTCGTCTTCGGCGCTCCTCCGGCACCAGGGGAGGATGAAGAAATTCTCGTCATCGCGTCTCTCCTCTCGTTGCCGGTACTGACCCTCTCGATGGGCGAACTTCTTCCCGGTCTCGGCCGGTTGATCGCCGATCTCTTCTCCATGAATACCAATATGCTCATCCAGATGGGGCTCTCGATACCGGTGGTTCTGTTCTCGGCTTCCTTCATTTTCGTCAAGGGATACAAGAGTGTCATATCCCGGAAACTCAATATGTTCACGCTCATAGCACTGGGAACTGGTGTCGCATGGGCGTACAGCATAGTCGCGACGCTCCTCCCGGGCATCTTCCCGGAGTCGCTCAAGAGCGAAGCGGGCTTTGTCCCCGTCTATTTCGAGGCGACCGTCATCATCATCTCGCTTGTCATACTCGGCCAAATGCTGGAACTCCTCGCCCATGCAAAGACAAACGGAGCGATAAAGGAACTTCTCGATCTTGTGCCCGCGAAAGCCCTTGTCATCCGCGATGGCGCGGAACTATCGATACCGCTCTCCGACGTGCGCGTCGGAGACAAGATCAGGGTCAAGCCCGGAGAGAAAGTCCCGGTGGACGGTTCGCTCTCGGATGGCAATGGTGTCGTCGACGAATCGATGATCACCGGCGAGCCACTGCCCGCTGAAAAAGGACCCGGTGATCCGGTTACCGGCGGTACGATCAACCGGAACGGCAGCTTCATCATGGTCGCCCGGAAAGTCGGCGGCGACACACTGCTCGCCCGCATTGTCGAAATGGTGAACGAAGCCTCCCGCTCGAAGGCTCCAATCCAGCGCCTGGCCGACAGCGTCGCCGCTTATTTCGTGCAAGCCGTCGTCCTTGTCTCCCTGGCGACTCTCTTCGTCTGGGGCTTCGGCTTTTCGAAGTGGGACCACGGCCTCGTCAACGCGATAGCCGTGCTTATCATCGCCTGCCCCTGCGCCCTTGGCCTCGCGACGCCGGTCTCCATAATGGTCGGCACGGGCAAGGGCGCCCATGCCGGTATCCTCATAAAGAACGCGAAAGCGATCGAGGAGATGCGCAAGGTCGATACGCTGCTCGTAGACAAGACCGGAACCCTGACCCTCGGCAAGCCGACGGTGACGTTATACAAGGGGAGCAATGCCTGGCCGGACGACGAGATCCTTCGCCTGGCCGCCTCTGTGGACAAGCTGAGCGAGCATCCCCTGGCGACGGCTATAGTCGCGGCGGCGGTACGCAAGGGCCTGGCTCTCTCCGAGATCAGTGAATTCGCAGCCCTCACGGGAAAAGGCGCCACGGCCATGGTCGGAGAGCACCGCGTCTCGGTTGGCAACGACCGGCTCCTCGCCGGAATGACCGAAGAATCGGGGGCGGACTACGATCGGCGATCCATAGAGGCCCTCCAGGAATCTGGCCATACAGTCATGTTCGTCATTCAGGACGACCGTGTTATCGGCATCATCGGCGTTACCGACCCAATCAAGGATTCAACGCCGGAAGCCGTGAGCCGCTTGCATGGCCGCGGAGTCAAGGTCGTCATGCTCACGGGTGACAACGAGCGGACGGCGGCCTCGGTAGCAACGACCCTGGGCCTCGATGGTTTTAGGGCCGGATGTCTTCCCGAGGACAAGTTCATGGAAGTGAAATCCCTCCAAGCAAAGGGCGCCTTCGTGGGCATGGCAGGCGACGGAATCAACGACGCTCCCGCGCTCACCCAGGCCGACGTAGGCATCGCTATGGGAACGGGCACCGATGTGGCCATGGAAAGCGCCGATATCACCCTGGTGAAGGGCGACCTCATAGGCATTGCGCGCGCCAAGGATCTGAGCGTCGCCGTCATGAGGAACATCAAGCAGAACCTCTTCTTCGCCTTCGCTTACAATGTGATCGGTATTCCCATCGCCGCTCTGGGCTTGCTCAATCCTATCGTTGCAGGGCTCGCCATGGCCTTGAGCTCTGTATCGGTCCTGGGTAACGCGCTCAGGATAAAGGGCGTCAGGCTCGATTAGCTCGCATTTTTCAATCTCCAATTCCCTAATTTCCAAGACACGGAGAGCCATGTGAAGTCGTTTGGATTCAAACTCGGAGTGCTCCTGGCCATCGTGACCGGGGCCTCGCTTATGTCGCTGGTTGCATACAGGAATATCGTCGCTTCGCTTCACAGCTCCCTGAATGCGTCCGTCGGGGCGCTCGAAACGGTTCACGCGTCCGAGAATTTTCATGCGGCCGCCCATTCCATGCTAACCGCCGCTTTACGTTTGGCAAAAGGAGCGGACAATGGTTATCCAGAAGATTACATGGTTGCGAGACAGCATGCGCTTGATGCGTTCCGGCGACTCGCAGTATCCATAGAACAACAGGTTGATCCCGATCTTCATATTGAGATGGAAGCGGACCCTCAATTGGTCTCTGATGTCCAATCGCTTTTCAATGCGCTTCTCCAGGAAACCGATGCTGTAATTCAGGGGAATATGGATTTCTCGGCGATGCATATTGAAAAAGCACGGGACATTTTTGATGACCTTTTTGATAATAACATAAATGCCTTGCATGACAGGCATGAGGTACGTCTCGAGACGTTGAAAAAAAACGCCCACGCGCTGTCGAAACGGGCCGATTTGTTTTTCCAGGTGCAACTCGCCATCCTGATCTCATCGGCAATCGCTTCAGTTCTTTTTTCGAAGCGAGTCTTGATGAAAGGATTCAACGCCGCCGAAAAGGAATCTTTTACCGATAGTCTGACGGGTTTGAAAAACAGAAAATACCTCGATGGACCGGCCATGGAAGAGATCTCGATGATGCTTCGCTCGGGCCGGTCCTTTTCACTCATCCTCGTCGATATAGACTATTTCAAGCTATTCAACGATACATTCGGCCACCAGGCCGGAGACGCCGCGCTCAGGGAAGCGGCGAATCAATTTCACAGGAGCCTCAGGAAAACCGACACCGTGATCCGTTACGGCGGTGAGGAATTTCTCGTGATCCTGCCCGGAGCCGACAAAGCCTCCGCCCTCGTTACGGCGAATAAGATCCGTGAACGACTTGCCGTGAATGACATCGAGCTATTGAACGGAAACAAGGAACGGATCACGGCAAGTTTTGGTCTGGCCTCCTATCCAGAAGAGGGGATAGCGGCGTACGGCGATCTTCTCGAGAGGGCCGACGGGCGACTCTACGAGGCCAAGAGATCCGGAAGAAACAGGGTCTCCGGGTGAGATCGAAGGGGTGGCCGCACTTGCGGCCTGTATGGCAAATAGCGGCCGTGAGACCCCGCGAGCATGTCAGTGAAACGGTGAGCGCCTTCGCTACCTCCAACTAGCCCCAAAGACCGGCGCCGGGGTATACCTTGAGTATCGATCGGGAGGAACCATGAGCCGAATGTCAGATGACACGATGACCGAGAGGGCCGTTGCCCACCGCAGGACGCTGCATGCCATTCCGGAGGTAGGACTGGATCTGCCTAAGACCGTGGCCTATATCAGGCAGGCCATAGCGGCGGCGGGCTTCAAGGCAATGGACTGCGGCGGAGGTCTCATCGTCGATATCGGTAACGCCGGGCCGCTGATCGCCATTCGGGCTGACATGGACGCCTTGCCTATAGTCGAGGAGACCGGCCTCTCGTTCGCCAGTACGCACGCCGGGGCCATGCACGCCTGCGGCCACGATGCCCATTCAGGCGCCTTGATTGCCTGCGCCGAGGCATACGCGGGCATGCCGCCTCAGGATTACCGGGTGCGTCTTATTTTTCAGCCTGGCGAGGAAGGCTATTTCGGAGCGAAGGCGATGATAGCCGCTGGCTGCCTGTCCGGCGTCTCGGCTATAGTCGGCGCCCATGTCGGCCACCTTTCAGAGGAGCTGGAGCCGGGGCAGGCCGGCTTCCTGCCTGGCCCGATGATGGCCGCCAGCGACCTGTTCGCGGGGCGCTTCATAGGCTCAGGCGGCCACGGCGCCGCGCCTCATCAGGCGTTGGATCCAATACCGGCGCTGGCGCAGTTCGTCGACGCGCTTCAGGCGTTCAGGAATCGCGTGCCTGACCAGCGCAAGCCGTTTGTCGTCAGCCTCTGCGAGCTATCCGCCGGTACAACCTACAACGTCATTCCGGGAGAGGCCCGATTCAAGGGCACCGCGAGAACGCTTGAGCCCGCGGAACGGGCTCTGGCTCGAACCGGCATAGAGCGGGCCTGTGCGGGGATCGCCGCGGTCCACGGTCTCGGGTACGAGTTTGAGTGGCTACCGGGGTATCCGCCGCTGACCAACGACGCAAAGGCTACAGGCATAGTCATGGCGGCGGCCTCCTCGGCGCTGGGGCCGGAGAACGTCAGGCAAATGGTCGTGCCGAGCATGGGCGGCGAGGATTTTGCCTACTACCTGGCCCAGGTGCCGGGTTGCTTCTGGTTCTTCAATACGCAGGCGTCGGACGAGGGCAAAACGTACCCGAATCATCACCCGCGTTTCGATGTGGACGAGCGTTTGCTAGGCAAGGTGGCTATGGTCAACATGGCGGCGGCGGCGGCTCTGGCTCGTGACTATGCCTGAGTCACTTTAAAGCTGGCGTTGACCGCGGCTAGCGGTTATATTGTCAGCACGATGAGCAACATAGCTGAAATATTGATAATCCTCAATCCCGTAGCCGGAAAGGGCAAGGCCGTCGAGCGCTTGCCCGATATACAGCGCCTGATGGCCGCGGCGGGGCTCGGCTTTGATCTGCGCATGACCGACAGAGTAGGGCACGCCACCGAACTGGCGGAATCCGCTGGCGCCCTCGGCTACGGCATAGTGGTGGCGGCTGGCGGCGACGGCACCGTCAATGAGGTGGTCAATGGCCTCATGCGGGCAAAAAACGCGGGCAGGCCCGTACCGACGCTCGCGGTGTTCAGCGTTGGGCGGGGCAACGACTTCGCGTACGGGGCCGACCTGCCTGGCACTCTCGAGGAATGCGTCGATGTGCTCCGCAAGGGCGAAAAACGGGCCATGGATGTGGGCCTGGTCAAGGGCGGCGATTATCCCGAGGGCAAGTACTTCGCCAACGGCATGGGCGTCGGTTTCGATACCATAGTCGGGCTCGAAGCGGCCAAGCTAAAGCATGTGCACGGCTTCATGGCCTACGTCATAGGAGCGCTCAGGACGTTTGCGATATTTCCTAACGCGCCGCTGGTTCGCCTCGACTATGATGGAACCGTGCTCGAACAGAGAAGCACGCAGGTGTCGATAATGAACGGCAAGCGCATGGGCGGTACTTTTTTCATGGCGCCTGACGCCGAGAATTTTGATGGCCGCTTTGACCTCTGCGTGGCGGAGAGCCTGAACCGTCGCGAGATGATAGACCTGATGGTCCGTTACACCAAAGGGACCCAGGCCGGCCACGCTAAAATAAAGACGATGCGCGCCGCCAGGCTGGACATCGCGGCCCCGAACGGCGGTCTCATCGTGCACGCCGACGGAGAGACCATCTGCATAGACGGCAAGGCGCTGACGATAGAGTGTATGGCGTCGGCGCTCGTACTGATATGCGATGCCGGACGGGTAGCCCGCGCGCGAGCGGCAGGCGTTGCCGCCAATGCGGCGAAGTCGGCCAGAAAGTCGTAGCAGGACCTGTCCGCATGACGATGTCATCAAGGATAGTAACGCCTATCATCAGGATAATTCTGTCGCTCATCTGCAGGATAGACGCGGCGGAGATGAGACGAATCCCCCGAAAAGGGCCTCTTATCGTCGTCATGAATCACGTCAATTTTCTGGAGGTACCGCTCATCTACGCGTTTCTCTACCCCCGCCGCATCAGAGGACTGGTCAAGCGCGAGACCTGGAACAATCCCCTGCTCGGCGCCCTCGCCGATTCGTGGGAGGCCATAGCCATAGACAGGACCGGCTCCGACCTGAGCGCCATGCGCCGGGCTCTCGACGTGCTCGCCGGCGGCGGACTCCTGCTCGTAGCGCCGGAAGGCACGAGGAGCGGGCACGGCCGGCTACAGCAGGGGCACGGAGGCGTGGTGCAACTGGCGCTTAAAAGCGGCGCGCCTATCATCCCCGTGGTTCATACCGGCGGGGAACATTTCTGGAGGAACTTCAAGTCGTGGAGGAGGACGCGCTTTACGGTGAGGGTGGGGCCGGTATTCAGGCTCGTGCCGCCAGGAGCGGATGACGTCGCCGCGACGGGCGTCGCGCACAACGTGACACACACTGTATCGCGGAGCGTCCGCGCGGAGATGACCGACGCCGTGATGAACCGCTTATCGCTTTTGTTGCCTGAGCGTCAGCGCGGCGTGTATCCCAATCCGGAATCGGCGCCGATGCGCGTCATCAGGCTCGTCTGATCCGACAGATTAGACCGACAGGGAACGCGGTTCAGCCGGCCGTGTCGTTTTTCTTAGCGAGTATCAGTTCCGAGTAGCTTCGGCCCTCGATCTCGCCTTCGGGAACGCCTGACATCGAGAGTATGGCCCGGATGCTGCCCTGGGCCAGCGCTATCTCGGCCGGTTCGTCCTTCTCTATGAGGCGTTCTATCTCTATGAAATCGCCCAGGCCCTCAATGGCGACTAATTCCACCGTACAGCCGTCGTACTCGTAGGCCGTGCCTGTCTTGCGCTTGTTGTAGAACGGTTCGCAGCCAATCCGCTGTACCAGAGCCTCGAAGCCGGCGGCGTCCGACACCTCGAACTCCGTTTCCTTGTTTATCTCTATGCCGCCGTCGTTGCGTCTCTGCTTGAAGGTGACCAGGGCCTTCTCGCCGTCCTTGCGGAGACGGAAGCCCTTGGTGCCGCGTACGAAACGCCAGTCCGGGCCATGCCAGTATTCATCTGACTTGTCGAAATTCCGCAGGAACCGGGCGAACGCGGCGACGCGCGCGGCGACGGCCGCCTTGTCCCTCACCCTGGCCTTGAGCTCTATCTCCATCATGGCCGCTTGCTCATCAGGGGGCCGGCTCAAGCACCGACGGGTCGTAGCCTTCTGGCGCCACGAAGCCCAGCATTTCAACGCAGGTGGCCGCGAGCGAGCTAATGCCAAGGCCTTCGCGCAGAGTCGGCTTGTATTCGCCCTTGGACTCCGGATCATAGATGACGCAGGGCACGGGATTGAGCGAGTGGCTGGTCTTGGACCGCGGCTCGCCGTCGGGCTTTATTGTCACCGCGCCTGATTTCTTGTCGTGCTCGTACATGTCGTCGGAATTGCCGTGGTCCGCGGTCAGGATGAGCACGCCGCCGGCCTTCTGTACGGCCAGCTTGAGGCGGCCGAGCTGCAGGTCCATGGCTTCGAGGCCGCAGACCACCGCCTGGTACACGCCGGTGTGCCCGACCATGTCGCCGTTGGGGTAATTGAGGCGTATGAAGCGGTATTTTCCGCCCTCTATGGCCGCGAGCACCTTGTCGGTGATCTCGGCGGTCTTCATCCATGGGCGTTGCTCGAAGGGTACCAGGTCGCTCTTCACCTCGACGTAGTCTTCCAGCTTCTCGTCGAACTTGCCCTGGCGGTTGCCGTTGAAGAAGTACGTGACGTGGCCGAATTTCTGCGTCTCGGAGATGGCGAGCATGGGCACGCCGGAGCCTGCTAGATACTCGCCTACGGTCCTGTCTATGGACGGCGGCGTTACGAGGTAGGACGAGGGTACATGCAGGTCTCCGTCGTACTCCATCATGCCGGCGTACATCACCTTGGGCCTGCGTACGCGGTCAAAGTGGTCAAAGTTCTCGTCTTCGAAGGCGGCTGTTATTTCAAGCGCGCGGTCCCCGCGGAAATTGAAGTAGACGACGGAATCGCCATCCTCGATGGCGCCTATGGGTTTGCCGTCTTCCTCGATGACGAACTCGTGCATGTCCTGGTCTATGAGCGAGGGCTTTTCCGCGCGGTAGTGCCGCACGGCTTCCTCGGCGCTGCCGAAGCGGGCCCCAAGGCCTAGCACGTGGGCCTTCCAGCCGCGCTCTACTATGGACCAGTCGGCGCCGTAGCGGTCCATCGTTATGTACTGCCTGCCGCCGCCCGACGCGATGCGGTAGTCGTACCCATCGCCGCGGAGACCGGCTAGGAAGGCCTCGAAGGGTTCCAGGTATTCCAGCGCGCTCTGCTCGCCGACGTCGCGCCCGTCCAGCAGCGCATGGACGCGGACCTTGCGCACCCCGTCGACCTTGGCTCGGGCTATCATGGCCTTCAGGTGGTCGATGTGGGAGTGTACGTTTCCGTCTGAAAAAAGTCCGATGAAATGCAGCGCCTTGCCGTCATCAGCGCCAAGCTTGGCTACCAGTTTTTTCCAGGTAGCGCCCGAGAACATGGCGCCTGTCTGTATGGATGCGGAGACCAGCTTGGCTCCCTGGGCGAACACGCGGCCGCAACCTATGGCGTTGTGGCCAACCTCGCTGTTGCCCATGTCGTCATCGGAGGGCAGGCCTACCGCCTTGCCGTGGGCCTTGAGTCTGGTTGAAGGACAGGCTGACTCCATGGCCCGGAAATGCCTCATATCGGCGTCCGCTACCGCGTCGCCTTCTTTGTATTTGCCGTAACCGACCCCGTCCATGATGACGAGCACGACGGGACCGCGCCTAGCGTGCCAGACGGTGTTCTTTACGAGTGAAATGCCCATGTGGGGCTCCTTATTCTCCGAAGTACTCGATGAGGGTATGGACTTCCAGATCGTGCAGCGCTTCTTCATAGTGGAGGAAGGGCAGCCCGATGACGCTGAACACGCCGACTGGTATCGCCCCGCCCTGTATGAAAATATCCGCGGCGGCGCGCAAGGTGCCACCCGTGGCTATGAGGTCGTCGACGAGGAGCACCCGGCCGCCCCTTGGTATATCGGCCTCGTGTATCTCTATCTCCGCGGTGCCGTATTCCAGGTTGTAGCTACGTGAAAGCGTCTTGCCGGGCAACTTGCCCTTTTTTCGTACCAAGACGAGAGGAATGCCCAGCCGGTCGGCCAAGGGAGCGGCGAACAGGAATCCGCGCGACTCAATAGCGGCGACCGCGTCCAGGTTGGCGCCCTTGTATAGCTTAACCATGGAGTCGATGCAATACCGGAACGCGTCGGGCTTGGCCAGAACGCTCGTGATATCGTAGAAGAGGATGCCGGGCTTGGGAAAATCCGGCACCTTCCTGATGGCGTCGTCTAGGTTGAAACCTGCGGACATACGTACCTCGTGTCGGTTTTGATGGGAGGCGCCGCTAGCGAGCGCCGATGAGGGCCTGAACCCAGGCTGAAGTTCCGTTGGCCGGATCGGCGAGGAGATCCGGCGCGGCAATAGCGAGTTCGGACGGGGCGAACGAGACCTTGATCCCGTCCGCCGCGCCTTTCTTCGTCACTAAGAAGCCCGCTTTACGACCGGCCAGATTCATGCCGGCGAGCAAACGTTTTATCTCGGTCCACGCGGGGGCGGAGGAGTCTCCTACGCCGAACACATAGGCGTCGGCGGCGAGTATCTCCGCGACCGCTACCTCGGACGCCGATCGCGTCTTGACCGCGGCCGCATCGGCGAGGGAAGTCTTGAGCTGTTTCGCAATGGAATCGAGCGACTCGCGACCGTCCTCGAATATGACCAGTACCTTTGTTTTTTCGTTCTTCACGGTACGCCAATACTATGCCGGCCGGCCGTAGCTGTCAAGCTAACAGTCAAAATCAGCCCAGAGCCACGTCTAGGAACATCATAAGCGCGAAGCCTCCGAGGGCGCCCAGCGTCGATATATCCGAATTTCCTGAGCCCTGGGATTCGGGGATGACCTCTTCCACGACCACGTAGATCATGGCGCCCGCGGCGAACGCCAGGGCGTAGGGCAGGATAGGCTGCATCGTTATGACGAGCAGCGCGCCCGCTACGCCCGCTATCGGCTCTACAATGCCGGATAGCTGACCGAACCAGAAGCTCTTGCTTCGTGAAAGACCTTCCCTGCGTAGCGGTATCGATACAGCGGCGCCTTCAGGAAAGTTCTGTAGGCCAATGCCGAGCGCCAGGGCCAGGGCTCCGGCCAGCGTAGCCGAGCCCAAGTTGGCTCCAAGCGCGCCGAACGCCACGCCTACCGCCAGACCCTCGGGAATGTTGTGCAGCGTTATGGCCAGCACGAGCAGGATACTACGCTTCCATGTGGTCTTAGGGCCCTCGGCGTCCTCCATTTTCATGCCTATATGAAGGTGCGGCGTCACTTTGTCCACGATTTTAAGGAAGGCGCCGCCGGCGAGGAAGCCGACTACGGCCGGCAACCAGCCGGGGACGCCCATGGACTCAGCCATCTCTATGCTGGGAGCCAGGAGCGACCAGAAACTGGCCGCTATCATCACGCCGCCGGCGAAGCCTAGCATGCCGTCCAGCACCTTGCGGTTAATAGTCTTGAAGAAAAACACCATGCCGGCGCCGAGCGCCGTTACGCCCCAGGTGAAGAGCGTGGCCAAGAGGGCCTGCATCGTATGATCAAGTTTGGAAAACCAATCTAACATACTAATCCTTTCAGCGATTATAGGTTAATAATCGACTCGCGTTATGAACATACTCAAAAATC
The DNA here is from genome assembly GCA_964571545.1 of uncultured Treponemataceae bacterium. Classification (GTDB taxonomy): domain Bacteria; phylum Spirochaetota; class Spirochaetia; order Treponematales; family UBA12059; genus SZUA-370. Next base: position 8,200 of record CAZNCK010000021.1, on the reverse strand, counting down.
GAGCGTACGGGCAAGATCCTGTACTATTGCCTGGCCGGACAGCAAAAAAGGCGCGCCGGCATGACCGGCGCGCCTTTAGAAGAACGGTGTCTTTACGTGTTATTCGAGGCGCCGCTTAAAGCTGCACGCGAAGCATCACTGACCCGCCCAGGCTCTTCGTTGCCGGCACGTAGCTGACAGAGGCGTCCAGGTGGACGATGATCAGCGCCATGGAGACGCCGCCGTAAACGCGAATGGCGGGTTCGGTACTTTCCGCGCTAAACGTAATACCGTCAACGCTGATAGTCGGCTGGCCCGCGGCGGTAAGGGCTTCATTGATGGCTACG
>CAZNCK010000021.1:0-7864 GCA_964571545.1 uncultured Treponemataceae bacterium | reverse complement strand
CCATTATCCGTCAGGGTGCTGGTAAGGCCGCCGCTAACCGTTGACTTGCCGAAACTGTAGCCAGCTCCCGCATACGGCCTGATGAACAGGAAGTTTTTTGAGACCTGTACGGTGAAATCGTAGCTGTCAGTGGTCCAGTCCAGAGCGAGTTTCGGGGTCGTCGCGACGATCGTATGCTCTACTAACGATTCATCAGTATAGGTGAACTCGGGATTAGTCCCCGTATCCAGGTCCATACCTATGCTACCCGAAAGCCTGTTGTACCCGGCGCCTATAGACACATCCGGAAGGAGGATGTTTTCCTTGAGGACTCCATAGCGTATGTTGCCGCCGAAAAGCGTGTAGTCGGCCGTGATGCCGGAGTCGGAAAGGATAGTCTTGAGGCTGTCCGGCAGTATCATTGCCTTGACGCCAAGGTCGAACGGCAGGATTAAGCCACCGAGTTTTGCGCTCAGGGCGGCGGCCGGAATCGGCAATCCGAATTTCTCCAGTTCAGCGGGCAATGCTATGCTCATCGCGTCGAACAAGGGCTGGAGATCCGCGACGGGCACGGTCGTGGCCCCTATGGCAAGGCCCGCGCCGAAGTGCGGGAGCTTGCCGATGTAGGCGTCAGACCAGTTGTTGCCGACCGTCGCGTTGTAGGAAAGCGTCGGCGCCAGGGCGTCGGCGAAGGCTGTGAAGCTGGTCTGGAACGTCGCCAGGCTTCCCTGAGCCCAGGCTCCCGCGACCGCTAGCGTCATCATCGATATAAGAACAATCCGTTTCATGGAACCTCCTGTACTAATCACTTCTATAGTATAACGCCGTAGAAGTTGAAAGTAAGGTTTTGTTCAACGAATGGACACGATGAAGTCGCGGATCTTGTATGAAGTCCAGGCTCCGCCGTCGATATCGTGGATTTCAACGTGCACATGTCCGCCATGGTCTTTTTTGCGCGCATTGACGCCCGTATTGCCGCCCTTACCCAGAGAATCGCCAGCCGCTACGATCTGACCTGTTCTGACGTGCACATCGCCGAGATGGAAATAGGCATAGTACCGCCCCTGATCGGGATCGAAGATTATGGCGCCGTTGCCGGCCTTAGGAGACAGGCCCCCCGTGCGGTATAGGTATGGCTCGTCTCCGCCGGTCCAATCGCCCGCGGCCGCTACCACTACGCCTCTGGACATGCTCCGTATTGTCGGGCCGGTCTCTTCGGCGCCGTGCCTCTTTACGCTTGTGAAGAATACGTCCAGCGCATATTGGTGTGACGAGCCGAGCTGTGTTTTTGCGGGAAGCCAGCGGTCGCGGCTTTTCAGTACGGATATAGGGCCTGCCTTGAGCTTGGCGGCACTGTCGGAAAAACGCCAGACCTCGGTGATAACCGCTTCCATCGCGGCGGACGTGGCCTTCGTCGTTATCAGCGTTCTTTTCAGATCGGCGTAGGCCTTGCCGTATTCGCCCGCGGCCTTTGCGTCAAGAGACAGATCGGGCTCGTCACGCTTGGTTATGAGACGGGCCTGGAACCAATCAGAGCCAGGCAGAATTTCTCCGAGAGCCTCTATCGGCGCGCTTCCTTCGGCTGTTACAGCCTGGGACCACTCCAGTGCACGGGTTCTGGCCATGGCTTGATCCACTGTAAGGAGCGACTCCGGCTTAAGGATGCCGGCGGTGTAACGGATCAGCTCCAGCCCGCGTAGGCTGCGAGCCGCCTCGGGTTCGCCGACGATAGTCGGAGCGACCGTGACACGTTCCGCGGTTTCAGCCCGACTCACGGCCGACGCCTCGTCAAACGCCGGCTTTTGCGCCGAAGTCCTGGACGCTTCTGGCCCCAGGGCCAGGGCGACAGCGGAGAAACCAAGGAGCAGGCACGTAACGATGATTGTTGTCGCTATGAACACGCGCTTTGCGATATGCTCCACCTTTCTCCGCTCGCCGTAGATAGTTCCAGTATATCGGGTAGGGGGTGAGGGGGGCAAGATGAGGGCGCATATCTATTGAGCAAGCGCCGATTCGATAAATCCCTTGAGATTTTTTCCTTGCGACGAATACTGCTTTTCCAGGCGTTTCCATTCCGCGTACCGGTTTACCCAGGCGGCCATGTGAGCGTTGCTTACCGGCTGATCGCCAAACGCGGAGTACAGGTTCGTCAAGAAACGATTGGAATAGCTGGATCTGTATTCAGCAAGCCAGGTCGACGACAGAATCTCCCGGCGCTTGGGAGTATCGGCAGGTAGCGGATTCTGCGCGTACAATTCCTCGAACCGCACCCTGTAGTCATCGTACAGAACGGAGAAGGTTCTCGTGTCCCGGCGTTCGGATGTGTATCGCGCGACCACCGGAGAAGCAGCCGAGAGTTGAGCGGTAAGGAATTCGATTGTGGCCTTCTCGGCGGCGAAGACGGGGAAACCCTTGAGGCCGTCGGGGCTCTTGCTTCCAGCGCAGGCATTTTCAAAAATCTGGAGGAATACCCATTCTACAAGCTTCTCGTACGGCCAGGACGAGAACGATTCGAGGAGAGGGGCAGGTTCGGCTATTGCCCACCGCAGTGATTCATAGGGTTCAACATAGAAGGCAATGCCTTTGACAGCAAGCTCCTCGCTGAATGCGACCGCGGCGGGCTCGTCTATAAAGTACTTGATTTCAAGCGCGGTAACCGAGTCTGGCTTCGATGCGGCTAAGCGCCATGCGAGGTTGCCGCGAGAACCGGGCAGGAACCGTAGCATCCCGGCGCTCTCCGCCAGGCCGTATGAATCAGCCGCGTAGCGCGCCGTCGCGGATGCCAATTCGAGCATGCGCCTGATATCGGGATTGAGATCCTTCGCGTCGAGGGCCTTAGGCAGGGATACGGCCTTGGCGTACAGCGCCTTGGCTGAACGGGTCGCGGGATCGCCGCACGATGATAGGCCGAGCGTCGCCATGATAGACACTATCACCAAGGCGCGACTGAATTTCATTTGCATGCGCAGAGTGTATTCCAGCGGCGGATAAAAAAAAAGGGCGCCTTCATGGCGCCCTTGAGCTTAGCGATTAAGGCTTCTACTCTTTTACATAGTAACCGATGCGGAAGTAATCCGTGGAGGAGTATCCAATGGAGGCTCCATAATCCGAAGAGACGGTGTTGAACTCGACACTCGTCCGCGCGCCTTCCACTTCGTAGCCCATAGGCGCGTTCATCAGTTCCCAACCGTCAGGAGAGTCAGGCTGAGTCGCGCTGTCTACTCCGCCTGATACCAGTGTCTCGCTTGCGCGTTCGAGCGTCGAACTCCAGTATGCCACCTTGATGCCGTCGAAGGTATTGGCCAAAGACGAGTCGAGATAGGAGATGTACGGACGAGCGTCGTTCTCCGTCGTCGCGCCAGGGGTGGGCTCGTAGATGGCCAGATCCGCCCAGACGCCGACCGAGCCTATGCTGTCGACGATGACGCTCGGGCCGAAGGTGTAGGGTTGCGTTGCGTTTACATCGCTGGCCTTGTTCGTTGACTTCATGTAGATGAGGTCTCCGGTGGAGTTGCGGTAGAACGCGAGGTGCACATAGCCTGCCGCGTCTATCTTCATCGTGATGTACTTGCCGGAATACTTGAAGTTGGCGTCTTTCCACGAAGTGATGACCGTCTCGTTGTCCAGTACCGTCTGCAGCCTCCAGTCAGCGCCTTGCGGGTTCGCGGAAGTCGACCGGGCTAGCTTGACCGTCTGGTTTGTGATGTCGTAATAGGCGATGACCGGATAACCGGTTGATGGCGTGACTTCTATGGCGCTGTACTCGCCGGCGGCTGCCGACCTTGATCCTGATACTACCCTCGCCGTCGTTATGGAGCTAGCCATCAGCGTCGTGGTTCCCACTGGAGTCCCTACCGGCGCTACATAGGTTAATACTCCCGCGGCGGTCGCCAGGACCGTGGTGGCGTCGGACAGGGTGAGGATGACGTCATTGACGGCGACAGTCGAACCGGTCGATCGTTGGATGGATTGAACAGTGACTGTGGAAATGGTTGCGACGCTGGTTGTAAGGTGTCGGGCCGTGGCCCCGAGAGCCAATACCGACGAAACATAGCCAGCAACGCTGGACTGGACGACCGTTCCATTGGTCATGGTGACGAGGTCGCTTCCTATACTGACGTAGTCGCCCACTACCACGTGCACAGCCGAGGCCGTAGTGTCAGGTTGGATATTTGCAACCGATGTGGTTCCGTTGGCTACGATACTGCCAATGTTGACAAGGAAACCGGTAAGAACTCCGGATACGCTTGGAAAAATGTCTCGTGGTTGTGTGGTGGTGGCGATCACGGTGGTTCCGCTGACGACAGAGGTCCCGATCAAGCCGGCGTTGATGGTCGCGATAGTACCGTTTCTGTTGGATATGCTTGGCGTCGGCGCCGCGGTGCTCGTGTAGATCACGTTCGTTGTTGCCTTGGTCGCGGTCATAGTGCTAGCCGTTCCGTCGTCTCCATCAGCTCCGCCGTCGATGTTGATCCATGTCTGGGCATAAGCCGGATTCAGCGCTGAAGTCCCGTGCCAGTACTTGAGTGCTTTCGTGTCGGTATCGAAGTAGCTTACGTGGATGTCGGTACCGCTGGTCACGATGCGCTGGTTGAGGAATTGCATCAGCTTCTGGTCGTGGTATAGCAACTCAGACTCGTAGGCGTTGCCGGAATTGGCATCGAGAGCGGCATTAGCGTCGGCATCGTAGATGTACACTCCTCCGGCACCTGTAGAGTTCCATGTGCCGTTACCGTAGGTGTCGGCATTCCACACGACAGTAGGCTCGCCTGTGGTGGCGACTCGGCCATAATGGATATCGGTGTCCCGTGACGGGTCATAGCTGTTGAAGAATTCGGTCGCGCCCGCGTCGTTAGCGCCATAGTAGACGCTCGAAGAGGCGTAGTTGCTCCACGAGCCATACAGGATGCCGGTGGCCGGGTCCATGCTCATGGCCGGGTACTCGGGGTCGATGCTGCCGGTGAAGTAGCCGCGGTCGCTTCCTGTCTGCGCGCTGTCTGAGCGCCAGACGTGCAGTCCGCGGTCGTCGTTCCAGTAGCTGGAGCCGTCGAGTAGCGGCGTACCCGAGGCTTCCTTATTGTAGGGCAGGGTGTTGTCATTGATGTTGTTGAGCGCGACGCGTCCGCTGATCGTGAGGGTGAGGTCGCCGCTTTTTGCCGTCGGGGGCACGACGACATCGAATCCGGTAGCGGCGCCTGATGTTATCATCGTCGCGGCGGCGGAACCGAACTGCAGCGTATCGGTCGCGGCGTTCCATACATTGAAGCCGTTGACAGTAATCGTCTCGCCGCGGAAAGCGAGGTACCTGCCGTAGCGCGAGCGTAGCGTGTTGTAATCAGTACTGCGTTCTATACCGGTTATGTACGGCACCACGTCGTACTGAACCGTCGCATGGGCGGCAGAGGTGAGCGGAACCGTCGCGGCGTCGGTGGCATTGAAGGCCACGCCCTGATTGTAGCTAGCCGTGCCCGGTACCGTCGCGCTGTTCCACAGGTAGCGGTACTCGACGACATGGCCCGATTCGGTGAGGCTTTGTGAAATGATGCTGAAGCTGGCGGGTACCGAGCTTGTGAGCTTGCCTAGCCCCGCGTCCCAACTCGCCATCTGGACGTCTGTTCCGACGCCCGGGATGGTCAACCCGATGCGATTCAGGCGGTTGTCGTCGGTAATCGTGCCGCGCAGGTACACCTCGCCGGAGACCTTGGCGTCGTTATCGCCGTCATACGCGGCTATTATGTTCGACCAACGCGTGATGTTGTCGGTCTGTATCTCGAGATGTCCCATAGCGTAGTCGTCGCTGTCATCGAGCGGCGTGCCGTTGTCGTTGACAGGTATGCCGTTCTCCTGGTCTATTGCCGTTGGGGTGACCGTCGGTCGGGTATTGCCGGCTTCGTCCACCACCCTGACGAGTACGTCCTGGTACGCGGAAATGCCGTCCTCGTCCTTGACGACGATCTGGAGCGTGTAATCGCCCGCGACAGGCAGGAATCCGCCGCTCGGGATGGTAATTGTTTCTTCTACGTCGGTCTTGTCTATTTCCGTCGCGAAGGTGGTGAGCGCGCCGAGCGGCGTACCCGAGGTTACTTTGACGGTGACGCTATCGATGCCCTGGTTGGTGCCGGTGAGGTCGGAACTCCTTACTCGCAGGTACAGGCGGCCGTTCTTGAGTACCACGCGCTGAGGCGTGCCTGAGTACGTGACGATTTCAGTTACCGCGTTTACCACATTGGCTACGGACCCGTTGGCGTTGTAGTCGGAACCTACTTCGACGCTGGAGATGGCCGGGCCGTTGTTGGCTATGAAGCCCCTGCGGACACGGTGCGTACGGTTGCCCGCGAGGTCGTACACCACGTAGTGGATGTCCATTATTCCGTCGGGCAGCTTGGAGCTGTCGAAATAGACGCGCCAGCGCATAGCGCCGCTGATGAAGCCCATCTTTTCATAGTAGCCGTCGGAGTCGACATCGGCTCCCACTACGTCGCTTGTCAGTTCGTTAGCTTGATCGATTCTCATGACGTAGTCATCGCCATAGCCTGCGGTAGCCCATGCGGTCATCGGCAAGGCTTGATTGCTCGCTGACCACGTGGATGCATTTTCATCATAGATTTCAGTGACCGTCGATTCCGTTCCCGGGGTCGTTGTCACGTTGGGGGTGACGATGGGATACACGGTGCTTCCCTTGGAAAAGAAGACCTCGATGCGATCAATGCCGGAAACGGTGCCCGCGTCGGAGAAATCGCCTTCTAGATATGAAAGCGACGTCGATCCGTTGTTGATAGTAACCTGGCCGTTGCGCACGTCGAGGCCGGAAGGTCCGGTGCCCAGCGTTGTCCAGGTCGATGTAGGCGCCTGGTTGTCCACGTAGAAGGTGAGGCTCTTCTGATTGGTATAATCGGCCTCGTCCTTGACGTAGAGATCCGCGTAGAGGATGCCGGAGCCGGACGGCAGGTATGTGCTCGTCACTATCGGGTAGACGAGGTCAAACCCGTTCTCCGCTACATTGGCGAGGAGCGAATACGGGTGGGTGGTACCGTTGTTTATGCCCGCGGTGAGGGTTATGAGTACCGTCTTGTTGATGGTGAGGCGCATCACCGAGTCCGTCTCGAGCGGGTCGTTGTCGCCGAAGGTGGCCCGCAGAGAGATTGTGCCGGTCTGGTAGGTCTGGTCGGTCGGGCTGATGTCCTGTATGCGCGGGAAGGTCTCATCCAGCGTTATTGTTCTCGTGCTCCACTCGCTGGCGAGGCCGAACTGGTCGCGGCTGCGGACTCTGATGGTTATGTTACCGGTGCCGCCGGTGTTGCTGGCGTACAGTTCTCCTGCCACGTTGAGCTCGGTAGACCACGCGTTGTTGGTCGTCTCGATAACATACACGGAGGTCTCGTCTTCCCACAGGGCCGCGCCTGGGGCGATTGTGACGACGTTGGAGGCCACGCTGGCGTTGCCGTACCTGACCGAGTTGCCGAACACATCGTACAGGGCGCCCATGGCTATGCCCGTGTCAGGATCGCTGTCTCCGTCATTGTTGTTGATGTCCCGCGAGTCGGTAAAGTTGTTGTTGCCGTTGAAATCGATCTGAACCTCGACCTGCATGACGGGGCCGTCGTCGTCGCTTGCGGAGCCGAACATGTTGACGAAACCGCCCATGCGGTCGCCGTTCTTGGGCTGGGTGACCGAGATGCTCGGCTTGTCGCCGTCGGTGTCGATCAAGAGGAACGGGTAGTCGAGCGCGCCGTACGGGTTGACCTTGTACTCGGTCAAGTTGCCGGAACCGTCGGTAGCGACGAGCCGGTAGTACACCCTCCAGAGCTTGCCGTCGCCATTGACGTCGATGCCGTAGGTGTTGCCGATGTAGGTCGACGAGTTGAACAGGAATTCCCATGCGGCC
>CAZNCK010000020.1:26783-36421 GCA_964571545.1 uncultured Treponemataceae bacterium | reverse complement strand
AAAAATCAATCAGCTGGAAGAGCTGGTGATGAACAACGCCGAAACGCTCAAAGCCTCGACCGTCAAGTCCTCTTCAGCCGCCTTCATCAGCATGATTATTCTAGCGGGTCTCGCTGCCGCATTGACACTTATGGTTTCAATCATCCTGACAAGAAGCATCACGAGGCCGTTGCACGAATGCCTCAAAATATCCGACGCCATCGCCGGCGGAGACATATCGATGAACGTAGACGAGCGTTGGACGCGAACCCGAGACGAGACGGGGGACCTCGCCCGTGCGCTTTCCAGGACCGTAGCTAAACTTTCCGATGTCATCACCAAGGCGCAGAAGACGAGCGACTCGGTTTCCTCAAGCGCCAGCGACTTATCAGAAACAGCGCGTCAGATGGCAATAGGCATCGAAGGCATCGCAAACTCCAGCCAGCAACTGTCTCAAGGCGCATCCGAACAGGCGGCGAGCGCCGAGGAAGTTTCAGCGAGTATTGAGCAGATGGGCGCCAACATAAAGCAAAGCGCTGAAAACTCCGCGCAGACAGAGCTGATATCAGCAAAAGCAGCCGGTGACGCGAAACAAGGCGCGGCGGCAGTGGCCGAGACCGTCATAGCTATGCGCCAGATCGTCGAAAAGACCGCCATTATCGAAGAGATCGCGCGCTCGACAAACATGTTGTCCCTAAACGCCAGCATAGAAGCCGCGCGCGCCGGCGAGCACGGCAAGGGCTTTGCGGTCGTGGCCAGCGAGGTCGGCAAACTGGCGGAACGCAGTAAGCTGGCCGCCGGAGAAATATCGGCCCTGTCAAAACGTAGCGTCGACGTGGCGGAAAAAGCGGGCGCCATGCTCCAGCGCATGGTTCCTGATATCCAGAAAACCGCGGAACTAGTACAGGAAATAAGCCTTGCCAGTCGCGAACAGGACTCGGGAACCCAGCAGATCAACCAGGCCATTGCCCAGCTGGACACGGTCATACAACAGAACGCGTCGCTATCGGAAGAGTTCAGCGCCACTAGCGAGGAGATTGCCAGCCAGGCTACCACAGTCGCTGGAACGACAGAAGAACTGGCCGCGCAGGCATCGAACCTGCGAGAGGCAATAGCATTTTTCAGGACCGACAACGATCGCATACAAGACTGACGGAGGTACGTATATGCGCCAATATTTGACGTTCGAGCTTGAGAAGCGACGATACGGGGTGCCTGTGGAGTACGTCAATTCTGTACTCGACCCGCAGATGATAACGCCTCTGCCCCACGGATCGACCATAGTCACGGGTCTGACAAACGTCAGGGGCAACGTCGTCCCGGTATTCGATCCTCGCGAGACGCTGCGACTGACAAAAGTAGACGAAATTCATGCCGGCGCGGTCGGTGAAACGATCATGGACGAAGAAGAAGGCGGGATCGTCATCTTCGAAGTGGAAAACGGAACGCTCCTTCCGTTCATCGGACTGCAGGCCGACAAGATAGGTAAGGTCGTCAACCTTGAAGAAGCCGACATCTCGGCCGTACCGGATTTCCTGCCCGAGAACGCCTCTCGTTTCTTTGAGGGTTTCTGTTTCGTCAGTGAGACGCGGCATTCAATCATCAACCTGAAAGAACTCGCGTCCAAGGAATCGCTGTTCGCCGGAAGCGAAGGGGGTCGACGTGCTTGATATTACCGTGTTGGCTCCGGAAAACTCGGGCATCGCCGCGGTGGCGGGCATCAAAGCCGAACTTATGGCGGCCCTCGACAAAGCCGGTTCCGGATCGACTATCTTACTTGATATCAGTAAAACAAAGCGGGCTGACTCCTCGCTTGCCCAACTGATCATCGCGTTCGAACGAGATGCGGCGGCCAAGGGTTGCAAATCAGTGATCAGAGAAAGCGAATCGCGCCACTCCCTCCTGACCATGTTCTGCTGCGATTCTATAGAAGGCTCGAACGCGGAGGTCCGCCATGAACGATAAACTCATAGAGACCTTCCTGGACGAGGCTCACGAGCTACTTGACGGCCTCGAAGACCACCTGCTCGACCTTGAAAAGAACCCGTCCGATGTAGAGGCCATGAACGCGGCGTTCAGGGCGCTCCATTCCATCAAGGGTTCCGCGTCGATGTTCGGCTTCGAGGCGGTGGGCGCCTTTGCGCACGAGGTGGAAGCCGCGCTCGACCACTTCAGGAGCCAGTCCCTGCCCGCCACGCCGGAACTTTCAGACGCGGTTCTGCGTTCGCGCGACCACATCCGCGCCTTGCTCGACACGCCGGATTCAGCCTCTACCGAAGAACGTGAAGATCTGATAGCGACGCTCGCCGCAATATCGGGCAAGGTAACGGAGAAGCAAGAACACCTTACCGTCACGGCGCCCAAAAGCATTCGCGATTTCACCGCCAGCGCCTTCAAGACCTTCAGGATTCGGTACAAACCCTCGGCCGATGCGTACCACCGCGGCGTCAAGCCTGAATCGCTGATACGCGAGTTGAGGGAACTAGGCGAGGCGAGCGTCCGTTGCGATACGAGCGGAGTCCCCGCGCTTTCCGGATTGGACCCCGAGACATGCTATCTGTCGTGGGACGTGCTACTGACGACCTCGGTGCTGAAAAGCGCTATCGATGACGTATTCATCTTCGAGGAAGGAACTTCGACCGTCCTGGTAGAGGAAGCCGATCACGATGATGTCATCGACGGCAACCATGTACGTCGGCTGGGCGAAATACTCGCGGCGCGAAGCCTACCTGAGAAAGATATCAACGCGGCCTTGTCGCGACAACGCCCGATAGGCGAAATCCTGGTAAAGGATCTAGGTACCCCCAAGGCCGTCGTGGATGACGCGCTGTTTGAACAGCAACATGCCCGTGGCATCGTGCAGGCTGCCAGGGAAGAAAGCGACCGCAAGACTATCAGGATACGTTCCGACAAGCTGGACGGGCTCCTCAATCTCGTAGGAGAACTCGTCACCGTACAGGCGCAACTGTCGCAGACCGTCAGGGATTCCGGCGACCGCCACTTGCACGGCATCAGTGATTACGTGAAGCGGCTGGCGGGAGAACTCCGGGCAACTTCAATGGAACTACGCCTCGTTCCGGTGGACTCGCTGTTCGCGAAATTCAAGCGCCTTGCGCGAGACCTGTCAAAGAACCTAGGCAAAGAACTCGAACTGCGGCTAGAAGGCGGCGAGACCGAGATAGACAAATCGGTCATAGACGTGCTCAATGACCCGCTGGTCCACCTCGTGAGAAATGCCGCCGATCACGGGCTCGAACAGACCGCGGAGCGTGTCCGGAAAGGAAAGCCGCCGGCCGGCACGATCACCATGAAGGCCCAACACGCGGGCGCCTTCGTTCGCATCAGCGTCTCCGACGACGGCGAAGGACTGGATCGGGAGAAAATCCTCCAGAAGGCCATCGAGCGCGGCCTCGTCGCGTCCGACACCCGCCTGACAGATGACGAAATTGATCAACTGATATTCAAACCTGGCTTCTCTACGGCGGACGTCGTCTCCAGCGTCTCGGGACGGGGCGTGGGCCTCGATGTCGTGAAAACAGCCATAGATCAGCTCGGCGGTATCCTTACCGTGCATTCCTGGATTGGCAAGGGCACCGAATTCAACCTGGACATTCCGCTGACGCTTGCGATCATCGATGGCTTCCTCGTACGTTCCGGAATTCGCATGTACGTCATCCCTCTCTCATCGGTGGATTCGTGCTTTGAACGGGAACGCTCAAACGACCCCGAACGGCTCATTGTCAGGGGAAAGGATTTCATACCGTACGTTTCATCGAGAGCCCTGTTCGGACAAGACGAGGATGCGCCGGTGCGAGAAGAAGTCGTCATCGTCAGCGTGTTCGATTCCAAGTTGGCGATAGGCTTTGACCAGGTCATAGGCGGCTATCAGACGGTCATCAAACCTATAGGAGAGATAGCCCGCTTCGCCACAGGCATCTCCGGCGCGGCCATTCTGGCGGACGGCGGCATCGCGCTGATCCTGGATGTGGCCGCGCTCGCCCGCTCGCACAAAAACGCCATTCCGACCGTATAACGACAAGAAAAGAGCCCTTTACAGCCAAAAAGATGCCCCCAAAGCATCTTTTTGGCCTTTTTAAAATGAATTGCAGCAATTCCAGGCCTTAAATCTTCACGGATCTGAATATCCGCGTTAGTATCTATAGTATGGTCGGCGGTGTTTCACCGTGTCATTCAACAACACAACACTGAGCTACGGAGGCTTACATGCTCGATTTCATAGTCAAAGGCGGTATTATCCTTTGGATCATCATGGCATTGTCCCTGGTCGGGCTGGCCATCATCATCGAGCGCGCCCTCTACTTCAGGAGCATCAAGACGGACGAGGAAAAGCTGTTCCAGCGGGTCAAGGCATCAGTCGAGAAGGGGCACTACGAGGAAGCGCTCTCTATCTGCGACAACAACGAGTCTCCGCTGTCCGCGCTTATCAAGGTAGGGATCGAATATAGGACATTTCCAGAAGCAGCGCAAAAAGAAGTCCTCAAAGACGCGGCCGCCCAAGAAGTGCCCCGGCTTGAACGCAGTATTTCGACGCTGGGCACTATAGCCCACATCGCGCCCCTCCTCGGGCTGCTCGGAACCGTTACCGGCACGATGAAGGCCTTCGGCGTCCTGGGCCGGTTCGGAGCGGTGGCCGATCCCTCCATCCTCGCCCTGGGCATTTCCGAAGCGCTCATAACCACCGTAGGCGGCATCGTGGTCGCTGTTCCGGCGGTAATTTTTTACAACCTGCTCGTCACCAAGGTAAACCTTATACTCCTTAAGATGGAAAACCAGGTAACGGCATTGATCATGATGATCAATTCAGAGAAGTTCCGCAGTCGCGCGGCAGCGGAAGTCGCGACAGGTCTCGAGGTAAAGCACGGAGCCGACCTATGATCATCGAGCGCAGACTCAAGCCCAATGTATTGGTCGACTTGACGCCGATGATAGATATCGTGTTCCAGTTGGTCCTGTTCTTCATGATCTCGAGCACCTTCAAGACGACGCCGGGCATTGAGCTCAACCTTCCCGGCTCCGGCACCGCAACGGCCATCACGATCACGGAGTTGGCCATCGTCGCGGTTTCCGAGGACGAAGTCTACGTCAACAAGATACGGACGACCGCGGCCGGCGCGGAGACCGTCGTAAGGGCGGAGCTTGAAGGCCGTACGGCGACAGACGTGCAGGCGGTACTCGAAGCCGGAGCCGAAGCGCCATACCAGCTCGTCGTTACGCTACTGGATGCGCTCAGGACAAACGGCATAGACTCGGTGGGCCTCTCTACACGCGCTCCCGGTAAGGTAGCTCCATGACAGCTGTCCGCGACGACTGGCTGCGCGCCCGACAGCGGAAGCGGGCAGCCATTGCCTGGTCTTCCGCGCTGGGTGTCTATGTGCTTGCCTTCGCCGTCGCCATGCTGGTTTCCCTGTTTGCCGTGGAGGAGCTGGCCGACTTTTCAGGACCCATCGTCGTCCGGCTGGGTTCGCCAGACGGTATGGATGTGCCCAAACCCAGCATGGAACCGGCACCGACTCCGGCAGCGCCTGAACCGGATACGACGGCCCCGGCTCCCGAAAGCGTTCCCGCCCCGGTGCCCGTGAATACGACAGCGCCTGCCCTTGTACCCGCAAAGCCCGCGAGTCCTAAGGTTCCAAAGCCGACTCCAGCCGTCACCGCTCCTGTTCCCCAGCCCGAGACTCCTCCCGCACCGGTGCCTGTTGTGCTCAGGGGCTCGGAAAGCGGCAACTCCTACGACATGACCTATCTGTCCGGCTCAGGAGTCGTCAGCCGTAGCCTGTACGTTCCGATCTGGCTCTACATGCGGGTACCCAACGAACTTCCAGCCTCCCTGTACGAGGCCATTCCCGACCTACCGAAACTGCCTGGCACGAAGGAAGCACGCAAGAAAATATTCACGACCTGGTACAAGGAAGATGGCGGATTATGGCAGCTCAAAAATTTCAGACAGCCTGACTACGATTCCCGGGCAACCCTGTGGATAATGCTTGAGGACGCCGGCTATGACGTCAAGAATGCTGAGTATAAGAATGGCAAGCACCTTCGGCCCGTCACCATCCTGTTCAAGGTCTCGGCTCCGGGTCCTGATGGAGACCCGGTACTTGAGGCAGTCCACATAGAGTCTGGCTCGTACTATTCAGACATAGACGAGGATGTGCTGTACGGTTTCAGAAAGGCGGAGTTCTCCAACTCGGGATCATCATCAATAACAGGCAGGTTTACCTACCGGTTCTGACGAGATCGGCCTTGCGCCCCGCAAGTGTCGACTCTATGCTGTTACGATGAAGAAAAGGAAACGAATCAGGTGAAATCACTCGTTGTGGCATCCTTGCTAGCCTCCGTTCTTGTATGCCTCGCCCTGGGTGTCCTAGCCTACATCAGGGCGCGTTCCAAGGGGCAGTACTACTCTCTTTCAACGATCTTCGCCGGAGCCGCTATATACGCGGCTTTCTACATGATAGAGATTCTGCAACCAAACCTTGAGGGCGTCCTCTGGTGCATCAGTTTCGAATACCTTGGATCCCAGATAATAACCGTTTCGATGTTCTTTATGATTCAGGATTTCAGAGGCAAGCCCAATCCCACGCCCGCCGCGGTCGCTCTTGTATCGATAATCCCGGCAATAACCCTGATCATAGTCTTCACCATTCCGCAGCACGAACTCATGTACATCGAGCCTGCCGTAACGAGCGTGCTGGGGCTTTCAATACTGAGTTTTACCAAGGGCCCCTGGTATTGGGTCAATATACTCGTCCTTTATGGCGTCTTCGCCTTCGGAGTCTTCGAGTTTATCAAAGCAATACGATCAGGGGCGGGAACTCGTCGCTCGCAGGCACTATATCTGCTTGCTGGAAGCGGCGCGCCGTTGTTGTCCAACGTCATCTACATCGCGGGCCTGACGCCTGCGGGCACCGATCTGACTCCCATCGCGTTCATGATCAGCGGAATATTCTTCGCGACTGGCTTTTTCAAGCACCGGGTCTTTGACCTGCGTCCGATAGCGCGCGATACGGTATTCGAACACATGAGGTCAGCCGCCATAGTCATCGGCGATGACGACGCCATAGTCGACCACAACGCGTCCGCGGAGGAACTCTTTCCGCGACTCTCCCTAAAAACCAAAAATCCTCTGTTTTCAGATCTCTACCTCGATTGCCCCGATCTGGATGGCGCTCTGTCACGCAGCGATACCCCCTATACAATTTCCATACGTTCAGCAAGCGGAGACGAGAGAAGGTTCGAAGCTCATCGATCTATAATGATAGACAACAACAAGAGGAAAATAGGCGTTCTGTTCATATTCTACGATGTCACCGACAGGGAGCGCCTGCAGGAGCGGCTTCGCGACCTGGCATCGATAGACGGGCTGACCGGCGTTTCAAACCGCCGCAGTTTCTACGAGAAAGCCAGTATTGAACTCGACCGCGCGCGGCGCCACAACCGGCCTATCGGGTTCGCTATCATGGACATGAATGGCTTCAAGGTAATAAACGACCGTTACGGCCACCGCGCCGGTGACGATGCGCTACGGCTGACTGCGCGGCTCTGCGTCGACACGCTACGGTCCTGCGACATCATAGGAAGAATAGGCGGCGATGAATTCGCGTTTGTTTTTCCTGAGTGCGATGAAGCGGCTACGGCGGCAGCCATAGAGAAAATTCGCAAAGTAGTCGGATCGGCTACGTTCTCGAGCGGCTCAAGCACCGTCACGCTCTCAGCGGCCTTCGGCTTCCTTGGGTCTGTCGGGCCAGTCCATCCGGACCTTGAAGAGTTCCTGTCCACCGCCGACAGACGCATGTACGCCGACAAACCCCGCATGCGGGCGGCCAACGCAGCGAACAAATCCAAAGCGGTAAAAATTTGAGAATGGCGCGATCAATGCCTTGCGGGGCTTGATCGCGCCACCGGGTCAAGCCTTCTTTTCCCTGTCCACCAGCCCGCCCTTGCGCGGCTCCGGCCTTGTCATCCCCTCTAGGGCGGCCGCGACGATATCGTTCCTGGCAGCGGCGACGGCGTTCGGGTGTATCGCTGAAATCGGTTCGCGGTCGCCTCCCGAGCCCGTGACTACGGAAACGTGATCTGTGGGGTAGCTGGCAAGCGTTTTGGCAAACGGCCCGAACAGTTTCTGGAAGTTGTCCAGTATCCAGGCGCGCCGAGCCTCGCCGCCCGCCGTCTGCATTGTCTTGAGCGTAACGGCGAGTTGCTCTATCTCCGCCCGGGCCACTTCCCTCCAGCCTGAAACCTCGGCCTTGGCTTCCAGAATGGCCTTTTCCTTCTCGGCTACCGCCGGCGTGGAAATCTCGGCACGGTAGCGGTTCCTGAGCATCTCGATATTCTGTTTCTCGGCCTCGAGCTCGGCTTTTATGCCGGATACACGGGCGCGGGCGTTGGCGGATTCCTGTTCCACGCCCACCATCTGGCGCTGGTTTTCCTGGGCCATGCGGACGCGAACCTCGGCCTTGAGACGCACAAGTTCATTGTTCAGGTTCTTGACCTCGGTCTCGGCCCTGCGCGCCTCGGCCTGCTCGGCGCTCGCGGCCTTGGCCTCAGCCTGGGCCTGACGGGCCTTAGTCTCGGCGCTGGCCGACTGGATGCGCTTGAGGAGAGCGATGTACAGGTCAGGTTCCTCGACGCCAGGCAGGCGATGGTCGTCCACATCGGCGATGTTCATCGTCGTTATTTCGAGGCCTATGTTTTCGAGATCGTGCTTGCAGACGTTTATCATCTTGGCAACGAGGATATCCTTATCCTTCATCACCTGTTCAGGCGTCATGCTGGCTATGGAATCGCGCAGGTGGCCTTCAATGATGTCACCGGCCGTCTTGATGAGTCGTTCGGGATTCGTTGCCAGGTCCAGGATGCGCGTCACGGCGTGGGAGCGGCCCGCGTCGTTGCTTGCGATAGCGAACGAGACGGTAGCCTTGACGTTGAGCGGCACGATGCCAGCCGCGATGGCTGAATCGACGACCACCTCGATGGTGATGGGTGTCAGGTCGAATTTGCTGAAGCGCTGGAGCAGCGGAATGATGAACGCCCGGCCACCGGACAGGGTACGGAAGCCCTTGGCTCCGCTCGAACCGGTGACGACGCCGAGCTCGTTGCCGCCGACTATCTTCATGTTGGTGATGAGCTGGATCAGAATCGTGATGGCCACGAGCCCGCCTAGAACCGCAATGAACGCAATCATCGAAGGCCTCCCTTGGTCGCCGTGGCCCCGGACGCTTCCGGCATAGCCAGCGCTCGCACGTCGACGCCGAACGCCTCGGCGAAGGTATGAAGGAAATCGGCGAAGGCTCGTGGTCCGCGGTTGACGGCTCCGGAGAAACCCTCGGCGTCATTCATGACGACGAGGTTGTCCACCGCGCCGGTTTTTGTCGCTTCCATGTACGCCTCGAACAATCGGGGCAATTGCTGCTGCAGGAACATGACGCTAGAGGCGTCGTCGCCGTAGGTGGCCAGTAGTTCGGCCTTGGCCTTGAGAAGCTCGTTGCGCGCGGATTGTCGTATCGACACCGCCTCGCGGTCACCCTCGGCCACGATACGCGCCTCTTCCTCGCGGGCGGAGGCTACGAGCGTCACGGCGGTCTGGTTCTTGAGTTTCTGAAGTTCGACTAGCTGGCCCTGCACCGCGGCCTCTCCGG